>CBFGZZ010000045.1:0-33455 GCA_965653385.1 uncultured Streptomyces sp. | reverse complement strand
CCATCGGGACGCCGTCGGCCAGCAGCGCGAACTCCAGCTCCGGCAGGTCACCGTCCGGGTTGCACATCGAACGGCCGCCCTGGAACGCCTCGGTGTCCCAGAAGTCCGCCCACGACTGCGGCTTCCTACCCCCGAAGGCATCCGTGCGGTATGCCATACAGGCGCCGTAGAAACTGTTGCCGACGGCATGCTCGGTGATCTGGTTCTCCGGGATCTTCGCGCTCTTAAGGCTCTTGATCCGGTCGAGGTCCAGTGCCTCCAGGGCGTCCTGCTGGACGTACTTCGTGTGCGACATCATCGAGTTGTTGATGAGGTCGCACTGCGGGCGGCCCTGCTTGATCTGCGCCAGCAACGGGGCGTCATCCAGGTTCAGCACCTTGACGCCGATGCCGGTCTCCTGCGTGAACGGCGTGTAGATCGCCTTCTGCAGAGCCGCACCGTAGGAACCGCCGCTGTCGCGGACGACCACCGTCTTCCCGCCCTTGCCACCACTGCCGGCGCCGGACCGGCTGGTGCCGGTACCGCAGGCGGAGAGGGCGGTCGCGGCGGCGACACCCGCCGTGACCCCGCCTATTCCTCGCAGGAACAGTCTGCGGTCTATTCGGGCATCTTTCATTTGGTGCCTCCTGGTGGTACTGGCCCTAGGAAGGGGCGGCTGGGGACGTGGAAAGGGGGGCGGCTGAAATGGGGGTCTAGGGGCGGGGATCCGCTTCGTCGGATCCGGCACCCAGACCGGGGCCCCGGAGGATGTCGGCCCGCGCGGTCGTGTCGGGGTCCCACGGGACGGCGAGGGCGGCGAGTTCGGTACCGGGGGCGACGGTGAGACCGTGCATGCCGTAGAAGATCCGGCCGTCGGCCGGGGCGTGGACGGTGTGCTCCGTGCCGTCGGTCGGGTCGACGATGCGGCCGAGGAGCTCGCCCTCGGCGACTTCGCCGATGACGTCGGCGTCGAAGGAGAACTCCGGGTACCACAGGCCGGTGGCCTCGGTGGTGACGCCGGCGGACCAGACCCATGTGCGGATCGACGCCGGGGCGGAACCGTCCTGGTCGAGGACGCCCACATGGCGAAGTGCCTTCAGCAGGCCGTCGACACGGCGGAGGGCGGTGGCCTCGTCCCGCTGGCCGAGCTGGCCCACCTCGACGAGGACCGCCGAGATGCCCCGGCGGGCTGCGGCCGCGTGGCTGTTGCCGCCCTCGGGCGTCAGTCCGAGGATGACGTCCTCGATGCCGAAGGAGCCTGCCAGTTCGGCCGTCGCCTTGTCCAGGTCCGGGTCGCCGGTGAGGCGGTAGCCGACGAAGTCCCGCAGGACCTGGTCGATGCCGCCGCAGTGCAGGTCGATGTAGACGTCGGCGGCGTCGACCAGGTGGGTGAAGAGCCAGGCGGCCAGCCGCTCGGTGGGACCGCCGGCCGGGTCGCCGGGGAAGACCCGGTTGAGGTTCACGCCGTCGACCGGGGAGATGTTGAGCCGACCCTGGTACACGGCGGGTGGATTGGCGACCGGACAGATGATCACCTGTCCGCGCACCTCGGTGGGTTCCAGCCCGTCCGCGAGTCGCACGGCGGCGTCGATGGGCGGGAACTCGCCGCCGTGCACACCCGCGGTGATGACCACTCGGGGGCCGGAGCGGGAGCCGTTGACGAGGATCAACGGGATGTCCACGGTGAGGGTGCCGAGGTCCGCCTGGACCGTGCCACGGGCCTTGGTGCCGGGCTGGGCCTGAAGGGAGCCGACGGCGAGGGTGATGTCGTTCATGCTCATGCCTCCGTACGGCCGACGGTGGAGATGAAGTCGATGGGCTGGGGCGAGGCGCCGTCCAGCGCGAGGTCGGCGGCGATGTCGCCGAAGGCGGGCGAGAGTTTGAAGCCGTGGCCGGAGAAGCCGGCGAGCAGGATGACGTTCTCGGCGCCTGGCAGCGGGCCGACCAGCGGGCGGCTGCTCTCGGTGTATCCCTCCATGAAGACGGACAGGCGGGTCGGGTCCGGGTGCAGATCGGGCAGGTAGCGGCCGATCAGCTCGGAGAAGATGTCCAGCTCCTCGGGGTGCACGGTGCGGTCCAGCTGGTTGGGGTCGTCGGCGAGCCGGTGCAGCGCGCGGGACAGTCCGAGCTTGACCGAGATGCCGTCCGGGGAGGGCAGGCCGTAGCAGTGGGTGGGCGCCGTACGGATGAACGCCGGGCGCTCCTCGCCGAACCAGGCGTCGGGGGCGGTGGGCACGTACCAGGCGCTGACGAGGCGGCGGACTTCCACCTCCCACGGCAGGTCGGGCAGCAGGTCGTTGACCCAGGGGCCAGGCGTGACGACGGCGGTGTCGAAGCGCTCGCTGCCGGAGTCGGTGCGGATCTCCACGCCGCCCGCGACGGGAACGATCTCGCGGACCGTGCTGTAGCGGTGGATCACGGCGCCCAGTCGCTCGGCGCGGCGGGCGGCTGTCTGGATCGTCAGTTCCGGGCGGATGAACCCGGCGCGGCGGTCGAGTACGGCCGCGTCACCGTCCTCGATGCGGTACTGCGGGAATCGCTTGGCGAGCGTCTCGGCGTCCAGCACCTCGTGGTCGAGGTCGTGCTCCGCGATCGACTCGAGGACGGTGGCCATCTGCTGCTGCTCGGTCGGTCCCATGAGCAGGCACCCGGTCAGGCGCCGCAGCTCGCGGCCGGTCTCCCGCTGGAGCTTCTCCCAGAGGGCGTCGGCGTGCTTGAGGAGCGGAACGTAGCGGGAGTCCTCGAAGTGCGCGCTGCGGAAGATCCGGGACTCGCCGCCTGCGGCGCTGCGGTCGTGACCGGGTGCGTAGCGGTCGTATCCGACGACCTCGGCGCCGCGGGCCGCCAGCCGCCAGGCGGCCTGGCTGCCCATCGTTCCGACGCCGACCACCGCGACGCGCTTCCTGGCAGCTGACACAGAACTTTCCTTTCGTCTCGCCGAGGCGCATGCTGGGCCTTCGACGTGAGGCTGTTCGATTCGAGATGGTTTGGGCGGGAGCCAGGTCCTCCTTGTGGGCCTGAGGCTCGCAACCGCCGCGTCTCGCAGTCCGGCTCACCTTCGGGGGATCTCCCGGCGGGCCGTGCCACATTGTGGAATGCTGTGCTAGAATCTGGCACAGAGAATGGCAGTGGCCCAGAGGGGAGTCAAGAGGGTGTCCAGCAGAATTTTCGAGGATTAACAGGGGGAAACCGGATGGAAATGAAGAGCGTCACCAGGTCGCTGCGCGTCCTGGAGGCGGTCGCCCAGCATCAGCCCGTGACCGTGGGAGAGTTGACGAAGATCTTCGGACTGCCGAAGTCCACCGTGCAGCGCACCCTGGTCACACTGGCGGAAGCCGGCTGGCTGCGCGCCAACCGCAAGGACACCACCCGCTGGGAGATCGGCGCCCGCGTCCTGGCCGTACGACCCGCCGCCCTCCAAGGCTCCAGCCTGTTCGCCGCAGCCCGGGAACCCATGATCCGGCTCCGCGACGCACTCAACGAGACCATCCACCTGTCCGTACCGGACGCACTGCAGTGCATGGTCGTCGTCGACCGCGTCGACTGCGACCACGCCGTACGCACCTTCCACACGATCGGCGACACCTCACCCCTGCACGCCACCGCCGCCGGGAACGCCGTCCTGGCCCACCTGGGGAAGTCCGAGATAGCGGAGGTCACCGCGGGGACGCTGGAGGGTTACGGCGAGGAGACCATCACCGAGCCGGACCGACTGCGGGCGGAACTCCACCGCGTGAGAGAGCGTGGCTACGCCGTCAACCACAACCAGTACCTGCAGGGGGTCTGCGCGATCGCGGCACCCGTGCTCGACGGAGCGGACACACCGCTGGCCGCCGTGGCCGTCTCGCTGCCCGACTCCCGCTTCGAGTCCGGACGGCTGCCCGAGCTGGGCCGGCTGGTCGCCGAGACGGCGGCGGAGATCACCGCCCGGCACCTGGCCTGACGTCCCTCCCCGCGGGAGGCGGGCGTCGCGCTTCGGCGTCACTTCACGATCACGTAGATCTTGCGCACGGTTTCGATGGTCTTCCAGACACCGGCGAAGCCCGGCTTCATGACGAAGCTGTCGCCTGCCTTGTAGACCACCGGCTCGCCGCCTTCCGGCGTGAGTTCGACGACGCCGGAAAGGATGTGGCAGAACTCGAAGGTCTCGCCCTTGATCGAGCGTGTCTCGCCGGGCGTCGCTTCCCAGACTCCCGTATGGATCATCTCCCCGCGGGCGATGTCCTGCGGCCAGGTCATGAATGCGGGGTCACCGGAAACCAGACGTTCCGGCAGTGGGCCGGACCGGTGCGGCGGGGAGGAGGGATGGGTGTCGATGGTCTTCAGGAGCGACATGTTCCTTCTTTCCTGGACTTGAGAATTGGTGGCCGCGGCCTCGGTCGATCCATCGGCCTGGGCATGAACACCTTCATCGCACGGGCACCGCGAGGTACTGGTACTCCAGGAACTCGTCGATCCCCACCCGGCCGCCCTCGCGGCCCAGCCCGGACTGCTTGACGCCGCCGAAGGGCGCGGCCGGGTTGGACACGAGGCCCGTGTTCAGCCCCACCATGCCCACCTCCAGCCGTTCACTCACCCGCAGGGCACGGTCGAGGCCCTCGGTGAAGACGTAGCCGACCAAACCCCAGGGGGTGTCGTTGGCCCGGCGGATCACCTCGTCCTCGTCGTCGAAGGTGAGGATCGCCGCGACGGGGCCGAAGATCTCCGTGCCCATCAGGCGGCTGCCGGGATCGACGTCGGCCAGCACCGTCGGCGGGTAGAAGCAGCCGGGGCCCTCGGGCGTACGGCCGCCGACGAGCACCTGCGCCCCACGCTCCACCGCGTCGGCGACCAGCTCCTCCACCTTGGCGCGCCCCGTCCTGTCGATCAGCGGGCCGACGTCGACGCCGTCCCGGGTGCCCGGACCGACGACCAGCGCGCCCATCCGTTCGGCCAGCCGCCGCCCGAACTCCTGCGCCACCGACCGGTGCACGAAGAAGCGGTTGGCGGCCGTGCAGGCCTCACCCATGTTGCGCATCTTGGCGACCATCGCACCGTCCACGGCCTTGTCCAGGTCGGCGTCCTCGAAGACCACGAACGGCGCGTTGCCGCCCAGCTCCATCGAGGTCCGTACGACCGCCTGAGCGCTCTGGGCGAGGAGCAGCTGCCCGACGGCCGTGGAACCGGTGAAGGACAGCTTGCGAATCCGCCCGCCGCGCAGGAGCGGTTCGCACACCTCCCCCGCACGGGAGGTGGTGACGACGTTCAGCACGCCGTCCGGCAGCCCGGCCTCCTTGAGGATCGCGGCGAGGGCAAGGCTGGACAGAGGGGTCTGCGGAGCGGGCTTGAGCACCATCGTGCAGCCGGCGGCGACCGCCGGGCCGATCTTGCGGGTGCCCATGGCCAGCGGGAAGTTCCACGGGGTGATCAGCAGGCAGGGGCCGACCGGACGGCGGGAGAGCAGCATGCGGTTGCGGCCGTCCGGCAAGGTGGCGAGGCCGCCGTCGATACGCACCGCCTCCTCGGAGAACCAGCGGAAGAACTCGGCCGCGTAGGCCACCTCTCCCCTGGCCTCCGCCAGCGGCTTGCCCATCTCGGACGTCATGAGATGGGCGAGCTCGTCGGTGCGCTCGATGATGATCTCGTAGGCGCGGCGCAGGATCTCGCTGCGCGCCCGGGGCGCCGTACGAGCCCACTCCGCCTGCGCCCGCACGGCCGCTTCCTCGGCCAGCCCCGCGTCCTTCGGGCCCGCGTCGGCGACATGGCAGAGGACCTCGCCGGTCGCAGGGTCGTCGACGGGCATGGTGGCGCCGTCCGCGGCGTCCACCCAGGTGCCGCCGATGAACAACTGCGTGGGTGTGTCGGTCATGAGTTCTCTCCTGGTTGTCCGGGTCGGTCGGCGGCGGGGTCGAGCAGTTCCGCGAGGTGCAGGGCGCGAATACCCCGGTCTCCGGCGAGGTGGTCGATCTGGGTGGCGCAGCTGAAGCCGTCGGCCACGACGACCGCCGGCGTCTTCGGGTCCACGTCGTCGAGACGCGGCCGCAGGGCGAGCTCGGCGACGGCCATCGAGGTGTCGTAGTGCTGCTCCTCGAAGCCGAAGTTGCCGGCGAGTCCGCAGCAGCCCTCGGCCTCGTCGACCTTCGTCACGCCGAGGCGGCCGAGCAGGTCGCGGGGATGGCGGCCCTTGAAGGTGGCGTACTCGTGGCAGTGCGTCTGCAGCACGACCTTGTCCGGCAGCTCCGGTGGCGCCCAGCCGGGTGCGGCGAGGTCGGTCAGGGCTCCGGTGAGGGTGTGGACGCGGGCCGCGACGCGCCGGGCGGCGTCGGTGCCGAGGAGTTCGGGCACGTCGCGCTTGAGCGCGGCTGCGCAGCTGGGTTCGGCCACGACGATGGGCCGGTCGTCGCCGTTGTCCAGGTGGGCGACGGTGCGGGCCATGATGCGGCGGGCGAGCGACAGCTGTCCGGTGCTCACCCAGGTCAGGCCGCAGCACAGGTCGTCCTCGGCCGTGCACGGGATGCCGGCGTCGGCGAGGACGCGGCTCGCGGCCCCGGCGACCTCGGGACGGAAGGCGCGGGTGAAGCTGTCCACGAAGAGCAGCGTGTTCGCCGGTTCGCCGGTCCTCGCCGTGCGCAGGGCCCGGCGCAGCGCGTGCCGTGAGGCGAAGGCCGGGATCCGGCGTTTCGTGGTCACACCGCCGAGGCGCGCGAGCAGCTTCCCGACGGGTCCGCGCAGCAGCGCGTTGACCGGGCGGGCCGCGTAGCCGACGAGCCTGGACGTCAGGGGCAGCCAGCCGAGGGAGTAGTGGGAGCGGGGTCTGAGCCTGCCCTTGTAGTGCTGGTGGAGGAACTCCGCCTTGTACGTGGCCATGTCGACGCCGACCGGACAGTCGCTGGAGCAGGCTTTGCAGGACAGGCACAGGTCGAGGGCGTCACGTACTTCCGAGGAGCGCCAGCCGTCCTGGACGGTTCCGCCGCGCACCATCTCCTGGAGCAGCCGGGCCCGGCCGCGGGTGGAGGCGTTCTCCTCCCCGGTGGCCCGGTAGCTGGGGCACATCACGCCGCCGACGTCGCTGCGGCAGCGGCCGACCCCGACACAGCGGCGTACGGCGCCCGCGAAGCCGTCGTCGTCGTGCGGGAAGGAGAAGAGGGTCTCGACGGGCAGTACTTCGGAGGGGGTGTGCAGCGCCAGGTCGGCGTCGAGACGGGCCGGGGCCACGATGACGCCCGGGTTGAGCAGGCCCTCGGGGTCGAAGATCTCCTTGAAGGCGGCGAACGTCCGGATCAGCCGGTGGCTGTACATGACCTCCAGCAGCTCGCCCCGGGCCCGACCGTCGCCGTGCTCGCCCGACAGGCTTCCGCCGTGCTCGACGACCAGGGCGGCGGCTTCGGAGAGGAACCGGCGGGTGGCGGCCCGCCCCGTGTCCGTGGCGAGGTCGAAGTCGATGCGTACGTGGACGCAGCCCGCGCCGAAGTGCCCGTACAGCACGCCGGTCAGGCCGTGCGCGGCGAGCAGCTTGCGGAAGTCACGCAGGTAGGCGGCCAGGTTCCCGGGGGCGACGGCCGCGTCCTCCCAGCCGGGCCAGGACTCCCCGCCGTCGACCAGGCGGGCGGCGAGCCCTGCCCCGTCCTCGCGGACCCGCCACAGCGAGCGCCGCTCGGCCGGACTGTGCACGACCCGCCCACCGGTCATCCGTCCCTGCGCTTTGAGCACGTCCAGCAGTTCGGCGGCGCGGGCGTCGACGGCCGCCTGGTCGTCGCCGTCGAGCTCGACGTACAGCCAGGCACGCCCCTCGGGGAGTCCGGTGACGGAGTCCGCGCCGCGCCGGGCCCGCATGGTGGCGACGATCGCCTCGTCCATGCCCTCCACGGCGGTGGGGTTCCACCGCAGGATCTCGGGGACGTCCTCGGCGGCGTCGACCACGTCGTCGTAGCCGAGGGTGAGGAGGGTGGAGGCCTGTGCGGTCGCCACCAGGCGGACCGTCGCTGCGGTGACGACCGCACAGGAGCCTTCGGTGCCCACCAGTGCGCGGGCCATGTCGAAGTCGTGCTCGGGCAGCAGGTGGTGCAGCTGGTAGCCGGAGACCTGGCGTGGTACCCGGCCCAGCTCGGTGCGGATCGACGCGAGGTTGCCGTCGATCAGGCGGCGTACGTCCGCTGCCAGGCCGGCGACTCGCCGGACGGCGTCGGTGTCGTCCGGGTCGGCGGCCCGCAGTCCGGTGCGGTCGGCGACGGCCCGCACTCCGTCGGCCGTCACGATCTCCAGCGCCTCGATGTGCCCGCTGGTGCGCCCGTGCCGGACGGACCGGTTGCCGCACGCGTCGTTGCCGATCATGCCGCCGATGGTGCAGCGGCTGTGCGAGGAGGGGTCGGGGCCGAAGGTGAGCCCGTGCAGGGCGGACGCGGACCGCAGGGCGTCCAGGATCACTCCGGCCTCGACGCGCGCGGTGCGGGCCACCGGGTCGATGTCCAGTATCCGGTTCAGGTACCGGGAGAAGTCCAGCACGACGCCGGGACCGACGGCGTTGCCCGCCATGCTGGTGCCGCCGCCGCGTGCGGTGACCGGGACTCCTGTCTCCCGGCAGGCCCGCAGCACCGCGACGACGTCGGCGGCGCTGCGGGGAAAGACCACGGCCCTTGGCGGGACCCGGTAGTTGGAGGCGTCGTAGGCGTAGAGACCGGTGGAGCCGGGGCCTGTCTCCACCCGCAGGCCGGGAGCGGACTCGGTGAGCCGCGCGACCAGCCGTTCCAGGGCCGTGGTGGTGTCCGTCATCGCCGTGCCGCGCCCGATGTGCCGGCCTCGACCGCGGTCGCCCACGCCTGCAGGCCCTCGTCCACCGCGGTCTCGTCGATGACGAGCGCCGGGATCATGCGCACCACCTGGTTCCAGGCACCGCACAGCAGCAGGAGCAGGCCCTCGTCGACGGCGGCGCGCTGGACGCGGGCCGCGGTCTCGGGGTCGGGGCTGCCGTCCTCGGTGACGAACTCGGTGGCGAGCATGAGGCCGAGGCCGCGCACGTCGCCGATACCCGGTGTCCGGTCGGCCACCGCCTCCAGACCCTGCCGCAGCCGCTGGCCCATCGCCTCGGCGTTCTCGACGAGCTTCTCGTCGCGTACGACGTCGAGGGTGGCGCAGGCCGCGGCGCAGGCGACGGCGTTCGCGCCGTACGTCCCGCCCTGCGAGCCGGGCCACGCCTTGGTCATGAGCTCCTCGGAGGCGGCGATGCCCGACAGCGGGAAGCCGCTGGCCAGGCCCTTGGCGGTGACGAGGATGTCGGGTGTCACGCCGAAGTGGTCGTGGCCCCAGAAGCGGCCGGTACGGCCGACACCGGTCTGCACCTCGTCGAGGACGAGGAGGAAGCCGTGACGGTCCGCGCGCTCGCGCAGGCCCTCCATGAAGGCGCGGTTCGCGGGGACGTAACCGCCCTCGCCGAGGACGGGCTCGACGATGATCGCGGCCGTGTCCGCGGGCGAGGAGATCGTCTGGAGTGTGTAGTCGAGCTCCTTCAGCGCGAAGCGGGTGGCGGTCTCCTCGTCCCAGCCGTACCGGTAGGCGGACGGGAAGGGCGTGACGACCACGCCGCTCATCAGCGGGGAGAAGCCGGACCGGAAGCGGGTGCCGGAGGTGGTCATCGAGGCGGCGGCCACCGTACGCCCGTGAAAGCCGCCGTGGCAGACGATGACGTTGGGCCGGCCGGTGGCCTGGCGGGCCAGGCGCAGCGCTGCCTCGACGGCCTCACTGCCGGAGTTGGTGAAGAACAGACTGTCGAGCCCTTCCGGCAGTACCTCGCCGAGCTTCTCGACCAGTCGTCGCAGGGGCTGGTGCATGACCGTCGTGTACTGGCCGTGGATCAGTGATCCCACCTGCTCCTGGGCTGCCGCCACGACCTTGGGGTGGCAGTGACCGGTGCTGGTGACGCCGATGCCGGCGGTGAAGTCGAGGTAGCGGCGGCCGTCCTCGTCGAAGAGGTGGACGCCCTCGCCCCGGGCCGCCACCACGGGCGTGGCCTGGCGAAGGTGCGGCGACAGTGCGGTCATGTTCGTCTCCCGGCCTCGGTGTTCGGTCTGCTGCGGTCCTTCGAGCATCTCGGCGGAACGGGGACCCGCCAACG
Organism: uncultured Streptomyces sp.; assembly: GCA_965653385.1. GTDB lineage: Bacteria > Actinomycetota > Actinomycetes > Streptomycetales > Streptomycetaceae > Streptomyces. The sequence goes on along the minus strand of CBFGZZ010000045.1, from coordinate 23,389 downwards.
CGCGATCTGTCCGGCCGGGAGGCGACATCCGGACGTTGTGTCAGCCTCATCGGGGGCACGCCTGGCACCGACCGCTCATGGACCGTCTTGCGCAGGTCAGAGACGCTTGTCACAGTGGCCGGGCACTCCCCCGGGCTCCGGGCCGAGTTCGAGCAGGAACCCTTGGAGAGACCGTGAACGACAACCACCCGGCCGGCCAGGGGCCCACCCGTCCGGTCACCGTGGCCGACGTCCTGGCGCTTCCCGTCCTGGCCGCCGGACGGCCCCATGTCGTCACCGGCGCGGCGCACCTGGACCGTCCGGTCCGCTGGGTCCACATCACCGAGCTGACCGACCCCGCGTCGTTCCTCAAGGGCGGCGAACTCGTCCTCACCACCGGGATGCCCCTGCCGCAGGACGCGGTCGGCGTGCGCCGGTATGTCGACGAACTCGCGGACATCGGGGCCGCGGCCCTGGTCATCGAACTCGTACGCCGCTACCACCGCCCGCCGGACGCGCTCGTCGACGCGTGCCGCCGGCGCGGCCTGCCCCTCGTCACCCTGGCCAAGGACGTCAACTTCCTGGAGGTCACCCAGGTCGTGCACGCGCTCCTGCTCGGCAACCAGGCGGAGGCGATGCGCCGCACGCAGCGCATCCACGAGGCGTTCACCACCCTGACCCTGCGCGGTGCCGGGCCGGAGGACGTGGTGCGAGCGGCGGCGGAGATGAGTGGGCGTACGGTCGTCCTGGAGAACCTGGTGCACCAGGCCCTGATCTGCGAGCCGTCCGGGCTCACCGTCGAGGAGGCACTCGCCGACTGGGAACGGCGCTCCAGGGCGACCGGGCCCGGCGACAGCACAGCGGTACGCGGTCCGGAGGGCTGGCTCACCGCCTCCGTCGAGTACCAGGGCGAGCGCTGGGGTCGTGTGGCCATGCTCCCGGCACGCACCGAAGGAGCGACCTTCGGGCCGGAGGACATCACCCTGCTGGAGAGGACCGCGATGGCACTGACCGTCGCGCGCCTCATCCACCCCACTCCCTGGGAACGCGCCGCGCACCGGAACGCCCTGCGCGACCTCGTGGAGCAGCGCCACCGCTCCGCGGAGGACGCCCGCGCCCGCTGCTCGGCACTGGGCCTGCCGACCGCCCGGAGCCGCTTCGTCGCCACCTTGGTGGACCTGCGCGCCGGGGAAGGGGGAACCGAGATCGAGTCCCGTCTGCTGCAGGAACTGAGAACGGCAGGCGTGCGGGCCCTCGTCGGCGAACTGGCCCCCGACCGCCTCGGCGTCCTGCTGGCTCTGCGCACGTCCCAGACCTGGCGTCCCCTCGTCGAGCGCCTGTCCGGCACGGTACTGAGCCTGGCCCCGGAAGCGGTCGTGAGCGTCGGCTCCGAGGTCACGGACCTCACCGACACCGCCCGCTCGTTCCGCGAGGCGGCCCGCGTCGCCGAGGCCACCCCGCCCCACCAGCCCCTCCCGCCGGACCGCTCCTTCCACGAGCTGTCCGACATCGGTCTGCGCCGCCTGCTGTACGCCGTCCGTGAGGACGCCCGGATCCAGGAGTACACCGAACGGCAGCTCCGGCGCCTCATCGACCACGACACCCAGCACGGCACCGATCTGCTGACGACCCTGCGCCACTACCTCGACGCGGCCGGCAACAAGACGACCGCCGCCCGCCGGGGCGGCCTCTCCCGCGAGACCATGTACCAACGGCTGCGCACCATCGAGCGTCTCCTCGCCCGCGACCTCGAATCGGGCGACCAGCGCACCGAGCTCCACGTGGCACTCACGGCACTCGACGTGTCGAGAGCCGGCTGACCGGAATCCCGGTGCGCGGCACGGCCGCGAAGTCCTGGTTGTCGGCGAAGGCGTCGTTCGCCTGGTGGCCCACGTAGTCGTGCAGCGGCAGCTTGGTCGAGGCGTCGAACCCGGTGTCAAGGAGTTGTTCGACCGAGATCCGCGCGCCGAGCCGATCGCCCACGAGGTCTGCGCCCCTCAGATCCGCGTTCGTCAGGTTGGCGTCAGTGAAGTCGACGGCAGCCAGTTGCGCGAAGGCGAGTACGGCACGAGCCCTGTGACAGATCGGCGCGCCTGAGGTCCGTGAACGACAGGTCCAGCGGTTGTTCTCCACCGCTGGGACGGCGCACCAGTACCGAGAGTGCGGCCTGGACGTCATCCTTTGGACCACCGTGTCGTAGTCCTTCTCCGAGTCCCTCATGATCCGTTCGAGTGAGTAGATGCCTCCCAGTCGGCTCATGAGGCCACTGTCGGCTGGCGTGGACAGAAGTTTGATCGCCTCCGCGTAGCGTTCGGTGACGTGACCTTCGCGGGTCAGAGCGGCTTGCTCTCTGTCCTTCTTCCTGGCGTACTCGAACTGCTCCTGGCTCTGCTCGTACAACGAGAGCGGTACGGCGATCGTCCGCTCCACCTTCGGCTTCATGCCGGACAGCTTGGCCCGCGCCGCACCACCCCGACCGTCGAACACCGATAGTCAGAGCAGAAGTTGATGTCGGCAGATGACCTCTGTGCCGTCGGCAGTCCATTCACAGCTGCTCGTAGGCGATGTCGGCGTCGGGGCCGGCGGGGCGGACGGTCACGCACCGTCGGGCGGTACGTCGCCTGTTGCCCGGATCAGGAGGAGGGCGATGTCGTCGTGACGCGGCGCCGACCCTTCGGCGTGGTGGAGGAGGGCGTCGGCCAGACCGTCGAGGCTTTGCTGTCCCGCACGTGCGAGTTGTTCGGCGAGGCTGCGGGTGGCGTCGCCGATGTCGGCGCCGGGGGATTCGACAAGCCCGTCGGTGTAGAGAGCCAGCACGGTTCCCGGCGGGAGGGGAATCTCGGTCACGGGGTAGTCGACGTCGGGCTCGATTCCCAGCAGAAGCCCGGGAGTCAGGTTGAGGACTTCGGTGCGGCCGTCGGGGTGGCGTACCAACGGTGCCGGGTGGCCTGCGGTGGCCAGGCAGGCGCGGTGCAGGGCGAGGTCGAGTTGGACGTACAGGCAACTGGCGAACAGGCCGGGTTCCAGGTCGATCAGGAGGCGGTTGGTCCGGGCGAGGACGTCCGCCGGTGGTGCGGCGGCGCCGGCCTGGGTGTGGACGGCGGTGCGGACCTGTCCCATGAGGGCGGCGGCCTGGATGTTGTGTCCCTGGACGTCCCCGATGGTGGCGGCGGCGCTGGTGGGGCGGTAGTGGATGAGGTCGTAGAAGTCGCCGCCGATGTCGGTGCGGCGGTCGGCGGACAGATAGCGGGCGGTGGCCTCCAGGCCGGGGATGTGGGGCAGGCCGCGGGGCAGCAGGGCGGTTTGCAGGGTTCGGGCCAGGTTGTGCTCGGCGTCGAACAGGCGGGCACGGTCCAGCGCTTGGGCGATCAGTCCCGCCAGGGAGGTCAGAAGGGCGCGTTCCGGCGTAGGGAATGGGCGAGGCCGGTCATAGGCGAGGACCAGGGAGCCGACGGTGCGGCCGGAGGTGATCAGCGGCAGGAATGCCCATGCCGCCATGGTGTCCTGGTGGACGGCCGGAGGGTAGGTCCGCTTGAGGTCGGCGAAGGTGGCGAAGAAGGTCGGGATCCCGGTGTTGAGAACCTGCGCTGCCGGAGTGCGCGAGGTCAGTGGCTCACCGTCGAAGCGGGCCATGAGTTCCGCGGGATATCCGCGATGGCCGAGGATGTGCAGGCGGCCGTCCTGTACCGCCATCAGGGCCATGGCCTTCGGGCCGAAGGCGGGCACGAGCTGGTCGGCGACGCGCTCCACCACGTCGCTGACCCCGACGGCTTCGGTGAGCGTGGCCGCCAGGTGCGTCAGGTGGTACAGAGCGACCGCACCGACCTGTTCCACGGATGGCTCGGGACGCTGCCCGGAGCCGGCCGCGGGAGCGGGACCGGTCGAGGCGGGGGCGATGTGGACGCTGATTCCCCGGTCGTCCGGGTACAGCTGGAAGGACAGCCACTGATCCGGTGGGCGCAACGCGGTGAAGGACGTGGGTCGGCGGCTGATCACGGCTGCCCGATAGCGGTCTTCGAAGACGGGGTCACGCAGCCAGGCCAGTACTTCCCAGGGCCGGGTGCCCAGCAGGGCTCCGGCGCCGGCTCCCAGCAGGTCGCCCGCGGCAGGGTTGATGTAGGCGATTCTGCCGTCCATGTCCAGTGCGCAGCACCCGGTCGGGACCCGCTCGGTGTAGTCGAGCGCGGCCGCCGCCTGGACTGGGTCGGTTTCGAGGGTGCGCACCGGCGGCAGCAGGCGCGGCCGATCCTCGGGCAGCAGCGGACGGCCGCTGTCCGCCGCCCGCTGCAAAAGCAGCGTCGCGCGTCGACAGCAGAGGGCGATCGCGTCCTGCTCGTACGGGCTCAGCTCCGAGGGGTGCCAGATGGGCCACAGCAGCACGATCCCGCCCCACGCTCGCGTGCCGCCGCTGAAAGGGGCCGCGGCCAGCATGACGTCGTAGGACAGCACGATGCCCAGCCGCGGGTAGCGGCGCGCGATCTCCTCCTGGCCGGCCAGCCACACCAGACGCTGCTGCCGAATCGCGTCCGCCACCGGAATAGGGTCTTCCAGTGCGATCTGCGCCCAGGGGGCGGTGAGCTGCCGCGAGACCCCGGCCGAGACGGCCAGCCGCAGCACACGCCCGCCCGGCGGCAACAGATACAGCAGGCCCACCGACGCGCCGGTGTTCCGCAGAACGTCGGCCAGAACGGCCTCGACCCCTTCCATGCCGGACGCGGTCGAGGCGGCCGTGTGCTGGTGCATGCCCTCACCCCTCACCAGGCACCGAAAGTGGACGCTGAAGGAGTCCGGGCACCGTGGAGCGCGATGTTCGGCCATGGCCGTACCCGAGCCACGGGCCGCACCACGCGAGCACCACCCATATTGGGACAATACGCCGTCCACTGTGGAGCAGCATCCATAGCAGCCGGTCCGCCGACACGTCCTTCAGCGCGGGGACTCAGCGCCAGTCGTCGATCACGTAGGCGTCTGGGCGGCTGTAGCCGGGTTCGTTGGGCTTGTGCATGGTCACGCCTTGCAGCCAGGTACGGAAACCGCGGTCGACCATGTGCCGGTAGGCGTCCTGGCGGGCCAGGTTCATTCCGGCGTCCAGTTGCCCCAGCCCCTTCTCGGTGGCCAGCTGCTCACACGCGTCCAGCAGTCGTTCGAACCGGTCCGCGGCGTCCGGGCCAGGGCGTACGGCGCCGAACTTGACGAAGCAGACGTCCTCACCGGCCTCCGACCCCGCTCCGCAGTGGCAGACAGCCAGACCGTCCAGGCCGGAGTCGGCGCCCTCCAGGAGGATGGTGTCACCGAGGCCCTGCGCCTGGGTGGCCATGATCTCGCGCTCCAAGCTCAGGCCCTCGTACACGGCCCCTGTCAGTGCGCGACTGAGGCTCCGTGCCTCGGGCCGCTCAGCGGCGGTCAGCTCGCCGTACAGCACTCGGCCGGGGACTGCGGCACTGACGGCGACCTGCTTCTTCATGATGGCTGTAAGGAATCGGGGCCAGAAACCGTACCGGCGGTAGAGCTCTAGGTGCTTGGGACTGTGCGAGAAGGTGAACAGGCCGAGGTGGCGGTTCCCCCAGGTGTCGAAGCAGGCCATGACAGGCTCCATGAGGCGTCTGCCGATGCCCTGGTCCCACAGGTCCGGACGTACGGTCAGCGGGCCGAAGAACCCCACGCTGCCCCAGTCGGCGGCGAAGTTCGATCCGACGACCTCGCCCTCGACGGTCGCCGCGAAGGCCGCGTGTGGATTGGCGGCCCAGCGGGTGCGGACATAGTCGGCGCTCCCGAAGAACGTCTCCGGCTCAGGGGCCCCGAGGAAGGTCCCGAAGGCGACCCTGAAGATCGCGTCGGCCCGATCCAGGTCCGGCTCGACCAACGGGCGGACCGACACCGAGGCGGCGACATTCGTATGCTTCGCTGCGGGCATGATCGCGCTCCTTTCCCGCCCCGTTTCCATCGCACCACGGACGTGCGCCGCGGGCGAAGCGACAGGTCCGGCGGTACCTCCAGGATCGAGCGGCCGGTGATCAGGGCGAGCGCGGCTTGGAGCAGGCGTCGTGGCCCTGCTGTGCGGATGGGCAGGTCGCCGCGACGGGTCTGGCTCCCGCGGCCGGCGCGCGCCGACCGTTGGCGAGGGACGACGACGTAAGTGTTCTGTAATCAGCTCGCGGCGTCAGGAGGGCCGTTCGGTCCGTTCAATGTAGGTGACGACGGACGGCTTTCGAAGGAGGGGCAGGATGAGGCGGGTGCGGACAGTGCTGGCCAGGCCATGGGTGATCGGGGTACTGGTGCTGACTGTTGTGGGGGCCGGATTCGGGCTGTACTGGTTCCAGCCCTGGAAGCTATGGCAGGACGAGACGGTCCAGGAGGCACTGCCCGAAACGGTGAACTCCTCGAAGGCACCGGTTCAGGTGCCGTCCGGGGAGCCATCGGCGCCGGCTCCGACCGGGCCCGTGACGCTGGCGAGCGGTGAACTCATCAGTCACGAGCACTCGACGTCGGGGAAGGTCAGGCTCGTGCGGCTGTCCGATGGTTCCCATGTCGTTCGGTTGGAGGACCTCGACACCAGCAACGGGCCGGATCTGCGCGTATGGCTGACGGACGCACCAGTGAAGGAAGGCCGGGCCGGCTGGGGGGTCTTCGACGACGGCGATCACATCAGCCTCGGCAAGCTGAAGGGCAACAAGGGCAACCAGAACTATGTCGTGCCCGAGAACATCGATCCGGCCCGGTTCAGCAGCGTGAGCATCTGGTGCGACCGGTTCGACGTCTCCTTCGGCGCTGCCGAACTCGCCCGTGCCTGACGGATCCTGATGGCGCCTGAACGGTCAGAACGTCGATCTGTTCCTTGCCCCGGCGTACCCCAGGCTCGTACGTCTCGCCCGCCGGCGCGTCCACGGCCGGGTCGTGCTGGAGGGTGAGCAGGTACGGGATGCGGTCGCTGAGTTCTCCTCGAGGCCGGGACCTGTCCGGCTGGTTCGGCCCGGCCGGGCAGGCCCTCCTTCCCGCACCCTGCGCGGCCGCCCGGCCATGCAGGGCGTTCGCTATCCGAGCTGCTCGTAGTGCCGCCATCCGCGGCCGCCGTCGCGAGAGATCCACAGTCCCTCGCCCTTCACCAGGTCGTACGTCGCCGTCGTCGCGTCCGCGATGCCGTAGATCACCGTGCCCTCGACCGTCAGCGAGGTGAAGGCCGCCGGTGTCCTCAGCTCGTGGAAGTCGCGGTTGGTGTGGTCGGCGGCGAGCCAGTAGCGGCCGCCTTCCTCGCCGACGAGCAGCCGTCCGTCCGCAAGCAGTTCGAGGACCAGTGACTGCGGGTCATGTTCGAAGTCCCGGAACGGGATACCGCCGTCGAGGAGCGTGTGCCAGTGCGTGCCGCCGTCCGTCGTCACCAGCAGGCCGCGTACACCTTGGTCGTCGATGAGGGACAGCGCCGCGGCCCCACCCCGCGCGGCCAGGACGCCCCCTGCGTACGGCTTCGGAACAGCCCGGGAGCCCAGGGTGCGGCCCTCGCGCTGCCACACGACGCGCTCGGGGTCCTCGGTCAAGGGCTGGTCCAGGCTCCATACCGTGCCCTTCTCGTCCACGGCGAGGCGGACAGCGTCCTCCGGCACCGCGGCCGGGGGCGCGACGGTACGCATGGCAGGGCGGTAGATGAGGGACGGCTCCACCTCGGCGAGCAGGACGTCACCGGGGCGAGGGGACACCGGGTCGCCGGCGATCACGACCTCGCGTCGCTTGCCGCGTACGTCGAGAGCGTACGCGCCCTTGGCGTCCTCTCCCGGTGGCAGCCGCACGAAGCCCTCGCGCACCGCCTTGAACGTGGGCGGTGTCGCCTCCGCGTCCGCGTGTTCCGCCCGCTCGGCCACCGTACGGCCGTCAGGGCCGACGATCCGCCAGGCCGTGGCGGCCGGCCCTTCGTCGTCCTCGACGTTGCCGGCGTCGTACGTCAACAGCAGGGAGCCGTCGTCCGCGCGGACCACTCCGGTCGGCGCGCCTGCCGCCTCGATCACATCGGCAGGGCGGGGGTGGGCGTCCTCGATGACACGTCTGTACCGTGCCTCGCGGTCCCCCGCGGCCCCGTCGCCGACGCCGCTGGAACCGCCCGGGCCGCAAGCGGTCAGCGCCGACGCCGTACCCGCCAGGACCACAGCCACGGCCACCGTCGCGGCCACTTGCCCGACCGGGCTGCTCCCGCGTTTCCCAAGCCACACCATCGCCGCATCCTCACACAACGGCGGTGGTGTCCGCCTGGAGGCGAAGCGTGCAACTCGGGCCGGTCAGAATTCGGCGTAGTGCGTATGTGCCGTCGCGGTCAGTCGGGTTGGGGATACGAAAGGCCGACCGCCCCCGCGGCATCCCCGACCCGACCGCCGGACGAAGGGCGTGTTCAACCGGGCGTGATGCGGCCGCGCCAGCTTCCGCTTTCGCTCCCCCGCTGCTCGATGTAGTCCTTGAAGCGCCGCATGTCGCCCTTGACGCGCCGGTCGATGGTCCCCAGCACATCGGCGGCCTTCTCCGCGGCGCCGCTCGCCTCGACGTCCATCACGAGTTCCACCCGGGTGTGGGTGTCGTCCACCCGCTGGAAACGGACCGTGCCCTTCTGCCGGGTGTCACCGCTGGTGGTGCGCCACGTGATCCGTTCGTCGGGGAGCTGATCGACGATCTCGGTGTCGAATTCACGCCGTATCCCACCGATCTTGGTGGTCCAGTGGTTGTGGCGGTCGTCGAGCTGCCTCACCTCCTCGACGCCTTCCATGAAGTTGGGGAACTCCTCGAACTGCGTCCACTGGTTGTAGGCGGTACCCAGGGGGACCTCGACCTCCACTGCTTCCTTGACCGTGCTCATGTCGTTGCCTCCTTTCACCGCCGCGAGTACCCACGTGTCCGGCCTCTACAAGAGACGCCGGTCACCGGCCCGAGTACTCGCCCCTCACCCCAGGAGGGTGTCGATCTGGTCGGCGAGACGGGGGTGGGCGGTCGTCAGGTGGGGGCGGGTGGCGTTCAAGGGGTGGATGAGGGCGGCGGGGTCGTCCTGGGCGAGGGCCGCGTGGAGTTGGTCGAGCGGGTGGCGGGCGTCGGTGGGCAGGTCGGTGAGCGCGGTGACCTGGCCGGCGATGCGGCGCAGTCCGGCGGCGTTCTCACGGGCCCAGGTGGCGAGGTTGCGGTCGGCGGCGCGGCGTTCGCGGGTGGCCTGGACGCGTTGTTCACCTGTGGTGCCGGCGGGGCCGGGCCGGTTGCGCAGGTAGCGGCGCTCTGCGGCCTGGCGGCTGGCGACCCCGAGGGGGTGGGCGAGGTCGGCCCAGCTGGCGCCTGCGTGGCGGGCTGTCTCGATCAGGCCGGTTTCCCATCCGGCGAGCTGTTCGCGGATCTGCCGCAGCAGCAGGAGAGAGGCCAGCGCCTGCTCCGCCTCGGTGTGCCGGGCGTCCGGGGTGGGGCCGGACGTTTCGCGCTGTGCGGCGCTCAGGGCGTCGTTGATGGTTTCCAGAGCCGCCGCGGCCGCGAGGAAGGAAGCCGGGTTCTGTGGGCTGGCGGGGGCAGGGGACGGGGTCTGGGTCGGCCGGCCGGACGCTGTCATGGGCACCCCTCTCCGGGTCGTCATCCTTTCGACGACATCTTGTTTGTCATCCATTGGATGACATGTTACAACGGTTTCACGAGGCGCATTGGCAGGTACTGCCCTGAACCTTCTGGAGGTGTTTCGCGATGTTGATGCGCACCGACCCATTCCGCGAACTCGACCGGCTGACCCAGCAGCTGATGAGTCCGGGCACCTGGACACGGCCGTCCACGATGGCGATGGACGCCTACCGCGAGGGTGACGAGTACGTCGTGGCCTTCGACCTTCCCGGCGTCAGCACCGAGGCCATCGACATCGACGTCGAGCGGAACATGCTGACCGTCAGGGCCGAGCGCCGGCCCGTGGCGAAGGCCGACGACGTGCAGATGGAACTCTCGGAGCGGCCGCTGGGCGTCTTCTCCCGGCAGCTCGTACTGGCCGACACCCTCGACACCGAGCACATCAAGGCCGACTACGAATCCGGGGTGCTCACCTTGCGCATCCCGATCGCCGAGCGTGCCAAGCCACGCAAGATCACCATCAGCGGGGAATCCTCCCGCAAGGAGATCTCCGGCTGAGCCGGACGACCCGGGACGAGCGGCGGCGCGGGGCGGGCACCTGGACTGGTCCCCGCCCGTCCCGTGCACCCGCCCTGCCAGAGAAAGGGGGCGGCCGGCGTGACGCTGCGACGGGAAGCGTTCCTCGACCATGTCCAGGAACGCGGCGAATACGAGAGCCGGCATGAGGCAGAGCGCGCGGCCCGTGTGGTGCTCGCCCTGCTGGGCGCGCACCTGGTCGGCGAGGTGCGCGCCCGGTTGGCGGCGCGCCTGCCGGAGGACTTCGCGCTGATCCTGCTCAACCCGATGCACAGCGCCGAACCGCTGTCACCGGAGCGGTTCGTGCGGGCGACGGCCGCCTGGATCGAGGGAGCCACCGCCCAGACCGCGGCCTGGGACGTCGGCGCCGTCCTCAGCACGGTCGCCGACGCCGCCGGCCAGGACCTGCTGGGGCAGATCCTGCTCCAGCTCCCCGCGGGCTACGACCTGCTCTTCGGCAGCGCACAGTCCACTTGACCACCCCTGACGACCCCGTGCATCCGGTGCCCGCGCTCCCCTGCCGGGCACCGTTGCCAAGACCGACAGAAAGGCGATCACCGCAGTGATGCCCGACCGGCGTGCACCACTCCAGCAGCCCTCCGCGCCCACGTTCGAGCAGATGCTGGAGAAGGTCCGTTACGAAGGCGCCTACCCCACCCGGGAGCGCGCCGAGGAAGCCGTCCGCCTGGTCGTCGCGGGACTGGGCCGCCGGCTGACCGGCGACGAGCGCGTCGAACTCGCCGCACGCCTTCCTCGGGAGGCCGCGCGCATCCTGGCCGAACAGATCCCCGACACCGAGCCTGTGACCGGCTGGGCGTTCGTCAAGGACCTCGCCGCCCGCACCGGCGCCTCCCTCGCCACGACCCGATGGGACACCGGATCCGTCCTCACCACCGTCGCCGCCCTGGCCGGCCCCGAGCTGCTCACTCGCATCCTGCACCAGCTCCCTCCCGGCTACGCGCTCCTCTTCGGCCGCGCCGAACTCACCCAACCCGTCAAGGAAGCTGCCTGACACCGCCCACGGCCCAGCCGCCTGCCGGAAGCGGCCGCCCCTCGCACTGCGGCGGCCCCCGGCCTCCCTCCCGCGCCGGCTGAGGAGTGCCTTCCGACACGCCCGCGGCCGAATCGCCCGTGGGCGTCGGGCACATGATGCAGGTGTGAGTCCCCGGCCAGTTCCCCCGGCCGGGATTCGGCATGCCGGCATCGCGTCGGCCCGGATTCGGCTCGACTCGCATTCGGCTTGACCCGGATTCGACTGACCCGGATTCCGCTCGTGCCGTAATCCGAGGCGGGAGCGGAAAAGCTTCCTCTTCCCGCCCGGTTGTTGTGCGGGCGTGCTCTGCGTGTTTCGTCGCGGTGCGCTTTGTGGTGCGCGACCATACGGACAACGCCGACACCTCACGATCATCGGCATTGCGCGCGGAAACACCAGAACAGAAAGAGGGACGTACGTGTCCGGCAGCGAAAGCGAAAACCCAGCAATCGCGTCTCCGACCCCGACGGCGACTCGGCCCAGGACGAACCGGGACTGGTGGCCGAATCAGCTGGACCTCCAGATTCTTCACCAGCACTCCTCGCGTTCCAATCCGATGGACGAGGACTTCGACTACGCGAGCGAGTTCGCGACCCTCGACCTGGACGCGCTGAAGCGGGACGTCATCGACGTGATGACGACGTCGCAGGACTGGTGGCCTGCCGACTACGGGCACTACGGGCCGCTCTTCATCCGGATGAGCTGGCACGCCGCGGGCACCTACCGTGTGGCCGACGGCCGGGGTGGTGGCGGCAGCGGAGCTCAGCGCTTTGCCCCGCTCAACAGCTGGCCGGACAACGCGAGCCTGGACAAGGCGCGCCGTCTGCTCTGGCCGGTCAAGCAGAAGTACGGCCAGAAGATCTCCTGGGCAGACCTTCTGGTCTTCACCGGCAACTGCGCCATGGAATCGATGGGGTTCAAGACGTTCGGGTTCGGGTTCGGAAGGGAGGACATCTGGGAACCCGAAGAAATCTTCTGGGGTCCGGAGGACACCTGGCTGGGAGACGAGCGCTACAGCGGCGACCGGGAACTCGCCCCGCCCTTCGGCGCCGTGCAGATGGGGCTGATCTACGTCAATCCCGAAGGGCCGAACGGTAATCCGGATCCACTGGCCGCCGCCCGCGACATTCGCGAGACGTTCGGGCGGATGGCGATGAACGACGAGGAGACGGTCGCGCTCATCGTCGGCGGTCACACCTTCGGCAAGTGCCATGGCGCGGTCTCCCCCGAGTACATCGGTCCGGAGCCCGAGGCCTGCCCTGTCGAGCAGCAGGGCCTCGGCTGGCGGAACACGTACGGCAGCGGCAAGGGCGGCGACACCCTCACCAGTGGGCTGGAGGGAGCGTGGACTCCCGAACCGACCAAGTGGGACAACGGGTACCTGGACACTCTGTTCCGGTACGAGTGGGAGCTGACGACGAGCCCGGCCGGGGCCAAGCAGTGGACTCCCACGGATCCCGCGGCCAGGGACACGGTGCCCGACGCCCATGATCCGTCGAAGAGGCACGCGCCGATGATGCTGACGACGGACCTCGCGCTGAAGCTGGATCCGGTGTACGGGCCGATCTCGAAGAGCTTCCACGAGAACCCGGACCGGCTCGCCGACGCGTTCGCCAGGGCGTGGTACAAGCTGTTGCACCGCGACATGGGACCCGTCACGCGTTACCTCGGCCCGTGGGTCGCCGAGCCACAGTTGTGGCAGGACCCCGTTCCCTCGGTCGATCACGAACTCGTCGCGGACGAGGACGTCGCCGCGCTCAAGGGCGTGATCGTCGCCTCTGGGCTGTCCCTCTCCCAGCTGGTCACCACCGCTTGGGCGGCGGCAGCGAGCTTCCGCGGCACCGACAAGCGCGGCGGGGCGAACGGGGCACGGATCCGGCTCGCGCCGCAGAAGGACTGGGAGGTCAACCGCCTGCCCGAGGTGGCCGAGACGCTGCAGAAACTCGGGCAGATCCAGCAGGACTTCAACCGCTCCCAGGGCGGTGGCAAGAAGGTGTCGCTCGCCGATCTGATCGTCCTGGGCGGATGCGCGGCCGTCGAGCAGGCCGCGAAGAACGCCGGTCACAGCATCACCGTGCCGTTCGCCCCGGGGCGTACGGACGCCTCGCAGGAACAGACCGACGTGGAGTCGTTCGCCGTACTCGAACCCAGGGCGGACGGGTTCCGCAACTACCTCCGGGCCGGCGAGAAGCTGTCGCCGGAGACCCTCCTGCTGGACCGCGCCAATCTGCTGACGCTGACCGCTCCCGAGATGACCGCGCTGATCGGCGGCATGCGGGTCCTGGGCACGGGCTTCAAGGGCTCGACGCACGGCGTCTTCACCAGCAGGCCGCAGACGTTGACGAACGACTTCTTCGTCAACCTGCTCGACATGGGGACGGAGTGGAAGGCGTCGGCATCGGACGAGGACGTGTTCGAAGGCCGGGACCGGGCCACGGGTGAACTCAAGTGGACCGCCACGGCGGTCGACCTCGTCTTCGGTTCGAACTCCCAGCTCCGAGCTGTCTCGGAGGTCTACGCGGCCCAGGACGCGGGCGCCAAGTTCGTACGTGACTTCGTGACCGCGTGGACCAAGGTGATGAACCTCGATCGGTTCGACCTGTCCTGAACCCGATGGCCGGGCCGGGCCAGTGGACTCGTCGCCACGGGCCCGGGAAGGGCCGCTTCCATGTCGCGCCCGAGCCGCACGCTCAGGAGGACGGACCGGTCTGCGAACCGCCGTCGAGCAGCTGCTCGGGCGGGACGGACGGGCGTTGTGGGGTCATGGCCCAGCGGATGGTTCGGGTGAGGGCCTGGCCGGTGGGACGCACGGCGAGGTCCTCGACGAACGGCAGGCGCGGCAGCCACAGCATGGCGCGGGCCCAGGGTGGGAGGAGGACTACGGCGTTGGCGGCCAGTCCGCCGTAGAAGGGGCGTGCCGCAAGGGGCAGGGGTGGCTGGAAAAGGAGGAAGCGGGCGGCGGCTCGGGCCTCGGGGGTGGCGCGCAGTTCGGGTCGGTAGGCGGTGAGCCGTTCGGCGAGTTCATGGCGGTCGCGCGGGGGGTCGAGCACGCCCAGTGCTTCGGCGATCCGCGCGGTGTCGGCGACGTAGGCGTCGTAGGCGGCGGCGTCGAGGGGGTGGGCTCCGTAGCGTTCGTGGGCGCGCAGGAAGCTCTCGGTCTCGGCGGCGTGGACCCAGCCGAGCAGGTGCGGGTCGGCCGCGTGGTAGGGCGTTCCCTCGGTCGTCGTGCCGCGGATGTGTTCGTGGATGGCGCGGACGTGGTCGACCGCGCGTTGGGCGTCGGCGGCGGTTCCGTAGGTCGTCACGGCCAGGAAGGTGCTGGTTCTCTGCAGCCGGCCCCACGGGTCGCCGCGGTAGCCGGAGTGCCCGGCCACCGCTGCCATGGCGAGCGGGTGGAGGGACTGGAGCAGCAGTGCGCTCAGCCCGCCGATGAACATCGAGGTGTCCCCGTGGACCGTGCGGATCGGGCGGTCGGGGCCGAACCAGCGCGGGCCGGGGGTGTGGTGGATGCGGGCGCGTGTCGCCGGGCCGTCGGGTCCTGCGACGCGCCGGAACAGGGCCTGGCCCAGTTGTTCGCGGACTGCGGTCAGCACGGTCGGCCTCCCCTCTCCTGCTGCCAGTGTGGCTCACCCGGCGGCGTGGGTCTGCCGTGGTTCACGGTCCGATGCCGGCCATACGTAGGGCAGGTCGTCGGGTACGCCGGGGAACAGGTCGGCGTACGTCTCGTGGTCCTTGCGGACCAGTGCCGAGCGGTGGCTCTCGTGGAAGGCCTCGTCGCCGAGCCAGGGCGGCAGTTCGTCGGCGGCGGCCAGTTCCGCCTGGTCGCGGACGGCGGTGCCCGGTCGGTGTGCGGCCAGTCCGGCGACCAGGGAGGCGGCGCAGGTGTCCGGGTGCCCCTGTTCCCGCCAGACGCGGCAGATCTCCAGGCCGTAGCGGACGAGTGCCTCCTCGTACCCGGTCCACATGCGTACGGCCGGGTGCCGGCGCCATCCGTAGCCGGGAACGGTCAGGCCGCGCAGGATCTGCAGGGCCTCGACCCGCTGCTTGCCGAGTCGGCGCCGGTCCAGGAGCAGGGCCGTCTGCCGGAAGTCGGGGTGGGGAAGGAAGGTCTGCATCGCGCCGTCGGCTCCGTTCGTACGCGGTGTCAGGCCCGCGGCTCGGACGCCGCACGGTCGGCAAGGCCGCCCGCGCCGAGTGGTCCGGTGTACTCGGAGGGCTCCGGGTCGGGCATGCGGGGCAGCTCGTGGCGCGACACGCGCAGCACCACGGGCGGCAGGGCGGCGCGCACCGGCTGGACGAGGCGTAGCCAGGCCGGTGCGTACACGGCCGTACGGCGGCGTTCCAGGCCTCTCGCCAGGTGGACGGCGACCGTGTCGACGGTGTGCACCCGGTGGGCCGGCGGGGGCAGGTGGGTGCGCAGTTCGCGCAGGACGGTGTGGCGGTCGGCGTCGCGGATCATGTCGGTGTCGGTCCAGTTGAGGTAGGCGATGCCCACGGCCACCCCACGGTGCGCCACCTCCGCCCGCAGGGAGTGCGCGAAGGCCTCGGCTCCGGCCTTGGAGGCGCAGTAGGCGCTCATCAGGGGGACGGCGCCGATCGATGCCAGCGAGGCGATCTGGAGGAAGTAGCCCGCCGTGTCGAACAGGTCGGGCAGGAACGCCCGGGCCGTGTGGGCGCTGCCGGTGAGGTTGACGTCGATGACGCGGCGCCAGGCGGCCGGGTCCGAGGCGAGGAAGGGTCCGCCTTCGGCGATGCCGGCGTTCGCCACCACGGCCGAAGGGCGGCCGAGGACGGAGCGTACGGTGTGGGCCGCGGCGGTCAGCGCCGGGAGGTCGGTGACGTCGGCCTCGACGGCCAGGGCCGGGCCCGGCAGGGATGCGGCGACCGCCTCCAGGGAGGTCTTCTCGTGGCCGAGGACGGCCACCCGGGCGCCGCGCCGGGCGAGTTCGTGGGCCAGTGCCGCGCCCACGCCGCGGGCGGCTCCGGTGACGACGACCGTACGGTCGGCGAGCGGGCTGCTGCGCACGGGCTGCCCCTCCTCTCCGGTGGAGGCGGTGCTCGGACGACGGATGCGGGTCCCGTCTGTCAGCTCGGTGTCTGCGGGGTCAGTGCCTGGCTCCCGTTCGGTCCCGCCGGGCCAGGAGCCGTTGGGCGCGGGCGAGACCGGGCGGCCGGTGGCGGTGCAGTGCGGCGCGGGCGGCGTTGGCTCCCGGTGCGCCGTGTACGCCGCCGCCCGGGTGGGCCCCCGCGGAGGCGAGGAAGAGGCCGGGGAGCGGGGTCTCCGGGCGCCCGGTGCCGGGTACGGGGCGGAAGACGAGTTGCTGGTGGATGGCGGTCGTGCCGCCGTTGATGGCTCCGCCGCTCAGGTTGCTGTCGAGCGCTTCGAGGGTGGGCGGTGCCAGGATGCGGCGGGCGCGGATCAGGGAGCGGAAGCCGGGCGCGAAGCGTTCGACCTGGCGTTCGACGCGGTCGGCCATGAGTTCCTGGTCCTTGGTGTCCCAGCTGCCGGTCATGCCCTCGTCGGCGGCGTCGGCGGTGATCTCGCGGGGAACATGGGTGTAGGCCCAGGCCGATTCGGTGCCCAGCGGGGAGCGGGAGGCGTCGGCGGTGGTCATCTGGCCGAACAGTAGGAAGGGCCGGTCGGGGACCTGCCGCATGGCTATCTGCGCGGCGAAGCGGGTGAGTTCGTCCATGCCGTCGGCGAGGTGGACGGTGCCGGCCCGGGAGGCCTGCTCGGCCTCCCATGCCACCGGGCCGTCGAGCGCCCAGTCGACCTTGAACGTTGCGAAGTCCCACTGGAAGCGGTGCAGGTCGTCCAGGAGCTGCGCGGGCACGTGCTCGGCGTCGAGGAGTTCGCCGTACAGGGCGGGCACCGACACGTCCGCCAGCACCGCCCGGCGGGCCGGTACCCCGTCGCCGGCGGCCGTGCGCACTCCGACGGCCCGTCCGCCCTGAACGACGATCCGCTCGACGCGCTGCCCGCAGCGCACCTGGCCGCCCCGGGTCTTCAGGCGGTGGGTCAGCGCCTGGGTCAGGGCGCCGGAGCCGCCGACGGGGACGGGGAAGCCGTACGTCTGTCCGAGCATGGCCATCAGCCAGCCGAAGCCGCCGCTGCCGGCCGACTCCGGGGCGAGGTCGGCGTGCAGGGCGTTGCCGGCCAGGAGCAGGCGTCCGCCCTGGCCGCGGAACTCCTCCTCCCCCAGCCGGCGCACCGGCAGGACCAGGGAGCGTGCGATGCGCAGGCCGCCCGCGGCCCTCAGGCGCAGCGCCAGCCGCGCCGTCGCCCGGACGGGCGGGAAGGGGGTGAACAGGGCGTCCAGGAGGTCGGGGTACACGCGCTGCCACAGGCCGTGCAGGTGCCGCCAGGCGGCCCCGTCGCCCGGTGCGAAGGCGTCGAGGGACGCGGCGGTGACGGCGATGTCGCGGTCGAGTACGGCGCAGCGGCCGTCGGTGAGGGGGTGGGCCAGCACGCTGGGCGCGTAACTCCAGCGCAGGCCGTGGTCCTCCAGACGCAGGGCGGCAAGGACCGGGGAGGCGGCTGCCAGCGGGTAGAAGGAGCTGAACACGTCGTTGACGAAGGCGGGGTCGACGCCGCGGTCGTGGCGCACCGCGCCGCCCGGTTCCGGCTGTTCCTCCAGGACCTCGACGCTCCAGCCGGCGTCCGCCAGGACGTTGGCGGCCACCAGGCCGTTGGGGCCCGCGCCGATCACCACGGCGTCAGGCATGGCCGGCTCCGTCCTCACCGGGCGCCACCGCAGTGGCCGGCGCCCACGCGGGGCCACCGACCGCGTCTCGGGCCTCGCTCTCGCACAGTCGGGCGAGCCGGGCGAGCATGGCGCGGTGGCGCAGCTGGATCAGCGCCTCGAAGCCCATGTTGTGCAGTCGGCCGCCCGCTCCCTGGAGCGGATGCTCGTCCACGATCACCAGGCAGTGCTCGCCCCAGGGCCGCAGCTCGATCGCGATGCGTGCCGTGCCCAGCACCCCGGCGTGCGCCTCCAGCTCCAGGCACACGCCTTCCTCGCAGTGGCGGACGACCGTCTCGTTGACCAGATGGAGGGGGCCGAGCCTGACCTCGTAGCGGATCACGGCGCCCGTGCGGGGCCACTGCCCGTCGAGCGGGGACGACCGTGAGGTGCCCACCACCCATTCCGCGTACCGTTCTCCGTCGGCGAGGACGGTCCATACGGCGTCCGGGCTGACCTGGATCAGACGATGGCGTACGGCCATGGAGACCTCCGGCGGGACCCGGCCGGGTTTGCCCGGCAGCCACGCCCGAGTGCCCGTCTGCCGCAGGACGAACCGGGATGAACTTCGCCGCCGGTGATCTCCTCAAGTGATCTCCTCAGGTGGTCACCACAGGTGGTCACCTCAGGTGGTCACCTCAACATGGCGGCGACCTTCGTGCTAACGACGTCCCAGGCGGCGGACGAAAGGTCGATGAGTTCTGTGCCGCGCAGCGCGTGCAGGGTCTGCTCGGCGTCGGCGGCGCATGCCGTGCGTCCGCTGAGCACGTCGTAGCCGTCACGGACGGCGACTCGCAGGCGGCGGCGACCGTCGTCGTCGGCGTGCAGCGCGGCGGCGACCACCAGGGGCGGCGGGCCTCCCGCCTCGCCGTCCAGTTTGCTGAACGAGCTGGCGATCGGTTCGCGCCAGCGGAGGCTGAGCAGGACGGGACGCTTGGCCGTCACCTCACTCAGGTCGGTCTCGCGGACGCCGTCGGCCTCCAGCACCCTCGCCCTGGCGTCCAGCACGATGGCCGCGGGCAGCAGGCAGCGCAGCGTGCTGCCGACGAGGTTGCCGCCGACCGTCGCGCTCCTGCGTACGGCGCCGGTGCCCACCTGGGCGGCGGCCAGGCGCAGGACGTCCGGGACCCGGTCGTCTATTCGATGCAGCACCACCGCTCCGCCCACGGCGCCGCGTTCCAGGACATTGGCCTCGGGCAGCTCACGCAGCGACATGGCGACCTTGGGGAAACCGTCCCGCTGCCAAGTGGCCCAGAGGAGCGTCGCCCCGCCGATCGGCACAGCCCCCTCGGCCAGACACTCCTGCGCATCGGACACAGACGTGGGCAGACGCAACAGCACGCTCACCACCCTGCCTTCCTCATGAGTCGGATAGAGGCGACAGACGGCGCGTTTCGGCCACCTGCCCCGCGGTAAGACAATCTCTCCGCCGGGGGGCGCGTACAGGGCTCACACAAGCACGCACTCGCGCTCCGCTCGCGTTCACGCAGGAACGGCGCCCGCCGACGCGAACGCATCCCTCACTTGATAGGCAAGTGTTCACTTGCCTATGCTGTGGGTGTGGCCGATGAACTCTTCAAAGCCTTGGCCGACTCCACCCGCCGGACCATCCTCGACGAGCTCACTCAGAAATCCGGGCAGACACTGTTCGAGATCTGCGCGCGGCTGAGCATGAAGCACCGGCTCGGCATCTCGCGCCAGGCGGTCTCCCAGCATCTGGCCGTGCTGGAAGCCGCCGGGCTCGTCGAGACCAGGCGGGAAGGCCGGTACAAGTTCCACGATCTGAACACGGCGCCGCTGCGGCAGATCACCGAGCGATGGCTCGTGCCCGAAGGGTCCGACCCGTCCGACCCGTCCGACCCGGAGGAGAGCACCCCATGAGGATCCATCTGACCAGCGTCTTCGTCGAGGACCAGGCCAAGGCCCTGCACTTCTACACCGAGATCCTCGGCTTCGTGAAGAAGCACGACGTCCCCGTGGGCGAGAAGGACCGGTGGCTGACCGTCGTCTCGCCCGAGGAGCCGGGCGGCACCGAACTCCTGCTGGAGCCCATGGGCCACCCGGCGGCCAGGACCTACCGCGACGCGCTCACCGAGGACGGCATCCCGCTCGCCCAGTTCGCCGTCGACGACGTGCACGCGGAGTACGAGCGCCTGCTCGGCCTCGGCGTCCGCTTCACCCAGGAGCCCCTGGAGATGGGCCCCGTGACCACCGCCGTGTTCGACGACACCTGCGGCAACCTGATCCAGATCGCGACACAGCCGAAGTAGAGAGGACAGCCATCGCCGGGAGCCGCGCCTGCTCGGCCTCGGCCCCGGCTCACGCCACGTCAGCGGCAGGTCTCCGCAGCGCCTGGTACACCGACCACGCCACGGCCACCAGAGGTACGGCCACCACGGCTCCGACGGCCCCCGCCGCGACCGCTCCGCCGACGACGGCCAGTGCGACCACCACCGGATGCAGCCGAACGGCCCAGCTCATCACGATGGGGTGCAGGAGGTGGCCCTCGATCTGGCCGATGACCACGACCAGGACCACGACCAGCAGAGCGATCAGCGGTCCCTTCGTCGCCAGTGCGACGACGGCCGCGACGGCGAGGGCGATCGGCGAACCGATCAACGGGATGAAGGCCGCCACGAACTCCAGCAGCGCGAGCGGCACGGCCAGGGGCACCCCGAGAGCGAACAGCGCGATGCCCACGAGGACCGCGTTGGTGCCCGCCACCAGCAGGATGCCGTGCGTGTACCCCGTGAAGGTCCGCCAGGCGGCCGCACCGCCGACCGTGCACCGTTGCCGCGCGGCCACGGGGAGCTGGTCGCACAGCCACCGCCACTGCCGGTCGCCGGAGTGCGTGAAGAAGACCGCGCAGAACAGGGCCAGCGCGAGCACGGTCAGCACCTCCAGCAGCCGGCTCGCACCGCTGAGTGCCGTACTGATGAGGGTGGAGCGGTGGCTCGACAGGAGCTTGCCGATCCGGGACTGGAGATCGTCGAAGGCGTCCGGTGGCAGCCGGAACGGCGGCTCCTCCAGCCGACGCTCGATCCGGTCGATGCCCGCCACGAACTCGTTCTCCAGGCCCCTGCGCTGATCCGCCACGATCTCCCCCACCAGGGCGAGCCCTCCGAGGACCAGGACGATGCCGCCGATGAGCGCGGCGGCGACCGCGAGCGGCCGGGGCATGAAACGCGCCAGGAGTCCGGCCACGGGACGGAGCACGGCCGTGATGACGAGTCCGAGGAACACGGCGACCGCGATCCGGTGGAACTGCCCGAGCACCGAGAAGACCACGCGGACGACGACACCTACGGCGATGATCCGCCATGCGTAGGCGGCGGCGGTCCGCAGCGCGCCCGGCACGCGCGCTTCCCCGCCGCTGGAACGTCCGGACGGCGAAGCGGGCGGATCAGGCGGCGTGGACATCTCATGCCGGTACCACGCCCCGGCCGTCCGGCCACGCGCCCGGCCCGCGATTCCCTCGAAGGCCGGTACCGTCCGCTGACCGACCTGGAATCGGCGGGTGAGGTCACGGCACGGTACTTCGGACGCTGATCAGGTCGGTGACCGCCCGCAGGCCGCCGTCGGCGAGGGCGGCGCGCTGGCGTTCCGCGCCGGTCCCGTTGCGCAGGAGGCGGTCCGTCAGGGCCGTCACCTGCCGGGTGTCGCCGGATGCTTCGAGTGCGGGGACGATGTGGCGCAGGAGTTGGTGCAGCACGTCGCCGGCGCACCGGGACGCCCCGCCGGGGTCGACCAGGGTGGCGCCGAGACCGTGGCGGGCGGCGTGCCACATGGCGGCTCGCAACAGTTCGGGGGCGTGGTCGGGCACGGGGGCGTCCGCGGCCGTCTCCGCCAGGGCGGTCTTCACCAGAGCCCGGATGATCCCGGCGAGCATGACCGCTTCGTCCGCGCCCAGTTGGACGTCGGAGCACCGCACCTCCACGGTGGGATAGCGGTTCGACAGGCGGGCCTGCCAGTACACCTGACCGATGTCGGCGAGCAGACCCGCGTCCAGCAGTCGCTCAATGCGCCGGTCGTAGTCCGCGGCGTCCTGGAAGAGCGGGGGCATGCCGCTGACCGGCCAGCGGCCGAAGATGACCGTGCGCCAGCTCGCGAAGCCGGTGTCCTGGCCGTCCCACAGGGGGGAGTTCGCGGACATGGCCGTCAGCGCGGGCAGCCACGCCCGGATGCGGTTCAGGACCTGCACGCCCTCCTCGCGGCCGGGCACGGCGACGTGCACGTGCATGCCGTTGACCAACTGCTCCGCCACCAGCTGGGGCGCCTTCGTGACCATGGCCCGATAGCGTGCCTCGTCGGTGACGGCCACGGGACGACCGCGGCGCAGGGGCGAAGCCCCGCAGGCCGCGATCCGGCAGCCGTGCTCCTCGGCGGCCACCGCGACGGCCTGCCGCAGACGCAGCAGATGTCCTGCGGCCTCCTCCAGCGTCTCGCACACCGGGGTGGCCACCTCGACCTGCGCCTGGAGCAGCTCGTGCTGCACCTCCCGGTCCGCCGCGAGGCGCCCGAGCCCCGCCGCTTCCCGCACCTTTTCCCCCCGGGGCACCGGCAGACCCGTGTCCGGGTCGAGCAGCAGGTACTCCTCTTCCACACCGATCGTCGTCATCGACCGCCCTTTGCTCCGCCCGTCCTCCACCGGGACGACGCGGATTCCGAGTGCCGCGGCCGCGGGAGGACAAACCATGCGACAGTCGCTCCTGCCGGGACCGGCCGGTCACGGCAGGATGGAGTCGACGTACCCGCCGTCCACGCGCAGTGCGCCGCCGGTCGTGGCCGAGGCCTGGTCGGAACTGAGGTAGACCACCATGTGGGCGATCTCCTCCGGTTCGATCAGCCGCTGCAGCAGGCTCTGGGGGCGGTGCTCACGCATGAAGACGCGCTGGGCCTCTTCCCAGGGCAGGTCGCTCTCCACCAGTTCGCGCACGAAGTCCTCGACCCCGCCCGTGTGGGTGGGCCCGGCGATGACGGAGTTCACCGTCACGCCCGTGCCGGCCGCCTGCTTGGCGAACCCCCGGCTCACCGCGAGCAGCGCCGTCTTGGACATGCCGTAGTGGATCATCTCGGCCGGCGTGACGAGCGCCGAGTCGCTCGCGATGTACTGCACGCGGCCCCAGCCGCGTTCGGTCATGCCGGGCAGGAACAGCCGGGTCAGGCGCACGGCCGACAGGACGTTCACCTCGAAGTAGCGCCGCCACTCCTCGTCACTGATCTCCAGGGGGTCGACGGCACCGAAGATGCCGAGGTTGTTGACGAGGACGTCCACGTCCGGCAGGGTCTCGGCCACCTTGTCCGCGCCCTCCTGCGTGGTCACGTCCGCAGGCACCGGCACCCAGGCCGCTCCAGGCACCTCCTGGGCCAGCTCGGCGACGCCGCGCTCCACCCGCTCCGGGCTTCGGCCGTTGACACCCACTCGGGCCCCGGCACGGGCCAGCCCGGCGGCGATCGCGGCGCCGATGCCCTGGGTGGAACCGGTGACGAGGGC
>CBFGZZ010000044.1:0-33777 GCA_965653385.1 uncultured Streptomyces sp. | reverse complement strand
GCAGCATGTTGCGCAGGTCGAGCGCGAGGTGCCAGCCGGGGTTGAACTGGCGGTGGCCCTCGACACCGGCCCGGCGGGCCCGTACGCGCAGATCCGCCAGCTTCTCCAGGGCCTGCTCCATCTCGGCCTCGCGTCGGATGATGCCGACCAGGTCGTTCATGGTCTGCTGGAGCTCCTGGTGGAGGGTGTACGGGTTCTCCGGTGGACGCCCGTCGTCCGCGCCTCCGGCCGGACCCTCCGCCGAGAACGGCCGCAGTGCCTCCGCCGCGGCCGTGTCGACCTGCAGGTCGCTGACCTCGGGGCGCTCGAAGGCCTGCGCGGCCGCGTACTCGGCGGCGTGCCAGCCCGCACGGCGGCCGAAGACCAGCAGGTCGGACAGGGAGTTCCCGCCGAGCCGGTTCGAGCCGTGCATGCCGCCCGCGACCTCGCCGGCCGCGTACAGGCCGGGCACGCCGCGCGCCGCCGCCGTGTCCGACTCGACCGCGATGCCGCCCATGACGTAGTGACAGGTCGGCCCGACCTCCATCGCCTCCGCCGTGATGTCCACGTCCGCCAGCTCCTTGAACTGGTGGTACATGGAGGGCAGACGGCGGCGGATCACCTCGGCCGGCATACGCGTCGACACGTCGAGGAAGACCCCGCCGTGCGGAGAGCCGCGGCCCGCCTTCACCTCGGCGTTGATGGCCCGCGCCACCTCGTCACGCGGCAACAGCTCCGGAGGACGCCGGTTGTTGTCCGGGTCCTCGTACCAGCGGTCGCCCTCCTCCTCCGACTGGGCGTACTTCTCCTTGAAGACGTCGGGGATGTAGTCGAACATGAACCGCTTGCCCTCGGAGTTGCGCAGCACCCCTCCGTCGCCACGCACCGACTCCGTGACCAGGATCCCCTTCACCGACGGCGGCCAGACCATGCCCGTCGGATGGAACTGCACGAACTCCATGTTGAGCAGCGGCGCGCCCGCCAGCAGCGCCAGCGCGTGGCCGTCACCCGTGTACTCCCACGAGTTCGACGTCACCTTGAAGGACTTGCCGATGCCGCCGGTCGCGATCACCACGGCGGGGGCGTCCAGGACGAAGAAGCGGCCGGTCTCGCGCTCGTAGGCGAAGACCCCCGAGACCCGGCTGCCCGCGGCGGAGCCGCTATCGGACTCAGCCTTCAGGATCCGGGTGACCGTGCACTCCTGGTAGATCTTCAGCCGGGACTCGTAGTCCCCGGTCTCCTTCTTGTCCTCCTGCTGCAAGGAAACGATCTTCTGTTGCAGCGTCCGGATCAGTTCCAGTCCGGTGCGGTCGCCGACGTGCGCGAGGCGCGGGTACTCGTGGCCGCCGAAGTTGCGCTGGGAGATACGGCCGTCCTTCGTCCGGTCGAAGAGCGCCCCCCAGGTCTCCAGCTCCCACACCCGGTCCGGGGCCTCCCGCGCGTGCAGCTCGGCCATCCGCCACTGGTTGAGGAACTTGCCGCCGCGCATGGTGTCGCGGAAGTGGACCTGCCAGTTGTCGTGCTCGTTGGCGTTGGCCATGGCCGCCGCGATGCCGCCCTCGGCCATCACCGTGTGCGCCTTGCCGAACAGCGACTTGCAGATCACGGCCGTACGGGCGCCCCGCTCGCGTGCCTCGATCGCCGCACGCAGGCCCGCGCCTCCGGCGCCGACCACGACGACGTCCCACTCCTGCCGTTCGACCACGGACATCTGTTCAGTCCCCACCCAATCTAGAAGAAGCGCGGATCGTCGAAGACCCCGGACGCGACGAGATAGACGTAGAAGTCGGCGAGCGCCACGCTCACCAGTGACGCCCACGCCAGCTGCATGTGCCGGGCGTTGAGCTTCCCGACCCACTGCCACATGCGGTAGCGCACGGGGTGTTTGGAGAAGTGCTTGAGCTTGCCGCCGACGATGTGCCGGCAGGAGTGACAGGAGACGGTGTACGCCCAGATCAGCACGATGTTGACGAGGAACACGAGGGTGCCGAGGCCCATATGGCCCCACTCGTAGTTCTCGTCGCGGAAGGCGAGCACCGTGTCGTACGTCAGGATCCCGGCGACCAGCAGCGCGGCGTAGAAGAAGTACCGGTGGATGTTCTGCAGGATCAGCGGGAAGCGGGTCTCACCGGAGTACTTCTTGTGCGGCTCCGCCACCGCGCAGGCCGGGGGCGACATCCAGAAGCCGCGGTAGTAGGCCTTGCGGTAGTAGTAGCAGGTCAGGCGAAAGCCGAGCGGGAAGATCAGGATGATGATCGCGGGGGAGATGCCCCACCAGCTCCCGAACAGGTCCCAGTTCGGCCCGGCGCGCATCGGCTCGCAGTTCTCCGCCAGACAGGGCGAGTAGAACGGGGAGACGTACGGCGCCGCGTAGTAGTCCGCGTTGGCGAAGGCCCGCCAGGTCGAGTACACGATGAACGCCAGCAGACCGGCCGCGGTGGCCGCCGGGGCCAGCCACCAGCGGTCGGTCCGCAGATGCGGGGCGGAGATCGCGGCGCGCGTATCGGTGTGTACGCCGCCGCTGTTCAGATGGGGTTCCGTACCAGTGGCCAATGCATGACTCCGGTCGGGTCAGGGGGACTGCGGGTTCTAGGGTGCGCGGCGGTCCCGGGCGCCGAGACCCTCGTCATCCGTGTCGATCCACAGAGAGTCGTCGTACGGCGTGTCGGGGATGGTGACGAGCTCCGGTTTGCGCTGGGTGGCGGCGGGGGCCGCGGCGGCGTCCCGCAGCAGCGCGACGCTCTCGCGGAGATGGTTGGCGTCGGTGCGGACGCGGCGCATCTCGATTCCGCCGGTGCCCAGCTGCTTCTCCAGCCGGCCCACGGACCGGGCCAGCTCGTCGAGGCAGCGCTGGACAGCTGTCAGGTCGTCTTGCACGGACATGACGTGACCTCACTTCCGTGGGCCCTACGGCCCTGGGTGGCAACGTTCATGCGCCTGCGAGTGTTGCGCGTCACACCTATCGCTGTGAAGGGATGTGCAGCGATTGGCGGATTGCACGCCTCCATTGCACGCCCGCAAGCGCTCTGTGCACGCCGGGGAGCCGAATGGTTGCGAGGTGTGCGTAGTGCGGAGCACGTTGCTCCGCACGGGTGGCCTTGTACGCCCCTGCCGCCGTGTCGCCTCCGCCTGGCGAACCCTTTCCTCTTCAGTGGGGTGCCTTAGATCTGATCAGCTCCAAAATAACGCCAAATGTGATCAGAACGCACTTATTGTCACCGGCGGGAGCCGCTCCCCGGAGGTACCTGAGATGTCCCACGTCGGCATCGGACCCAGCGCCGGACCCAGGCCTGGCCGCAGCGCGGTCCTGCGCTCGGCCACCTTCCTCGTCGCGGGTGCGCTGGCGCTGCCCGCGCTCGCCGGTTGCAGCGACCCGGATCCGGCCGGAAAGCCGCTGGCCGGGCAGGACATCGCCCCGGCCGCCCGGGCCCAGCTCCGCGACGGCGGCACGCTGCGGTGGGCCGTGGACGCCGTACCGGAGACGCTGAACACCTTCCAGTCGGACGCCGACGCGGCCACGACCCGGATCGCGCAGGCCACGCTGCCCTCGATGTTCCGGCTCGACGAGAACGGGCGGCCGCAGCGCAACCCGGAGTACCTGGAGTCCGCGAAGATCGTCGAGACCGAGCCCAAGCAGGTCGTGCTGTACAAGCTCAACCAGCAGGCCGTCTGGAGCGACGGCCGGGAGATCGGCGCCGCCGACTTCGCCGCCCAGTGGCGGGCCCTGTCCGGCAAGGACAGCGCCTACTGGACCGCCCGCAACGCCGGCTACGACCGCATCGAGAAGATCGAGCGCGGCGACAACGACCTGGAGGTGCGGGTCACCTTCGGGCGCCCGTACGCGGACTGGCGCTCCCTCTTCTCGCCGCTGTACCCGAAGGAGGTCATGGGCACGCCGGACTCGTTCAACGACGGGGCGCGGAGCAAGCTCAAGGTCACCGCCGGGCCGTTCACCGTGCAGAAGATCGACCGCAAGGGCGGCGACGTCACGCTCACCCGCAACCCCCGCTGGTGGGGGGAGCCGGCCAAGCTGAACGAGATCGTGCTGCGCGCCGTGCCTCGTGACCAGCGGGCCGCCGCGCTGGCCGCCGGCGATCTCGACCTCGCCGAGATCGACTCCGCCGCGGCCCGGCGTATCGCGCTCGCCGCGCCGCCGCGGGCCGCGACCGCCAGCCCCTCCGGCACGCCGCTGATGGGCCCCGACCGGCGCAACCTCACCGCCAAGCAGCGGCAGGACCGGGCGAAGTTCCGGGGCTTCGAGGTACGGAAGTCCCTGGAGCCGGCGTACACCCAGCTGGCCCTCAACGGCGGCGACAGCGTGCTCGCCGACGAGCGGATCCGGCGGGCTGTGGCCCGGGCCATCGACCGGGAGGAACTGGCGAAGCTGGTCCTGTCCCCGCTGGGCCTGCCCGCCAAGCCGGTCGGCAGCCATCTCGCCCTGTCCGGGCAGGCCGCGTACGCCGACAACAGTGGCGCGATCGGCGACCAGGACACGGCGGAGGCGCGGGCGCTGCTCGCGGATGCGGGGTGGGTGCCGGGCGGGCCGGTCAAGGAGAAGAAGAAGGGGGAGGAGGCGGCGGGGAGCAAGGGGGAGAAGGCCGACAAGGCCGACAAGGCCGAGAAGACTGCGGGGAGTGAGGGGAAGAGGGCCGACAAGGCCGAGAAGGCTGACGAGGCCCGGAAGGACTCCGAGTCGAAGTCCAAGTCCAAGTCCGAATCCGAGCCCAAGTCCAAGTCCAAGTCCGATGACGAGGGGACGTACATCGTCGGGGAGGACAACAAGGCGCCCCGGCACGAGGGCCACAAGCACGAGGGCCACAAGGGGGAGGACGCCGATCACGACGGTGCGCGGCACCTCGCCCAGGACGGCAAGCAGTACGGCACCAATCAGGTGCAGCAGGGCGGGGCGCCCGGGGCGTACGCGCCGCAGGGCACTCCCGCGCCGGCGGGTGCGGCGTCTCGGCCGCTGGCCAAGGACGGCAAGGCGTTGACGTTGCGGTTCGTGGTGCCGGAGGGGGAGGGGTCGCAGACGCTGCGGACGGTGGCGGACCGGATCGGCGTGATGCTGGAGCGGGTCGGGATCCGTACCGAGATCATGAAGGTGTCGGACGAGAGTTACTTCAAGGACCACATCGCGTCCGGTCAGTACGATCTCGCGCTGTATTCCTGGCCCGCCTCCGCCTACCCCGCCACCGACGCACGGCCGATCTACGCCAAGCCCGTCCCGGCCGCCGACGGGTCCCTGAACGTCGAGCAGAACTACACGCGTATCGGGACCGATCAGGTGGACCAGCTGTTCGACCAGGCGGTCGCCACGTTGGACGAGTCCGAGTCGCGGTCGCTGATCCGGAAGGCCGACTCCCGGATCTGGGCGGCGGCGGGTTCCATCCCTCTCTTCCAGCGCCCGCAGCTGATGGCCACGCGGTCGAACGTGGCCAACGCCGGGGCCTTCGGGTTCGGCACGCCGGTGTACGAGGACATGGGCTTCCTGAAGAAGAGCCCGAAGCCCGCAGCGAGCGCGTCGACCAACTGACGTCCTTCACCCCCACCGCCCCAGACCCCGCTCCTCAAACAACGGAGGGGCTGAGTACTCCCGAACCCCCACCCACCCGCAGGGAGCCACCCCGGAGGGGCTGGATCTTTCAGCCCGTCCGGCGTTTGAGGACGAGGCCCGCAGGGCCGATGGCGGGGGTCTGGGGGCGGCAGCCCCCAGGGATGGGACGGGTAGGGGCGGCGGGGGCGAAGAAAAGGGGTTTCACCTGCGGGTTCGTAGCCCGGCGAGCCCCAGTGGGGACGGACACGTACCATGGGGTGAGGCCGTGGCGTGTCAAGCCCGGCAGGGCCCGCGTAACACAGACGTACGCGAGAGCCGTCCTCACCACTCCGGGAGTACGCCGCAATATGGCCACGCGCCACGACATCCGCAACGTCGCCATCGTCGCCCACGTCGACCACGGCAAGACCACCATCGTCGACGGCATGCTGAAGCAGGCCGGTGCCTTCGCCGCCCACCAGCTCGAAGGCGTCGACGACCGCATGATGGACTCGAACGACCTGGAGCGTGAGAAGGGCATCACGATCCTGGCCAAGAACACGGCGGTGAAGTACCACCCGAAGGACGGGGGGGACGTCATCACCATCAACATCATCGACACCCCCGGCCACGCCGACTTCGGTGGCGAGGTGGAGCGCGGCCTGTCGATGGTCGACGGTGTCGTTCTGCTCGTCGACGCCTCCGAGGGGCCGCTGCCGCAGACCCGCTTCGTGCTGCGCAAGGCTCTGCAGCAGCGCCTGCCCGTCATCCTGTGCATCAACAAGACGGACCGTCCGGACTCCCGGATCGACGAGGTCGTCAACGAGACGTACGACCTCTTCCTCGACCTGGACGCGGACGAGGAGCAGATCGAGTTCCCGATCGTCTACGCCTGTGGCCGTGACGGCATCGCCTCGCTGACCAAGCCGGAGAACGGCACGGTCCCGGCCGACTCCACCAGCCTGGAGCCGTTCTTCTCCACGATCCTGCAGCACATTCCGGCCCCGACCTACGACGAGGAGGCCCCGCTCCAGGCGCACGTCACCAACCTGGACGCGGACAACTTCCTCGGCCGTATCGCGCTGCTCCGTGTCGAGCAGGGCGAGCTGCGCAAGGGCCAGACGGTCGCGTGGATCAAGCGTGACGGGTCCGTCAGCAACGTCCGCATCACCGAGCTGATGATGACCGAGGCGCTCACCCGCAAGCCCGCCGAGAAGGCCGGCCCGGGTGACATCTGTGCTGTCGCCGGTATCCCGGACATCATGATCGGCGAGACCCTCGCCGACACCGAGAACCCGATCCCGCTGCCGCTGATCACGGTCGACGAGCCCGCGATCTCCATGACCATCGGCACGAACACCTCGCCGCTGGTCGGCCGTGGCGGCACCGGCAAGGGTGCCGACAACAAGGCGGCCGTCAAGGACCGCAAGGTCACCGCCCGCCAGGTCAAGGACCGTCTCGACCGCGAGCTGATCGGTAACGTCTCGCTCCGCGTCATCGACACCGAGCGTCCCGACGCCTGGGAGGTCCAGGGCCGTGGTGAGCTCGCGCTCGCCATCCTGGTCGAGCAGATGCGCCGCGAGGGCTTCGAGCTGACCATCGGCAAGCCCCAGGTCGTCACCAAGGACGTCGACGGCAAGGTCTACGAGCCCGTCGAGCGCATGACCATCGACGTGCCCGAGGAGCACATGGGTGCCGTCACGCAGCTCATGGGTGTCCGCAAGGGCCGTATGGACAACATGTCCAACCACGGGTCCGGCTGGGTCCGTATGGAGTTCGTCGTGCCCTCGCGTGGCCTCATCGGGTTCCGGACCGAGTTCCTGACCCAGACCCGCGGCACCGGCATCGGCCACTCCATCCACGAGGGCTTCGAGCCCTGGTTCGGCGCCCTGCAGACCCGTAACAACGGATCGCTGGTCGCCGACCGCGCCGGTGCCGTCACCGCGTTCGCGATGACCAACCTGCAGGAGCGCGGCGTGCTGTTCACCGAGCCGGGCACCGAGGTGTACGAGGGCATGATCGTCGGCGAGAACTCGCGCTCCGACGACATGGACGTGAACATCACCAAGGAGAAGAAGCTCACGAACATGCGGTCTTCGTCGGCCGACTCGTTCGAGGCGATCGTCCCGCCGCGCAAGCTGTCCCTGGAGCAGTCCCTCGAGTTCTGCCGCGACGACGAGTGCGTGGAGGTCACCCCGGAGGCCGTGCGTATCCGCAAGGTGAACCTGGACGCCCGCGAGCGCGCCCGCGCCGCGAGCCGCGCCAAGCACGGCTGAGGACGCGCCGAGCACGGCTGAACCACGCCCAGGACGGCACCGGGTACCCCGCCAGCGGGTGCCCGGTGCCGTTTTGCGCGAGAGGGGGCGCGGCGGACCGTGGCGGCGCCCGAAGGAGCGTAGGGAAAACCCTTGAATCTGTTGTGAGAGGCCGTTGTGCGGGCCGGATCCTATTAACCTGCCCGGAGCAACTCGCCTGACGGCCCTTCGACGGTTCCGTGAAGCGTGTTGCGCACGACACAGCCCGGCAGGGCACTCTGCACAGTGAGTGCGCGACAGGCAACTGTTTTTCCGGCGTAGAACGTCCGGTAAACGGACACCTCCCCCCGATAGATGTGTAACAAGTCCGTTTCGCAGCGATCTCTCACCAAACCCTTTGTCCGGGTTTTGGAAGACCTAGCCCCTATCTGTGATCGAACCGAGACCTCGAGAGTGTGGTTCGTCCCCTGGGCGATAGCAGATAGTTAGGCGCGTAGAGCTCGGAAGAACGGGTCACGCGCTGACGGGGCGCCGACTCGAGAGCGTGGGGGCACCTGGCGAACCTGGGCACCGGAGACGGGCCCGGACGTGTCGCGTGCTGCCCCTTTGCAGTGAACCAGCGGATTCATGAGGAGGAACCCATGCGAGGTGCCACAAGCGCCATATGGGTCACGTCGTCCCGGATGGCAGATGTAGGCCCCGCGGGTACGTGGAGTCCTGTTGCGGCGGTCGTGACCGCGGCCAGGCGTCGCGAACTTCCCTGACGGCACGTTCCGTCGGCGGTCGGTTCCGATCGCGAGCCAGGGTTCCTCAGGGGGTTCACCCCCAACCGTTGTTGTTCTCCTCGCGCGCTGCGAAAGATGTACGCCGTGCGAAGGCCGTCGGGCACTGTGCAGTGCAGACGACCTCCAACATCTGTGAAACGGACGAATCATGACGAGTCCAATCGAGCTCGAGGGTGCTGAAACCCCTTCCCTCGTGGACAAGGAGAGCGCGCCCCAGAGCGACGCCAAGGAGTCGAAGAAGCTTGAGGGACGCAGCCCCGGGCAGTTGATGTGGGGCCGCTTCAAGCGCGACCGAACCGGTGTGATCTCCGCCGTCGTCGTCCTGTTCTTCTTCACGATCGCGGCAGCGGCGCCGCTGATCTCCATGGCGTACGGCAAGGACCCGTACACCCTCTACGGGCAGGAGCGGCCGGAACTCCTGGACATGTTCACCATGCCGGCGGGGCCCGCCGGCGGCATGGACGGGGAGTTCTGGTTCGGCATCGAGCCGGGCCTCGGCCGCGACGTCTTCACGCAGCTGCTCTACGGCATGCGGACGTCGATGTTCACGGCGCTGGCCGCGACGGTGCTGATGACCGTGGTGGGTGTGCTGATCGGCCTCGCCGGCGGCTACTTCGGCGGGAAGACCGACTACTGGCTCGGCCGCGTCACCGACTTCTTCATGGCCCTGCCCAACCAGCTCTTCTTCGTCGCGGCGATGCCCGTCATCACCACGGTCTTCGTCGCGCCGGACGAGGAGACGCCCACCTACGTGCGTACCTGCGCGATCATCATCGTCCTCTCCTTCCTGGGCTGGATGAGCATGGCGCGACTCATCCGGGCCGCCACCCTGTCGCTGCGTGACCGGGAGTTCATCGAGGCGGCACGGATCTCCGGGGCCTCGCCCTGGCGGATCATCCGCAAGGAGCTGCTGCCCAACATCGTCACCCCGGTGCTGGTGCAGGCCACGCTCACGCTGCCGAGCACCATCCTGAGCATCGCCTTCCTCTCCTTCGTGGGAGTGGGCTACGTCGAACCCACCCCGGACTGGGGGCGGATGTTCGCCATCGGCGCCAACATCGTCGAGCAGGACCCGTACTACATGCTCTTCCCCGGCGTGGCCATGGTGGTCTTCGTCGTGGCCTTCAACCTCCTCGGTGACTCGGTCCGGGACGCCTTCGATCCCAAGACCGGCCGCTGAGAGCCCCCCACTCACGGGCAGGCCACACCCCTTGCCCATGTCGGCCTCGGTCCCCACGGCCCGGCTCCGGCCAGCTACCAGCACTGCTCACTACTCACAGGCAGGTGGATTCAACTCCATGAGCATCTTCCGTAACCGCACCACGACAGCCGCGCTTGTCGCGGTGGCAGCCGGCGCCCTGACCCTCACCGCCTGCGGCGGCGGCAGCGACAACGCGGCTCAGGACAACAGCAAGAAGAAGGAGGACGCCAAGGCGCAGTCCAAGCCGGTGCAGATCGGCGATGCCAAGGCGTCCACCGGCCCCGCTCCCGAGGTCCCCGGTGCCAAGCCGGGCGGCACCGCGAACGTCTACCAGGAGACGGACTTCTCGCACCTGGACCCGGGCCAGATCTACGTCTCGGACGGCAAGCTGCTCAGCCGCCTCATCTTCCGCGGTCTGACCCAGTACGCCGAGGACGACCAGGGCAACCTGACCGTCGTGGGCGACCTCGCCACCGACGCCGGCAAGGTCTCCGACGGCGGCAAGACCTGGACGTACACCCTGAAGTCCGGGCTGAAGGACGAGAACGGCAACCCGATCAACTCGGCGGACATCCGCCACACGGTCGAGCGCCTGTACTCCTCGTACATCACCGACGGCCCGACCTACCTCCAGCAGTGGCTGTCCGGTGCCGGCACCACCTACCGCAAGGCCTACGCGGGTCCGGACAAGGGCAAGCACCTGCCGGACAACGTCCTGGAGACGCCGGACGAGAAGACGATCGTCTTCCACTTCAAGGACGCGCAGCCCGACCTCCCGCAGATGCTGACCATGCCCGGTTACAGCGTCGTCCCGGAGGAGACGGACACCAAGGAGAAGTACGACAACGACCCGGTCGCGCTCGGCCCGTACAAGATCGCCGACTTCAAGCCGGGCAAGTCGATGAAGCTCGTCAAGAACGCCCAGTGGGACGCGAAGTCCGACTCGGTGCGTCACCAGTACGTCGACGGCTTCAACATCGAGATGAACCACGACGACGACGACCAGACCAAGACCCTCCTGGCCGACCAGGGCGACGCCAAGAACGCGATGATGTTCACGGGCCAGGTCGCCACCACGCAGCTTCAGAACGTGGTGAGCAACAAGGCCGCCATGAAGCGCACCATCCAGGGCTACGCGCCCTACGTGTGGCAGCTCAACTTCAACCTGGACCGCGTCAAGGACAAGAAGCTCCGCGACGCCATCACCCTGGCACTGCCGGCCACCTCGGTCTTCCAGGCCGACGGTGGCGCGTACGGCGGCGAGGCGGCCAACTCGCTGATGTCGCCCACCACTCCGGGCTACGACGAGAAGTACGACCCGTTCAACCGGGCCAAGAAGCCCAACGGTGACATCGCGGCCGCCAAGAAGCTGATCGACGAAGGCGGCTTCAAGGGCAAGAAGCTCGTCTACGCCTACGGCAACACGCCGGTCCGTCAGCGGCAGGCCGTCCTGATCGCCGACGCGCTGGAGAAGATCGGCCTCGACGTCCAGAAGAAGGAGATCGACTCCGCCACCTGGTACGAGCAGGTCGGCAAGGTCAAGAACGGCTACGACCTGTACATGACCGGTTGGGGTCAGGACTGGCCGTCCGCGTCCACGGTCTTCCCGCCGCTGTACGACGGCACGCAGATCCAGGACGGTTCGTCGAACTACTCGCACATCAACGACGAGCACGTCAACTCCGAGATCGCGCGCATCGTGAAGATCACCGACACCGCTGAGGCCACCAAGGCCTGGGACGCGCTGAACAAGTACATCACCGAGAAGGTCAACCCGGCCGCCCCGATCTACTACACCAAGGTCTTCCAGATCTTCGGTTCGAACATCGGCGGCATCCGCTACAGCTCCGACTCGAGCTACGTGGACGTCACCCGGATCTTCCTCAAGAAGTAACCCGGTTCGTCGGGAGACCGGTGGTGGGCGCGTGGCGGAGCGCCCACCACCGGGGCCCGGATCTTCCAGACCTCACCATCGACTGCCGCCGTCCTGAGAGCAGCTGCCTGCCATGCTTCAATTCCTCATTCGCCGGACCTTCGGCGCGGCGCTGATCCTGCTGTTGATCAGCGCGTTCACGTTCTTCATGTTCTTCGCCATCCCGCAGGACCCGGCCCTGCTGGCCTGTGGCAAGAACTGCACTCCGGACGCGTTGGCGATCATCCACAAGAACCTCGGCCTCGACTCGCCGGTCCCGGTGCAGTACTGGAACTTCCTCGTCGGCATCTTCGCCGGCCGGGACTTCGCCGTCGGCCACTGCGCCGCCCCCTGCTTCGGTGTCTCCTTCGCCAACAACCAGAACGTCTGGGACACGATCCTCGACCGCTTCCCACTGACCCTCTCGCTGACCCTCGGCAGCCTGCTGGTCTTCCTCACGCTCGGCCTCGGCGCCGGCCTGCTGGCGGCCAAGTACCGCGGCACCTGGGTGGACAAGACGTTCAGCTCGGCCTCACTGGTCGTCAGCTCGATGCAGATCTACTTCCTCGGCCCGCTGGTCCTGCTCGCGCTGGTCTACAGCACCGGCTGGCTCGAGAAGCCGAAGTACGTGCCGTTCTCCGAGGACCTCGGCGGCTGGTTCATGGGCCTGCTGATCCCCTGGGTCGTCATGGCGACCATCTTCACCGCCAACTACACCCGTATGAGCCGCTCCTCGATGATCGAGCAACTACAGGAAGAACACGTGAAGGCGGCCCGCGCCAAGGGCATGTCGGCCAACTTCGTGTTCTTCCGCTACGCCTGGCGGGGCTCGCTCATCCCCATCGTCACCATCCTCGGCATCGACCTGTCCTCACTGCTGGCCGGCGGCATGGTGACGGAGTTCACGTTCGGTCTGGCCGGTCTCGGCCGGCTCGCGCTGGACTCCGTCAACAACAAGGACCTGCCGATGCTGATGGGCGTCATGCTGGTCAGCGCCGCGCTCATCATCGTCTTCAACCTGATCGTGGACGCCCTGTACGCCGTCATCGACCCGCGCGTGCGCCTGTCCTAGGAGAACCACCGTGACCACTCAGACCAAGCCTGAAGAGGCCGCGGCCACCGCCGCGGAGCGGGCCTTTCTCTCGGTACGTGACCTCAAGGTCCACTTCTCCACCGAGGACGGCGTCGTCAAGGCGGTGGACGGGCTCTCCTTCGACCTGGAGCGCGGCAAGACTCTCGGCATCGTCGGTGAGTCCGGCTCCGGCAAGTCGGTGACCAACCTCGCCGTCCTCGGCCTGCACAACCGCAAGAACACCGCCATCGACGGGTCGATCACGCTGGACGGTCAGGAGCTGACCGACGCCGGCGAGAAGCAGCTGGAGACGCTGCGCGGCAAGAAGATGGCCATGATCTTCCAGGACGCGCTGACCGCGCTGTCGCCGTACTACACGGTCGGCCGGCAGATCGGCGAGCCGTTCATGAAGCACACCGGCGCCTCCAAGCGGGACGCCCGGGTGCGCGCCATCGACCTGTTGGAGAAGGTCGGCATCCCGCACCCGCAGCAGCGGGTCGACGACTACCCGCACCAGTTCTCCGGCGGTATGCGCCAGCGCGCCATGATCGCGATGGCGCTCTCCTGCGACCCGGACCTGCTCATCGCCGACGAGCCCACCACGGCGCTCGACGTGACGGTGCAGGCGCAGATCCTCGACCTGCTCAAGGACCTCCAGCAGGAGTTCGGCTCCGCGATCATCATGATCACGCACGACCTCGGCGTGGTCGCCAACATGGCCGACGACATCCTGGTGATGTACGCGGGCCGGGCGGTCGAGCGGGGCACGGTGCGCGAGGTGCTCAAGACGCCTCAGCACCCGTACACCTGGGGCCTGCTGGGATCGATGCCGAGGCTCACCTCGGATGTCGACGAGCCGCTGGTGCCGATCCCCGGATCGCCGCCCTCGCTGCTCAACCCGCCGTCGGGCTGCGCCTTCCACCCGCGGTGCGCGTTCACCGAGGACGTGGCCGGGGGCCGTTGCTCCAGCGAGCGGCCGCTGCTCGCCCCGGGGCGCGCAGCCGCGTGCCATCTGACGGGGGATCAGCGACAGCAGCTGTTCATCGAGACGATTCAGCCCCGGCTGGGCTGAGCCAAACCGGGACTGGGGCATCACCATGAGCGACAACAGCAACACCACCACGGCGGTCGCCGACGCGATCCCGCAGAAGCGGGGCGACGACAGCGCGCCGCTCCTTCGGGTCACCGGCCTGAAGAAACACTTCCCGATCAAAGGCGGCTTCCCGATCCGGCGCACCGTCGGCCACGTCAAGGCCGTCGACGGCGTCGACCTCGAGGTCTTCCCGGGCGAGAGCCTCGGGCTCGTCGGCGAGTCCGGCTGCGGCAAGTCGACGACCGGTCGGCTGCTGACCCGGCTGTACGAGCCGACCGAGGGCACCATCGAGTACAAGGGGCGGGACATCAGTCGCGCCAGCCGGTCGAAGATGGCGCCGATCAGGTCCGAGATCCAGATGATCTTCCAGGACCCGTACGCCTCGCTGAACCCGCGGCAGACGGTCGGCAAGATCATCTCGGGTCCGATGGAGATCAACGGGATCAACCCGCCCGGCGGCCGGGAGAAGCGGGTCCGGGAGCTCCTGGAGATCGTCGGTCTCAACCCCGAGCACTACAACCGCTTCCCGCACGAGTTCTCCGGCGGCCAGCGCCAGCGCATCGGTGTCGCGCGGGCCGTCGCCCTGGAGCCGAAGCTGATCATCGCGGACGAGCCGGTCTCGGCCCTCGACGTGTCGATCCAGGCCCAGGTGGTGAACCTGCTGCAGGAGGTGCAGCGGGAGATGGGCATCGCGTTCGTCTTCATCGCCCACGACCTGGCGATCGTGCGGCACTTCTCGCAGCGCATCGCGGTGATGTACCTCGGCAAGGTCG
Organism: uncultured Streptomyces sp.; assembly: GCA_965653385.1. Classification (GTDB taxonomy): domain Bacteria; phylum Actinomycetota; class Actinomycetes; order Streptomycetales; family Streptomycetaceae; genus Streptomyces. Next base: position 19,174 of record CBFGZZ010000044.1, on the reverse strand, counting down.
TGGAGATCGCGGACCGCGACTCGCTCTACAACCGGCCCCGTCACCCCTACACGCACGCGCTGCTGTCGGCGGTGCCGGACGCGGACATCGACGCGGCCAAGCGGGAGCGGATCCGGCTCGCGGGCGACGTGCCCTCGCCGATCAGCCCGCCGTCCGGCTGCCGGTTCCGTACGCGCTGCTGGAAGGCGCAGGACAAGTGCGCGACGCAGGAGCCGCCGCTGGTCCGTATCGAGGGCAGCAAGCCGGGGCACCTGACGGCGTGCCACTTCCCGGAGGAGCCGACCATCGCGGACCGGGGCGAGGACGTGGTGCTGGACCAGGGTCTGAAGGCCCTGGAGGACAGCGCAGGCGGTGACACGGCGGTCTCGAAGGGCTGACCGGCGCAATCGTCAGGAGACCGGGGGCGGGAGAGCGAAATCTCCCGCCCCCGGTCTTTCACCTTTCCAGCGCGGCCCTCACGCTGTGATCCGCGCCCGCGCCCAGTGACACGCCACCTGCGCCCGCGCGTCCCCGCCGAGCACCTCCGGATCCTCGTTCCGGCAGGCGTCCGCCACTCCCGCGCGCTCCGCCTCCCCACTCGCCAGCACCTGGCAACGGGCGTGGAAACGGCACCCGGCGGGGATCCGGGTCGGGTCCGGAGGTTCGCCGGTCAGCACCACCGGGTCGCCCGGTGCCTCCGGCAGGACCGACAGCAGAGCCCGGGTGTACGGATGCCGGGGTGCCGTGAGCACCTGCTCCACGTCCCCCGTCTCCACGATCCGGCCCAGGTACATCACCGCCACCCGGTCCGCGATGTTCCAGGCCAGCCCCAGGTCGTGCGTCACGACCAGCGCCGACAGACCGAGGTCGGCGCGCAGCCGCAGCAGCAGGGCGAGGATCTCGCCGCGTACGGAGGCGTCCAGGGAGGCCACCGGCTCGTCGGCGACGAGCAGTTCGGGTTCGAGCACCAACGCGCCCGCGATGACCACGCGTTGGCGCTGCCCGCCGGACAGCTCGTGCGGATACCGCAGGAAGAAGCGCTCCGGAGGCCGCAGGCCGGCCCGCGCCAGCGCCTCGGCCACCGCCGTGCGCTCGTCGCCACCGTGCCCGTGGATCCGCAGCCCCTCCGCCACCGCCTCGTACACCGTGTGCCGAGGGTTCAGCGACCCCGTCGGGTCCTGGAGCACCAGCTGGACGCGCCGCCGGTACGCCTTCAGCGCCCGCGACGAGTACCGCAGCGGCTGCCCGTCGAAGACGACCCGGCCCCCGGTCGGCGGCTCCAGGCCGAGCAGAGCACGCGCCAGCGTCGTCTTGCCGCAGCCCGACTCACCGACCAGGGCCACGATCTCCCCGGCGCCGATGTCGAGTTCGACACCGTCCACCGCGCGGGCGGGCGGGGCGCTGTGGCGGCCGGGGTAGGTGATGTGCAGGGCCTGTGCGCTCAGGAGGGTCATGGTCGGTTCCTCGCGGCTTGCGTCGCCGGCACGTGGGGCGGGGGCATCGGTCGGTCCTGTGTCCTTGGGGCCGGCGCGTGCCGGGCTGACTCGCCGACCAGGGGCACGATCTCTCCGGCATCGATGTCGAGTCGGACACCGTCCACCGCGCGGGCGGGCGGGGCGCCGTGGCGGCCGGGGTAGGTGATGTGCAGGGCCTGTGCGCTCAAGAGGGTCATGATCCGCTCCCCGCGTCCCGCGTCGTCGGCACGTGCACACAGGCCGCCCGGCGGTCCTCGTCGGCCGTGCGCAGCTCCTGGTCGTCCACCGCGCAGGAGCCCAGGGCGACCGGGCAGCGCGGGTGGAAGGCGCATCCGGGAGGCACGGCGGACGGGTCGGGTGGATCGCCGGGCAGGCCGCGCGGGGCGAAGCGCGACGCCGGGTCGCCGATCCTCGGGAACGCCTCCGACAGGGCTCTGCCGTAGGGGTGCCGGGCGTCCTCGTAGACCCGGCGGGCCGGGCCCTCCTCGACCACCCGGCCGGCGTACATCACCGCCAGCCGGTCACAGGTGTCGGCGAGCACGGCCAGGTCGTGGCTGATCGCGATCAGGCCAAGCTCCTGCTCCGCGACGAGCTGTTCGATGAGGCGGAGGATCTGCGCCTGGATCATCACGTCCAGGGCGGTGGTCGGCTCGTCGGCGACGATCAGCCGTGGGTCGCAGGCGAGCGCCATGGCGATCATGACGCGCTGACGCTGGCCGCCGGAGAGTTCGTGCGGATACGCAGACGCCCGCGCCGCCGGCAGCCCCACCTGCTCCAGCAGCTCGCCGGCCCGCTTCCGGGCGCCCGCCGGGGTCGCCTTCCGATGCAGCAGGATCGGCTCGGCGATCTGGTCGCCGACGCGGTGCACGGCGTTGAGCGAGTGCATCGCGCCCTGGAAGACGATGGACGCCCCGGCCCAGCGCACCGCGCGCAGCCGGCCCCACTTCATGGTGAGGACGTCCTCGCCGTCCAGCAGGACCTGCCCGCCGATCCGTGTCCCGGCCGGCAGCAGCCGCAGCAGCGCGAGGGCGAGCGTGGACTTCCCGCAGCCCGACTCGCCCGCGATACCGAGCTTCTGCCCGGCCGCCACCGTCAGGTCGACGCCCCGCACGGCGGCGGCCCCGCCGGGGTAGGTGACGGTGAGGTCTCTGACATTGAGCAGGCTCAAGATGTCACCCCCGGGGCTGGAGCGGGGTTCTTCAGGTCCGCACGGACGGCCGCTCTCAACGCCCCACCCCCAGCCTGGGATTCAGCACCGACTCCACCGCGCGCCCGCACAGCGTGAACGCCAGCGCCACCACCGCGATCGCGATGCCCGGCGGTACCAGGTACCACCAGTTCCCCGAGCTGACCGCCCCCGCCTCCCGGGCGTCCTGGAGCAGCCCGCCCCAGGACAGGACGGTCGGATCGCTGACCCCCAGGAAGGCGAGGGTCGCCTCGGCGAGGACGGAGGACGAGATCATCAGGGTCGTCTGCGCCAGGACCAGCGGCATCACATTGGGCAGTACATGCCGGGACATGACGTGCCAGTGCCCACCGCCCAGCGCCTTCGCGCGTTCGATGTACGGCCGTGACTCCACCGCCAGGGTCTGCGCCCGCACCAGCCGGGCCGTGGTCGGCCAGGAGGTCACACCGATGGCCAGCACGACGGTGCCCAGCGAGCGGGGCAGCACGGTGGCCAGCGCGATGGCGAGGACCAGGGTGGGCATCACCAGGAACCAGTCGGTGATCCGCATCAGCACGGTGGCGTACGCCCCCTTGAAGTGCCCCGCGGTGACCCCGACCGTCGTGCCGATCGCCACCGACAGCGCCGCCGCGAGCAGTCCGACCAGCAGCGACACCCGCGACCCCCACACCAGCAGGCCCAGCAGATCCCGCCCGAACCGGTCCGTCCCCAGCGGGAACTCGGCGCTCGGGCTCTCCATCGGCCGCCCCGGCGCCCCGGTCACGCTGGACACGTCGGTGCCGACGGTGAACGGGGCGGTCAGGGCGACCAGCGCGAACAGGGCGAGCCCGACCAGGCCGACCAGTCCCGCCCGATGGGTGCGGTACTGCTGCCAGAATCGCAGGGCGGAGCGGCGTCGCCTCTGCCGGGCCAGCGCGCGCGGGCCGGCCGCCCCGGCCTTGGTATCGGTCGTCGTCCCGGTCGTCATCGACCCACCCTCGGGTCGAGCAGCGGATAGACCAGGTCGGCCAGGGTGTTCATGACGATCACCGCCGCGGCGAAGAAGAGGAACAGGCCCTGCACCAACGGCAGGTCGGGCACGCTCAGCGCCTGGTAGAACAGCCCGCCGAGCCCCGGCCAGGAGAACACCGTCTCGACCAGGATCACGCCCGCGACCGTCCGGCCCAGATTGACGAAGACCAGCGTCACCGTCGGCAGCAGCGCGTTCGGCACGGCATGCCGGCGGCGGACCAGGTCGTCCCTGAGGCCCTTGGCGCGGGCGGTCGTCAGATAGTCGCCGCCCATCTCGTCCAGCAGCGCCGAGCGGGCCACCAGCAGGGTCTGGCCGTACTCCACCGCGACCAGCGTGACGACGGGCAGGATCAGATGGTGGGCGACGTCGAGGACGTACCCGAAGCCCTCCTCACCGCCCGACTCCATGCCACCGGTCGGGAACAGTCCGGGAATCGGGCCCATCCCCACCGAGAACACGATGATCAGCAGCAGGCCCAGCCAGAAGGACGGGATCGAGTACAGGGTCAGGGCCAGGCCCGTGTTCAGACGGTCCCCGAGCCCGCCGTGCCGCCAGGCCGAGCGGGTGCCCAGCACGATGCCGAGCAGCGTGTACAGGACGAACGCGGTGCCGGTGAGCAGCAGCGTGTTGGGCAGCGCCTCGGCGATCTTGTCGACGACGGGTGCCCGGAACTGGTACGACGTCCCCAGGTCCCCGGTGAGCGCCTTGCCGCAATAGTCGGTGAACTGCTGCCACAGCGGCAGGTCGAGCCCGAACTCCTCGCGGTAGGCGGCGAGTTGCTCCGCCGAGATGGGCCGGCCGCCCGTCATGGTCTTGACCGGGTCGCCGGGGATCAGCCGGAACAGGAAGAACCCGGTGACGAGGACGGCGAGCAGGGAGACGGCGGCGCCGCCCACCTTGCCGGCGCCGTAGCGCAGATAGCCCGTGGCGGTGCGCGCCCGCTGTCCCCGGACAGCGGGCGCGGCGGCCTTGACGGCCGAGGCGGAGGGTGCGTCGGCGGTCATCGGCGGCTACTCGCGGTCCTCGGCGGTCGCCCGGCGCCGCAGCGCGAAGAACACGCCCGCGGCGACGAGGACGGCGGCGCCGGCGACCACCCCGATGACGACGCCTGCCGAGCCGGAGCCGTCGGAGGAGCCGTCGGAGTCCGCCGGGGTCGCCGACCACCAGCTCCAGTAACCGTCCTGACCGTAGATGTTGCCCGCCTTCTCGGGCATCGTCGTGATCGACTTGATGTGGTCCGTGCGGTAGGCCTCGACCGCGTTCGGATACGCCATGACGTTCATGTACCCGAGGTCGTACAGCCGGGACTGCATCTGCTTGACGATGTCCGCCCGTTCGGCCGGGTCGTACTCGGCGAGCTGGCGCGCGTACAGCTCGTCGTACCGCTCGTCGCAGATGAAGTTGTCGGTCGCGCCCGTGTCCTTCGGGGTCGCGGGCAGTGCGGCGCAGGTGTGGATGGACAGCACGAAGTCCGGGTCGGGGTTGACGGACCAGCCGTCGAAGGCGAGGTCGTAGGTGCCCGCGAGCCAGGGGTCGGTGACGTTGTCCAGGCAGTCGAGGGTCACACCGATGCCGAGTTCGCCCCACCACTCCTTCAGGTACTGGCCGATCGCCTTGTCGTTGGGGTCGGTGGCATGGCACAGCACGCGGTAGGTGATCGGCTTGCCGTCCTTGCCGAGGCGCCTGCCGTCGCCGTTCTTCTCGTAGCCGGCCTGGTCGAGGAGCCGGGCGGCCTCGGCGGGGTCGTAGGAGAGTTCCTGCCCGTCCGCCGGTTTCCAGAAGTACGTGGAGAATCGCGGCGGGATATAGCCTTCGCCCCGCACGGCGTGCCCCTGGAACACCCGGTCGATGATGGTCTCGCGGTCGACGGCCCTGAACAGGGCGTGCCGTACCCGCTCGTCCAGCAGGGAGGGGTGGCCGTCGCCGAACTTCTGGCCGTTCGCTGCCCGCGCCCCCGGGTTGGTGGCGAGCGCGTAGAAACGGCGGCCGGGCGCGTCGTTGACGTGGATGTTCTCCTCGCCCTTGAGCGACTCCGCCTGAGCGGGCGTCAGGGACGGCGACCCGGCGACGAAGGAGACCTCGCCCTTGCGCAGGGCGGCGACCGCGGCGTCCTGGTCCTTGTAGTACCGGAAGACCAGCTCGTCGAACTTGGGGGCGCCGCGCCAGAAGTCCTTGTTGGCCTTGAGGCGGACGTAGCTGTCGGGCTTGTAGTCGGTGAGGATGAACGGCCCGTTCCCGACGACGGGGAAGTCCTTGTCGTTGTTGAACTTCGAGAAGTCGCCGACCTTCTCCCAGACGTGCTTCGGCACGATCGGCACGTCCAGGGCCGTCATCGTGGCCTGCGGCTTCTTCAGCTGGATGACCAGCTCGGTGGGGCTCGGGGCGGTCACCTCGCGGAAGTTGCCGACGAAGCTGCCGTTGGCGGTGGCCGCTCCCTCGTCGGTCATCATCTTCTCGAACGTCCACGCGGCGTCCTGCGCGGTGACCCGCTCACCGTCCGACCACTTGGAGTCGGAACGGATCGTGTACGTCCAGGTCAGCTTGTCCGGCGACGACTTCCACCCGGTAGCCAGGGCCGGGACGGCGTGGGCGTCCCCCGGGTCGTAGTTCGTGAGGTACTCGTACATCAGCCGGTGGACGCTCGTGCTGAGCAGCCGCTGCGCCAGGAACGGGCTCAGGGAGTCGACACTCTGGGCTACCGCGACGGTGAGGACCTTGTCGTCGTCCGCCGCCACCGCCTGGTGCGGCGCGAGTCCGGCCGACACCGTCAGGGTGGCGGCTGCGGCGGCGAGGAGACGCCGCGCTCTGCTGTGCTGCTCTCGTGTGCTCATGATCGTGACCTCACGTCATTGCTTGCACAGGGACGGCTGGTTGAGCGGCTTTTGGACTGTCAGCGCTTTTCTGCGCGCGTCGACGGCGCATGAAACCCCATGTGGCCTGCGGAAAACAACGAAGTGATGAGATTGAGACAGCCATTGGTCCACACCGGTGAAGAGCCCCTGGTGGCGCCCTGACGGACGTTCGCGGGCTTACGGACCGGGACGGTTGCGGCCGGATGGGCTAACGGGTCCTCGGATGGGCGCCCTGCGCATGCGGGGCCCTTGGCGGCTGCCGATATTTGCTGCCAGGGCGCGGCGATTCCCGCGGCGCGGTCAGGAGGAGGCACCATGCGGGGAGCCACCCATGCCGGACGGATCGCGGTCGCGGTGGCCGTGGCTCTCGCGGCCACGGCCTGCGGAGGCGGGGGCGACAGCGCCGGCGCAGGCGGCGCCGTGCTCAGCTCCTCCTGGACCGATCCGCAGAACCCGCTGGAGCCCGCCAACACCAACGAGGTGCAGGGCGGCAAGGTCCTCTCCATGATCTTCCGGGGCCTGAAGCAGTACGACCCGAAGACCGGCGCCGCCGAGAACATGCTCGCCGAGAGGATCGAGACCTCCGACTCGCGCAACTACACGATCACCGTCAAGGACGGCTGGACCTTCAGCAACGGCGAGAAGGTCACCGCCAAGTCCTTCGTGGACGCCTGGAACTACGGGGCGAGCCTGAAGAACAACCAGAAGAACGCCTACTTCTTCAGCTACATCGAGGGCTACGACGAGGTCCACCCGGAGCGGGGCGAGCAGCGCGCCGACACCTTGTCCGGACTGAAGGTCGTCAACGACCGGACGTTCACCGTCCGGCTCAGCCAGAAGTTCTCCAGCTTCCCCGACACCCTCGGCTACAACGCCTTCGTCCCACTCCCGCGGGCGTTCTACGACGACCACGCCGCCTGGCTGGCCAAGCCCGTCGGCAACGGCCCCTACACGGTGGAGTCGTACACCAAGGGCTCCGAGATGCGCCTGACGAAGTGGGACACCTACCCGGGCCCGGACGCGGCGCAGAACGGCGGCGTCACCCTCAAGGTCTACACGGACAACAACACCGCCTACACCGACCTGATGGCCGGCAACCTCGACCTGGTCGACGACGTCCCGGCCCAGCAGCTGAAGAACGTCCGCGCCGACCTCGGCGACCGCTACCTCAACACCCCCGCCGGCATCATCCAGACCCTGGCCTTCCCCCACTACGACAAGGAATGGAGCACCGCCGGCTCGGTCAAGGTCCGCAAGGGGCTGTCCCGGGCGATCGACCGCGAGCAGATCACCGACACGATCTTCCACAAGACCCGCACCCCGGCCACCGACTGGACCTCACCCGTCCTCGGCAAGGACGGCGGCTACCAGGCGGGGCTGTGCGGCGAGTGGTGCCGGTACGACGCCGCCGCCGCGAAGAAGCTGATCAAGGAGGGCGGCGGGCTGCCCGGCGGGCAGGTGAAGATCACGTACAACGCGGACACCGGCTCGCACAAGCTGTGGGTCGACGCCGTCTGCAACTCCATCAACAACGCCCTGGACAACGACCGGGCCTGCGTCGGCAACCCCATCGGCACCTTCGCCGACTTCCGCAACAAGTCCACGACCCAGAAGCTGTCCGGGCCCTTCCGGGCGGGCTGGCAGATGGACTACCCGCTCACCCAGAACTTCCTCCAGCCGCTCTACTACACAGGCGCCTCCTCCAACGACGGCAAGTGGTCGAGCGAGGAGTTCGACAGGCTCGTCGACGAGGCGAACGCCGAGACGGACCCCGCGAAGGCCGTGAAGATGTTCCAGAAGGCCGAGGAGGTCGTCCGGGACGACATGGCCGCCATCCCGCTCTGGTACCAGAACGGCAGCGCCGGCTGGTCGCAGCGGCTGTCCAACGTGGCCCTCAACCCGTTCAGCGTCCCCGTCTACCACGAGATCAAGGTCGGCTGAGCCCGCCATGGGCCAGTACGTCGTACGCCGCCTGCTCCAGATGGTGCCGGTGTTCGTCGGAGCCACCCTGCTGATCTTTCTCATGGTCCATGTGATGGGCGACCCGGTCGCGGGCCTGTGCGGCGACCGGCAGTGCGACCCGGCGACGGCGGCCCGACTGCGCCAGGAGTTCGGCCTCGACATGCCCGTGTGGCAGCAGTACCTGACCTACATGGGGAACGTCTTCACCGGCGACTTCGGTACGGCGTTCAACGGCCAGGAAGTCACCGAACTGATGTCGACGGCGTTCCCCGTGACCTTCCGCCTCACCATCGTGGCCATCCTGTTCGAGATCGTCATCGGTATCACGCTGGGCGTCCTCACCGGCCTGCGCCGCGGCCGCCCCGTCGACACCGGTGTCCTGCTGCTCACCCTCGTCGTCATCTCCGTCCCCACCTTCGTCACCGGCCTGCTGCTCCAGCTGCTGCTCGGCGTGGAGTGGGGCCTGATCCGCCCGTCGGTCTCCCCGGCCGCCCCCTTCGGCGAACTGCTCCTGCCGGGCCTCGTCCTGGCCACGGTCTCCCTCGCCTACGTCACCCGGCTGACCCGCACGTCCATCGCGGAGAACCGGCGCTCCGACTACGTCCGCACGGCCATCGCCAAGGGCCTGCCCAGGCACCGGGTGGTCACCCGGCACCTGCTGCGCAACTCCCTCATCCCCGTCGTCACCTTCCTCGGCGCCGACATCGGCTTCCTCATGGGCGGCGCGATCGTCACCGAGCGGATCTTCAACATCCACGGCGTCGGCTTCCAGCTCTACCAGGGCGTCCTGCGCCAGAACATACAGACCGTCGTGGGCTTCGTGACGGTCCTCGTCCTCGTCTTCCTCCTCTGCAACCTGGTCGTCGACCTCCTGTACGCCGTACTCGACCCGAGGATCCGCTATGCCTGAACAGCCGTTCCAGCCCGAGGGCGCGGGAGCCGTCGCCGGCAGCGGCGGCACGGGCGGTGCGATGCAGTGGGCGACGAGCGAGGCGGAAACCCTCGAAAGCCCCCTGGCCCCCCACACGGCCACCCCGGGAACCACGACCCCGGCGGCCCCCTCCCCTCCCCCCGAACGCCCCCGCAGCCTGTGGTCCGACGCCTGGCGAGACCTGCGCCGCAACCCGGTCTTCGTCTTCTCGACCCTGATCATCGTCTTCCTCGTCGTCATCTCCCTCTGGCCCTCGACGATCGCCTCCGGCAGCCCCCTCAAGTGCGACCTCGCCAAGGCCCAGCAGGGCTCCGCGCCCGGCCACCCCTTCGGCTTCGACGGACAGGGCTGCGACGTCTACACCCGCACGGTCTACGGCGCCCGTACGTCCGTCGCAGTCGGTGTCTGCGCCACGCTCGGGGTCGCCGTCCTCGGCTCGGTGCTGGGCGCACTCGCCGGCTTCTTCGGCGGCCTGTGGGACTCGCTCCTGTCCCGCGTCACCGACGTCTTCTTCGCGATCCCGGTGATCCTCGGAGGCCTGGTCCTGCTCTCCGTGGTGACCAGCAACAGCATCTGGCCGGTCATCGGCTTCATCGTGCTGCTCGGCTGGCCCCAGATCTCCCGCATCGCCCGGGGCGCGGTCATCACCGCCCGGCAGAACGACTACGTCCAGGCAGCCCGCGCCCTCGGCGCCTCCAACTCCCGCATCCTGCTGCGCCACATCGCGCCCAACGCCGTGGCCCCGGTGATCGTCGTCGCCACCATCGCCCTGGGCACCTACATCGCCCTGGAGGCGACGCTGTCCTACCTGGGCGTGGGCCTCAAACCCCCCAGCGTCTCCTGGGGCATCGACATCTCCGCGGCCTCCCCGTACATCCGCAACGCCCCCCACGCCCTCCTCTGGCCCTCAGGCGCCCTGGCCATCACGGTCCTCGCCTTCATCATGCTGGGCGACGCGGTCCGCGACGCCCTGGACCCGAAGCTGAGGTGAGCCCCCGGCATGTTGCTCGAAGTACGTGACCTGAAGGTGGAGTTCCAAACCCGGGACGGGCTGGTCGCCAAGGCCGTGAACGGCGTCAGCTACGCCGTCGACGCGGGGGAAACCCTCGCCGTCCTCGGCGAGTCCGGCTCCGGAAAGTCGGTCACCGCACAGGCGGTGATGGGGATCCTCGACATGCCGCCCGGGCGGATCACCGGGGGCGAGATCCTCTTTCAGGGGCGGGACCTGTTGAAGCTCAGGGAAGGGGAGCGGCGCAAAGTCCGGGGCGCCGAGATGGCGATGATCTTCCAGGACGCCCTGTCGTCCCTGAACCCCGTGCTGAGCGTCGGCGACCAGCTCGGCGAGATGTTCGTCGTGCACCGGGGGATGTCGCGGAAGGACGCGCGGGCGAAGGCCGTGGAGCTGATGGACCGGGTGCGGATCCCGGCCGCGAAGGAGCGCGTCAAGCAGTACCCGCACCAGTTCTCCGGCGGTATGCGCCAGCGCATCATGATCGCGATGGCCCTCGCCCTCGAACCGGCCCTCATCATCGCCGACGAGCCCACCACGGCCCTCGACGTCACCGTCCAGGCCCAGGTCATGGACCTGCTCGCCGAGTTGCGGCGCGAGTACCGCATGGGGCTGATCCTCATCACCCACGACCTCGGCGTCGTCGCCGACGTGGCCGACCGGATCGCCGTCATGTACGCGGGCCGCATCGTCGAGTCCGCGCCGGTCCACGACATCTACAAGGCACCCGCCCACCCGTACACCAAGGGTCTGCTGGAGTCGATCCCGCGCCTGGACCAAAAGGGCAGGGAGCTCTACGCCATCAAGGGCCTGCCCCCCAACCTCATGAACATCCCGCAGGGCTGCGCCTTCCACCCCCGCTGCCCCCTGGCCCAGGACCTGTGCCGCACCGACGAACCCCCGCTGTACGAGGTCACCGGCACGGACACGACCCGGCACAGTGCCTGCCACTTCTGGAGGGAGTGCCTGCATGGCTGAGGCGATTCTCGAGGTGAGCGGCCTGGTCAAGCACTACCCGCTCACCCGGGGCATCCTCTTCAAGAAGCAGATCGGCGCCGTCAAGGCCGTCGACGGCGTCGACTTCACCCTGCACCGCGGCGAAACCCTCGGCATCGTCGGCGAGTCCGGCTGCGGCAAGTCGACGGTCGCCAAGATGCTGGTCAACCTGGAACGTCCGACGGCCGGTTCGATCAAGTACAAGGGCGAGGACATCACCAGACTCTCTGGCCGCGCCCTGAAAGCCGTACGCCGCAACATCCAGATGGTCTTCCAGGACCCGTACACCTCCCTCAACCCCCGTATGACGGTGGGCGACATCATCGGCGAGCCGTACGACATCCACCCCGAGGTCGCCCCGAAGGGCGACCGGCGCCGCAGGGTGCGCGAGCTGCTGGACGTGGTCGGCCTCAACCCCGAGCACATCAACCGCTACCCGCACCAGTTCTCCGGCGGCCAGCGCCAGCGCATCGGCATCGCACGGGGGCTGGCCCTGCGCCCCGAGGTCATCGTCGCCGACGAACCCGTCTCCGCCCTGGACGTCTCCGTGCAGGCCCAGGTCATCAACCTGATGGACCGCCTCCAGAACGAGTTCGACCTCTCCTACGTCTTCATCGCCCACGACCTGTCGATCGTCCGGCACATCTCCGACCGCGTCGCCGTGATGTACCTCGGCCGGATCGTGGAGACCGGCAGAGACGCCGAGATCTACGACCACCCCACGCACCCCTACACGCAGGCCCTGCTCTCCGCGGTCCCCGTCCCCGACCCCGAGGCCCGAGACCGCCGCGAGCGCATCATCCTCGCGGGCGACGTCCCGTCCCCGACGAACGTCCCCTCCGGCTGCCGCTTCCGCACCCGCTGCTGGAAGGCGGAGGATCGCTGCGCCCAGGAGGTTCCGCCGCTCGCGGTGCCCTCGCGACTGCGGACGCCGGGCGGCCCCGAGGCACACGACTCGGCCTGCCATTTCGCGGAGGTGGCCGCGGCGGTGGCGGGGCAGAGCAACGGGCCGGGGTGACATGGCGCACCCCGGCCCGTTTACGGCACCCGCACGGCCGTACGCTGTTCAGCCTCCACCGTCCGTATATCGGTACCGCTTCGGTGAAGTTGCCTGCGTGTTAACGCGGTTCGTGCGCCTTTGCGTGGCTATGCCAGGGACCGCTGCAGGAAGTCCAGTTGGAGCAGCAGCAGGTTCTCGGCGACCGCTTCCTGCGGGGTCATGTGCGTGACGCCGGACAGCGGCAGCACCTCGTGCGGACGGCCCGCGGCGAGCAGGGCCGAGGACAGGCGAAGGGAGTGGGCGACGACGACGTTGTCGTCCGCGAGGCCGTGGACGATCATCATCGGGCGGTGCGGTTCGGCCGGGTCCACCAGTCCCGCGTCGTCGATCAGTGAGTTGCGCCGGTAGACCTCCGGCTGCTCGTCGGGGTGTCCGACGTACCGCTCCTGGTAGTGGGTGTCGTACAGCCGCAGATCGGTGACCGGTGCGCCGACCACCGCCGCGTGGAAGACGTCCGGGCGGCGCAGCGCGGCGAGCCCCGCCAGGTAGCCGCCGAAGGACCAGCCCCGGATGGCCACGCGGGTCAGATCGAGCGGGAACCGCTCGGCAAGCGCGTGCAGCGCGTCGACCTGGTCCTGCACCACGATCGCCGCGATGTCGTCCTTGATGGCCTTCTCCCACGCGGGCGAGCGCCCCGGAGTCCCGCGCCCGTCCGCCACGACCACCGCGAACCCCTGGTCGGCGAACCACTGCGAGGTCAGGTACGCGTTGTGCGCGGCGACCACCCGGGAGGCGTGCGGTCCCCCGTAGGGATCCAGCAAAACCGGGAGCGGAGTGTCCCCGGCGTAGTCCCGAGGCATAAGCACGGCGCACGGGATTCGCCGTGCGCCCCCCTCGGTGAGGGTCACGCGCGGGGTCAAACCGGGATCTTCGGCGTGCGACCGGACCGTCGCCGTCGGCTTCCCGTCGCGCAGCACCCGGACCTGGGCCCCGGGCCGATCCGGCGTATGGGACACCAGCACCGTCACGCCCCCGGCGCGCACCGCCGAATGCACACCGGGCTCCTGTGACACGCGCTCCACGCCGAGCTCGTTCACCCGGTACACATGCACTTCACCGATCTCGGGCTCCGCCGCACCCTCGCCCGCCGACGCCGAGACCAGCACGTCGTCGTCGGAGACGTCGAGGACCGCCCGGACATGCAACTGCGGTCCGGTGAGCGGGCGTTCGCCCACCGTGAGCACCCGCGCCCCGCCCTCGTCCGCGATGCGTACAAGGTGCCCGGAGGGGCTCCAACAGGGCACCCCGGGGAAAAGATCCAGCCATTGTGGATCTTCGTCCGCGTGCACCATCCGCGTCGCCCCGGTCGCCGGGTCCACGGCGAGGAACAGCTGGCTGCGCTGGTCGCGCGCCTGTACGAGCAGCAGCGGCGCACCCGCCGCTGACCAGTGCACTCGCGCCAGGTACGGGTACCGCGCCCGGTCCCACGCGACCTCCGTGCGCGCCCCGTCAAGACCGATCACGAACAGCCGTACCTCCGCGTTCGCCGTCCCGGCCGCCGGGTACGCCACCTGCTGCGGCTCGCGCTCCGGACGCGCCGGATCGGCGATCCACCACCGGCGCACCGGCGTGTCGTCCGCGCGCGCCACCAGCAACGAGTCCGACTCCGGACCCCACCAGAAGCCCCGCGAGCGCCCCATCTCCTCGGCGGCGATGAACTCGGCCAGTCCGTACGTCACCCCGTCCGACTCCGGCTCGGCGAGCGCACGGTCGCCCTCGCCCTCGGCGCCGACGACCCTCAGCGCGCCCTGCGCGACGTACGCGATGTGCCGTCCGTCGGGGGAGGGGCGCGGGTCGATCACCGGCCCGGGTACCGGGAGTTCACGTGCCGTACCGGCCCGCAGTTCGGCCGTGAAAAGCCGCCCTGACAAGGCAAAAGACGCCAACTCGACGGCCGCGTCGGTGGCCTGGGCGACGATGCCGGCGCCGCCCTCACGGCTGCGCTCGCGCCGCGCCCGCTCCTCGGCCGAGAGGTCCTCGGAGGCACCGCCCAGCAGGGCGCGCGGATCGGCCGCCACGCGCTCCCGGCCGTCCGCCGTGTCGAGCACCCACAGCGAACTCGCCGGATCAGTACCGGAGCTGGAGCGCAGGAACACGACGCGGGAACCGTCGGGCGCCACCGCGAACGCGCGCGGCGCGCCGAGCGTGAACCTCTGGGTGCGGGCGTGCCGGCGGGGGAAGGAGACAGGCTCGGTCGTCATGCCCCGACCATATTGGCCAGTGCGCCCCCTTGTGCGGCTGTGCGCCGATCGATGCGCACGGACGGATAGTTATGATCACAAGCGCATAGTGGGTATGAACCTGCTGGCTGCTGCATGGATTTATCTGCCCCCATAGTCCGACCCCCCGCCCCTGGGATTCTTGGAGGTGAACCGCCGTGGCACTCTCGATTTCGGCGGTGGTGCTGCTGGCGATCATCGTCTTCCTGCTGATCAAGAAATCAGGACTGAAGGCGGGCCATGCGGTCGTGTGCATGCTGCTCGGCTTCTATCTCGCGTCCTCGACCATCGCTCCCACGATCAGTGAGCTGACGACGAACATCGCGGGCATGATCGGCGGCATCAAGTTCTGAGCCGCTCGGCGCGGCGCTGTCAGTGGCGCCTCGTAGGGTGGTGCCCATGACGGAACTGCCCGACCGGCGTCTGCTCCTGGTGCACGCGCATCCGGACGACGAGTCGATCAACAACGGCGCCACCATGGCCAGGTACGCGGCCGAGGGTGCCCGGGTGACCCTGGTCACCTGCACCCTCGGTGAGCACGGCGAGGTCATTCCCCCCGAACTCCAGCACCTGACCGGCACCGCGCTCGGCGAACACCGCCTGGGTGAGCTCACGGCCGCGATGCGCGAGCTCGGCGTCGAGGACTTCCGTCTCCTCGGCGGCAAGGGCCGCTACGAGGACTCCGGGATGATGGGCATCGCCGACAACGACGACCCGGCCTGTCTGTGGCAGGCGGACGTCGACGAGGCGGCCAGGGAGCTCGTCGAGGTGATCCTGGAGGTACGTCCCCAGGTCCTCGTCACCTATGACCCGGACGGCGGCTACGGCCACCCGGACCACATCCAGGCCCACCGCATCGCGATGCGTGCGGCCGAGCTGGCCGACGACGCCGGCTGGCGGATCCCCAAGATCTACTGGAACCGCGTCCCGCGCACGGTGGCCGACGATGCCTTCGCCCGGCTTCAGGCGGATCTGCCCGGGCTGCCGTTCGGCAAGGCGGCCGTCGTCGCCGACGTCCCGGGCGTCGTCGCCGACGAGCGGGTCACCACCCTGATCGACGGCACCGCGCACGCCACCGCCAAGGCCGCCGCGATGCGGGCGCACGCCACCCAGATCGAGGTGGCCGAGCCGACCACGCCGTACTTCGCGCTCTCCAACGAACTCGCGCAACCCCTCTTCGCCACCGAGTACTACGAGTTGGTGCGCGGAGAGAGAGCGGCGGCGCCGGGAGCCGAGAAGGAGACCGACCTGTTCGCCGGAGTGACCCTCGGGGAGGCGTCATGAGCTCGATGCTCGCCCAGCCGCTGAAGCTGAAGCGTCCTTCCGCCCTGCGCGTCCTCGCCCACCTCGGACTCTTCGTGCTCGGCGCCGTCGTCGGACTGGCCGGAGCCCTGGTGCAGCCCGCGTGGTTCCCGGGCGGCCTGCTGCTCGCGCTCGCCGGTGAGGCGGGCCTGTGCCTGGGCGCCGCCAGGGCGACGGGCAGCCGGGCCGGGGCCGTCGCCCCCGCCGGTGGCTGGATGATCACCGTCATCCTGCTCACCGCCAGCCGCCCCGAAGGCGACTTCGTCTTCGGCACAGGCACCTCGTCCTATCTCTTCCTGCTCGGCGGCATGGCCGTGGCTGTGATCTGCGCCACCCTCGCCCCGGTGCGGCAACCAGGTGGCGACGGCGTCCGACTTGGCAAGTGACGTACCACTTCTCCACAACGCACACGTGCGAGTCCCGTGTGGGTTTCCCAGGCGGTCGTGGGATACGGGCCAGAAGTGGCCAGTATGGTGGTGCGCGCCGCCGAGCCGCCCGGAGCATTGGGGTCGAAACGGCGGCGGAGCCAACCGGGAGAACCTGCCTTGAGTCGTGAAACTGACACTCCGTCCTCCGGGCCCAACGGGCACGGCGGAGCCGCATACCCCTCGGGCACGCCGCCGTACGGGACCCCCATGGCTTCCGACAGCGGTGCGGACGCGGGCCGTTCGGGCACGCAGCCGGAGGAACGCAAGACCGAGACCACGCTGACGACGCGGATCCGGATCAACATCCCCGGATCGCGGCCCATTCCGCCGGTGGTCGTACGCCAGCCCGTCGCCGACGCCGACGGGCAGGGCTCCGGCTCCGGCGCCCCCGCCGAGACGCCGACGCCGTCCGCCGCCACCTCCATGTCCACGGGCACCGTGGAACCCCCGGCCGAACCCACGGCGCAGGCGGGGGAGAAGACGAGCGACTGGTTCGCGCCGCGCAAGTCCGGCGCGCCCAAGGGCGGTCAGGGAGGCCCGCCCTCCAACGGGGCCGGTCTGCCCGGCGGTTCGGGCGCAGGCGGTGGCGCCGGCACGGGCGCCGGTGGCGCGCGTCCGGGGCCCGGCGCCGGTCGGCCCGGTGGAGTCGTCGGCTCGATGAACGTCCCGGGCGGCTCCCGCCCCGGCGCCACCAACGGCGCGGGTCTCCCCGGCGCGACCGGCGGACCCGTGGCTCCCGGGCACGGCGGCGGCACCGGTTCCTTCGACGTGACCGAGGCACTGGCGGCAGGCCCGCGCGGCAATGGCAACGGAAACGGTGCCCGCCCCGGCGACGAGACACGCCGCGACGACCTGCCGTACTTCTCGGACAACGGCGGCGGCAGCCAGCACGGCCCGAACGGCCAAGGCGGCCAGAACGGCTACGGCACCCAGGGCGGCCCCGGCGGCTTCGACCCCTCCGCCGATTTCAACGCCCCGAACGACTTCGACGACTTCGGCGCCCCGCGCGGCCTGGACGACTTCGGCGGCCCGAGCGACTTCAACGGCCCGAACGGCCGCGGCGGCCAGGGCGGCCCGCACGGCCCCACGGGCCCGACGACCGGCCCGGTCACCGGCGACGGCCCGGCGGTACCGCCGGTCGCGGGCGGCGGACAGCGCGGACCCGGAGCCCCGGGTGGCCCCGGTGGCCCGCGTGGTTCGGGTGCGCCCGGGCGTCCGGGCGGTCCGCGCGGTCCGGTCGGCTCCGGCATGTCCGCAGGCCCGGGTGGCCCGGCCGGCCCGGGCGCTTCCGGGATCTCCGCAGGCCCGAGCCGTCCTGGCGGCCCCGGTGGTCCTGGCGGCCCCGGCGGCGGCCTGAATGGTCCCGCGGGCCCCGGTGCCCCTCCCGGACCCTCCGGCCCTGGTGCCCCGGCCGGCCCCGGCATCTCCGCGGGCCCCGGCGGCCCCGGCCACGGCCCGGGCGGTGGGCTCAGCGACGACACCGCGATCCTCACCCCGCAGAAGCCGGCCCCCGAGCCCGGCACCCCGCACTACGGCGGCGTGGCCGACAACGTCTCCGGTCACACCGTCACCAGCGGCATCCCCGTCGTGCCCGCGGGTGCCCAGAGCGGACCCTTCGGGCCGGGCGGTACCGAGCCCTCCGGGCCGCACACGCCCCCGAAGCTGCCCGAGACCGGCTCGTCGGACACCCAGTCCTCCCGCGCGCCCAAGAAGAAGGGCCGCAGCAAGCTGGCGCTGGTCGGCGGCGGAGTGATCGTCCTCGCGGGCGGTGTGTACGGCGCGGGTCTGCTGATGGCCCACTCCGACGTGCCGAAGGGCACCACGGTCCTCGGCGTCGACATCGGCGGCGGCACCCGCGACGACGCGGTCAAGAAACTGAACGACGCCTTCGACGAGCGCGTGAACAAGCCGCTGAAGCTGTCCGTGGACGGCAAGACGGTGACGCTGGAGCCGGACAAGGCCGGGCTGCAGTTCGACATGCAGCAGACGGTCAGCGCCGCCGCGACCAGCGACTACAACCCGGTCTCGGTCATCGGCTCCCTCTTCGGCAACCACCGGGTCGTCGACCCGGTCATGCCCACCGACGAGGAGAAGCTGCACGCCGCCCTGGAGGACGCCTCCGGCGGCTCCGGCTCGGTGACCGAGGGCACCGTCAAGTTCGACACCGGCAAGGCCGTCGCCGTCTACGGCAAGGCGGGCAAGGGCATCGACGTCGCCAAGTCCACCGACGCGGTCGAGGAGGCCTACCGCGTCCAGGTCGAGACCGGTGCGAGCGACCCGGTGACCGTGCCGACGACGACGAAGCAGCCGACGATCACGAACGCCGAAGTCGACCGGTTCATGAAGGAGTTCGCCGAGCCGGCGATGGCCAACAAGGTCACGATCCAGACGGACGCCGCACACAGCATCCCGTTCGGCTCCCTGTCCCTGCCGAAGATCCTCGGCGTCAAGGCCGTGGACGGCAAGCTCGTGGACACGTACGACCTCAAGGCGCTCAAGGAGGCGTACGGCGCCACCTTCGACGGCGTGCAGATCAACGGCGCCAGCGGCAAGCGCGACGTCCTGCCGCAGGACGTCGCCTCCGCCCTGCGCAAGGCCCTGCGCGCCAAGACGGCGGCGGAGCGCACCGTCACCATCGACACCAACCCGAGCTAGCGGAACCACTCGGACCAGGGGGCACCCGGCACTCGCCGGGTGCCCCCAGGCCGGCGTATGACATCTGTCATCCGGCAGTCGGGACCGCCGACACTGCCGGTCGGGGGG
>CBFGZZ010000043.1:0-33829 GCA_965653385.1 uncultured Streptomyces sp. | reverse complement strand
GGATCAATCACATCACCGCCGCCCGCGACCGACTCACGCAACTGGTGGCCCCCGGCTCACCGAACAAATCCCCCGTCCCTTCCAGCCGAAGCGCACGACGGGGTCGGCAGAAATGAAGATCGGGTCACTCTGCGGGGCGTGGACCTTCGTTCTCGAACGCCTCACCGGTGCCGCTGGCACCCTGCACGACCGGAGCGGTGTCCAAACTGGACTGTACACAGCGCAGGGGCCACCCGGCGGCGGTCGAACCGGCCTGAGCGACGATGAAAGCCACCCGCCGTCAACGCGAAGCCAGATCCTCGAGGACGGCCGCGAGCCCGGCAGGCTGCTCGTACATCGCCAGGTGGCCGCAGTCCAGGTCTGTGACGTCTGTGTCCCCGAGGTGGGTGATCTGACGCTGCTGGGCGGCGAGGGGGAGCGCTCTGTCGCGGCGCAGACGGATGTATGTGCGTTGGACGGGCGGCAGGCCGGTGCGCGACACGGGTTCGAGAAGCGGGCCCGCCGCGTCGTCGACCAGGTGGGACACCACGTGCTCCGCCGTGTCGGGCGGCAGGTCGCGGCAGTAGCTCCAGCGGGCCGGCGCCCGTGCCGGGCGTGGTGACAGACCGTGGCGCAGCCGTCTTCGCATCACGGCGCGGACCAGGAACGGGAAGCCGTCGAGGGCGCAGGTGCCCTCGCGTGGCACGGTGGCTGCCAGGAACACCAAGCGGCGGATCCGGTGCGGGAGCAGCGCGGCGACCTGGGGGATGACGACGCCCGCGAGTGAGTGGCCGACCAGGACGACCTGGTCGAGTCCGGCCGCGTCGATGTCGTCCGCCACCGCTCGTGCCAGGTCGCCGACGGTCAGGGTGGTGAGATCCGCGGGTCTGCCGGCCCGGCCCGGGAGGTCGGGGGTGAGACACGTGACGGACAGGTGGGGCAGGACGGGCTCCCAGCAGGTGCCGGTGAGCCAGCCGCCGTGGACCAGGACCAGGGCCGCGGGCTGCTGATCGCTCATCGCGGCTCCGCGGGTGCCGTGCCGGGGCTGTGGCGCAGGTGCGGGGCCACGCTGCGGAGCTTCTCGCAGGTCTCCTCCCACTCGCGTTCCGGTGTCGACTGTCCCATGACTCCGGCCCCGGCCCGTAGCCAGCTGCGGCTGTCGCGCTGGAAGACGGTGCGCAGGACGAGTGCCGCGTCGAGCAAGCCGTCGGCATCGGCGGTGAACACGGCTCCGGCATACAGCCCTCGGGGTTCGCTCTCGTATCGGCCGATGGCGCGCAGTGCCTCCGGTTTGGGGCAGCCGGTGGCGGTGATCGCGGGGAACAGCGCCGCGAAGGCGTCCCAAGGGCTCCGGTCGTCGGCGAGGCGTCCGGCGGCGCGCGAGGCGAGATGCTGCACCGAGCCGCGTTCCCGGACCGTCATGAACTCCTCGACCGAGACCGTGCCTTGGCCGGAGATACCGGTCAGTTCTTCGACGGCGCGGCGCACGGAGAGGGCGTGTTCGTGGATCTCCTTGGGGTCGGCGAGCAGGTCGGCCCGCAGCCGCGCGGTCTCTTCGGGGCTCGGGCCGAGGGCGCGGGTGCCGGCGAGCGGCTGGGTGGAGACGCGACGGGTGCCTGCCTCGACCTCCACGACGGTCTCGGGGCTGAAGCCGGCCGCTCGCCAGCCGCCCAGGTCCAACAGGAAGGACCGGGCGGGGGTGTTGGCGCGGCGGCCCGCCAGGTAGGTGGCGGTCAGGTCGGGGGCGGGCGTGTGCGCGGGCAGCGGCAACGGGCGGGACAGTACGGCCTTCTGGAGGAGCCCTGCCCGGATGTCGTCCACCGTGCGCGCGACGGCGTGCTGGTACGGCTCCGACCCGGAGGCCAGCAGTTCCTCCACGTCGGTAAGGACCTCGCCGTCCGCTCCCGTGGGGCCGGCCAGGGCCTTGGCGACGAGGGGTATGTGCTCCGGGTCCGTGGTCCGTATGCGTGCCGTTCCCGGCGTCAGGGCGACCTCGGTGGTCGGCAGCATGAGGTGGAACAGCGGGTCACGGCCCACGTCGCCGGTGTCCGGGTGCAGCAGGTGGGCCAGTTCGAAGGCCGCCCAGCCGTACACCCGCCAGTCCCGGTGCGGCAGTCGGGCCAGGGCGTCGGCGACCTGCTCCAGAGTCGCCGCGCCGAGGGGCCGGGTCACGGACCGGTTGCCGCAGCGCGCGGTGACCGCCTCGGCGTCCAGGGTGACGGTGGCCGCGGGGCCGGCGGCGTAGTGCCAGACACCGGCGCGTTCGTAGACGACGTACTCGCCGCCGAGACCGGAGCGGGCGAGGCGGACGGCCGCCTCAGCAGGGTCCTCGGGTGCCTGGGCGGTGTGCGCGGGGCCCGGTGCGGGGAGACCATCGGCCCACGAGTCCCAGGCGGCGTCGGAGGTGTGGGACGAGGGCGAAGTCCTGGCGGTCCGTCTGCGGTCGGTCGTGCCGGTCATGAACGGGGGTTCCCTTCCTCGCGCCGCGCGCCCACGGCCGCGAGATCGCGGGCCAGCGCCGTCAGCGCCTTCTTGTCGGTCTTGCCGACGGCCGTCACCGGGAGGGCGTCGAGGGGCTCGATCCGGTCGGGGATCTTGTACGGGGCCAGCCCGCGTTCGCGGAGGAAGGCCGCCGCCTCGTTCCGATCGGGCGCGGTGGCCCCGGGCCTGGGGGCGACGAAAGCGCAGGTGCGCTCACCGAGCAGGTCGTCCGGGACGGGTACGACGGCCACGTCCAGGACCGCCGGATGGTGGGCGAGTTGCTCCTCGACCTCGGCGGCGGCCACCTTGTCGCCGCCCCGGTTGATCTGCTCCTTCACCCGGCCCTCGACGACGAGGTGGCCCCTGGGGGTGCGCCGTACGAGGTCGCCGGTGCGGTAGTGGCCGTCGGCGGTGAACGCGGTGGCGTTGTGCTCGTCGGCCCGGTAGTAGCCGCGCAGGGTGTAGGGGCCGCGGGTGAGGAGCCGGCCGGTCGTGCCGGGCGGGACGTCGCGGTCGTTCTCGTCGACGATGCGCAGTTCGTCGTCGGGGGACAGCGGACGGCCCTGCGTGTGCAGGACGACGTCTTCCGGCGCGTCCGGTTCGGTGTAGTTCAGCAGGCCCTCCGCCATGCCGAACACCTGCTGCAGGACGGGGCCGAGGGCGCCCCGCACCTGGACGGCGTGCTCGGGCAGCAGGCGGGCGCCGCCGACCTGGAGCAGCCGTAGCGAGGACAGGTCCGCCTCTTCCCACTCCGTGGCCGCCGCCCACATCCGGGCGGTCGGCGGCACGAGCGCGGTCGCTGTGACACGCTGACGCTCGATGAGGGCGAAGGCCGCGTCCGGGTCGGGCTCGTCGGTGAGTACGGCGGTGCCGCCCGCGTGCAGGGCGCCGAGCACTCCGGGACAGCCGAGCGCGAAGTTGTGGGCGACGGGCAGCGCGGCGAGGTACACCGTGTCGGGGCCGAAGCGGCACAGCTCGGCACTGGCCCGCACGTTGTACGCGTAGTCGTCGTGGGTGCGCGGGATCAGCTTGGGCAGGCCGTTGGTGCCGCCGGAGACCAGGAGCAGCGCCACCTCGGAGGCGTCGGATGGGGTGGGTGGCATCTCCCCCGCGATTCCGGGGCCGTCGAGCGGGAGGTGGGCGCCCGGGTCGCCGGCCACCAGGACGTGCCGCAGGTCCGGGCACTCCTTGACGACATCGGCGGCCAGCTCACGGTGGTCGAAGCCCTGATGGACGTCCGGGACGACATACGCCACGGCCCCGGACAGCCGGCACAGGTGGACGATCTCGCTGCGGCGGTGCAGTGGCAGGGCGAGGACGGGGATCGCGCCGAGTCGCTGGAGGCCGAAGAAGCCGGTGAAGAACTCGGGCACGTTCGGGAGCTGGAGGACCACGCGGTCCCCCGCCCGGATGCCGAGTCCGGCCAGCCGACGCGCGGCACGGTCCGCCGACCGTTCCAACTCGACCCGGTTCAACCGCCGTTCACCCTGCACGAGAGCGGGGCGGTGCGGGTCGGCGCGGGTCCAGGCCCGCAGTAGTTGGTCGAACGTCTCACCTCGCCAGTACCCGGCCTCCCGGTAGCGCTCGGCGAACTCCTCGGGCCAGGGCGTACAGCCGTCCAGCACGTGGTCCCCCTCTGGTCGTGTCCTGCTCGGCAGGGGCTTGTCGATCCCGTTCTTCATACTGTAGTAAATGAATATCATTTTCAACAACGGATCACACATCGATCGCATCGAGGCTGGTGACGCAGTGTCAGAACCCGATCTTCTGCGGACGGTCCGCCCTCTGATCGCTGACTGGCTCGGCCCCGACGCCGAGCGGGTCGGCCCCGACGACAACCTCATTGAGCAGGGACTGGACTCCATCCGCCTGATGACGGTGTCCGCGGCACTGCGCCGCGCCGGCATACGGCTGACCTTCGCGGAACTCGCCCGCACACCCACGCTGCACGCGTGGGAGGAACTGCTGGCCGAGCGAAGTCCGGGCCCCGGCAGCCGGACTCAGGAACCGTCCGAGGAACGGTCCGAGCGCGCCTCGGCCGACGACGAGACCTTGCCCTTCGACCTCGCCCTGATGCAGCACGCCTACTGGGTGGGCCGCGGCGCGGAGCACGAACTCGGCGGTGTGGCGGCGCACTTCTACAACGAGTTCGACGGCGAGGGCGTCGACCCGCAGCGCCTGGAGCGCGCCGTACGCGCCCTGCTCGCCCGGCACGCCCAGCTGCGCGCCGTGTTCGGCGACGACGGCCGCCAGCACACTCCGGCCACCTCGGCCTGGCCAGGGCTTCGCGTGCACGACCTGCGCGAGCTGCCCGAGGACGAGGTGGACCGCCGCCTGGGACAGCTGCGGGACGATCTGTCGCACCGCATGCTGCGGGTCGGCGCGGGCGAGGTCTTCGACGTACAGCTGTCGCTGCTGCCGGGCGGCCGGACGCGTACCCACCTCAACCTCGACATGCTCGCCGCCGACGCGCTCAGCCTGCGCGTCCTGCTCGCCGACCTCGCGGCCCTCTACCGCGGTACGGAACAACTCCCGCCCATCGCCTACAGCTACCGCCGCTACCTCGCCGACCGTGCCGCCTCCAAGGAGCGGGAACGCGATCGCGCGCGGGACGCGGCCTGGTGGGCCGCCCGGCTGCCGGACCTGCCGGGCGCGCCCGCGCTGCCCATGGCCCAGGGTCCGGTCCGGCCCCGTGTCACCCGCCGCCACCACTGGCTGCCGCCCGAGGCGCGCGACGCCCTGTTCGCCCGCGCCCACCGGCACGGCGTCACCCCCGCGATGGCGCTGGCCGCCACCTACGCCGAGGTGCTCGCCGCGTGGAGCTCCGAGCACCGCTTCCTGCTGAACGTGCCGCTGTTCGACCGCGAGTCGCTGCATCCCGACGTACCCCTGCTCGTGGGCGACTTCACCGGGTCCGTGCTGCTCACCGCCGACATGGCCGGCCAGGACGCCTTCGAGCGCCGCGCCCGCGCCCTGCAGGAGCGCTTTCTCGACGATGCCGCCCACACCTCCTACTCGGGCGTCGAGGTGCTCCGCGACCTGAACCGCGCCCAGCACGGCGGCGGACGGGTCCTCGCGCCCGTCGTCTTCACCAGCGCCCTCAACCTGGGCGAGCTCTTCTCAGAGGACGTGCGCGCCTGCTTCGGGCGGCCGGTGTGGATCATCTCGCAAGGACCGCAGGTGTGGCTGGACGCCCAGGTCACCGAGCTCGACGGCGGCCTGCTCGTGAACTGGGACGCGCTGGAGCAGGCGTTTCCTGAGGGAATGCTGGACGCGATGTTCGCCGCCTACCGCACGCTGGTGGACTCCCTCGCCTCATCCGACGCTCCCTGGGGTGCGCCCGTGCCGGACCTGCTGCCCGAGGACCAGCGGGACGCACGCGCGCGTGCCAACGCCACCGACGGGCCGCGCACCGGGCTGCTGCTCCACGAGGACTTCCTGAGCCGCGCCGAGCGCACTCCGGACCGGCCCGCGCTGCTGTGGGGCACGGACGACACGGACGGCTGCCTCACCTACGGCGAACTCGCCGACCGGGCCCGGCGGATCGCCGCCGCGCTCGCCGCGCATGCCGTCGGACCCGGCGACCGCGTCGCCGTCTGCCTGCCCAAGGGGGCCGACCAGATCGCCGCGGTGCTCGGCGTGCTGACGGCGGGCGCCGCCTATGTGCCGGTCGGGCGCGACCATCCGCCGGCGCGACGGGATCGTGTGCTGAGCCGGGCGGGGACCCGGGTGGCCTTCGTCGGCGCGTCCCCCGGCTCCCCGCTGCCCGAGGGCGTCGTACCGCTGACCGTGGCGGACGCCCTGGCGCACGAGCCCGTCAAGGAGCCCGTCGCGGTGCCGGAGGACGACCCGGCGTACATCCTGTTCACCTCCGGCTCCACGGGCGAGCCGAAGGGCGTCGTCGTACCGCACCGCGCGGCGCGCAACACGGTCGACGACCTCGACGAGCGCTTCGGCGTGGGTGACGGCGACCGGACGCTCGCACTGTCCGCGCTCGACTTCGACCTGTCGGTGTACGACCTGTTCGGGCCGCTGTCCGCCGGAGGCGCGGTCGTGCTCGTGCGGGAGGAGGACCGGCGGGACGCGGGGCGCTGGCACGCGCTGATGGCACGCCACGGGGTCACCGTCCTCAACTGCGTGCCGTCCGTGCTGGACATGCTGCTCAGCACCGCCGGAGTCGGCCTCGGGGCGCTGCGGCTGGTGCTGCTCGGCGGAGACTGGGTGGGCGTCGACCTGCCCGGCCGGCTGGCGGAACGCGCGCCCGACTGCCGGTTCGTGGCGCTGGGCGGTACGACGGAGACGGCGATCCACTCCACGGTGTGCGAGGTGACCGGCGCCGACGTTCCCGAGGACTGGACGGCGGTGCCGTACGGGACGCCTCTCGGCAACGTCCGGTGCCGGGTCGTCGACGCCCGGGGCCGGGACTGTCCCGACTGGGTGCCGGGCGAGTTGTGGATCGGCGGGGCCGGGGTGGCCGACGGCTACCTCGGCGATCCCGGGCGCACCGCCGACCGGTTCGTGCGGCACGACGGGCTGCGCTGGTACCGCACGGGCGATCTCGCCCGCTACCGGCCCGGCGGCACCGTCGAGTTCCTCGGCCGGGCCGACTCCCAGGTGAAGCTGCGCGGCCACCGGGTCGAGCTGGGCGAGGTGGAGGCGGCACTCGAGCGGGCGCCGGGTGTGGGGCGGGCGGTGGCGGCGGTGGTCGGCGACGCGGACGGAGCGTCGCGGGCGCTGGTGGCGGCGTACGCGCCCGCGCTCGGCAAGGAGTCGAGCCGGCGTGACGGGATCAGGCCCCAGGTCGTGGCCGCACGGCCGGATCCGCTGGAAGCCGATGTCGTCGCGCACGTTCTCGGCCGGGTCCTCGAAGACCGGAGGGTTCCCGCCGAGTCCATGCGCGGGCTGGTTCACCTGTGGCGGGACTGGCTCAGCCGCCACCCGGCACCGGCGGACGCGGAGCGACTGGCCGAGTGCGTCGCCGGAACCCGTCTCGAAGCCGTGCTCGCCCGGCTGACCGAGCGGCTGCCGGACCTGCGTGCCATGCTCACCGGTGAACGCGACCCGCTGGAGCTTCTCGACGACCCGGTTCTCGCCCCGGAGGTGGCGCTCGACGCACTGCCCGCCACAGCGCAGGCCGCGGCGGACTGCGCGGAGACGTTGAGCGCCCTTGCGGCGGAGCCCGGCCGAGGTGTGCTGCGGGTCGCGGTCGTCGGGGCGCGAGGTGGGCTGGGTGTACGGCGCGTGGCAGAGCAACTGCCCGCAGGGTCCGTACAGTTCACGCTTCTGGACACCTCTGCCGGGCTTCTGGGGCGGGCTCGCGACCGGCTGGCCGGCCTGCCGCACGACGTGAGGTACCAGTCGCTGCCGGACGGTGCGCTCCCGGAGGGACTGCCAGGCGCGTTCGACGCCGTCTTCGCCTTCGGCGCCCTGCACGCCTTCGACGCCCCGGCCGCCGGGGTCGCTCAGGCGGCTGCCCTGCTGGCTCCGGGTGGCGTCCTGCTCGCGGTGGAGCAGGGCGGTCTGCCACCGCTGGGGCTGATCTGTGCCGCCCTGCCCACGCGGGGGTTCGCCGACGCGGACCCGGCCCGCCGCGCGGCCGGCAGCCCACTGCTGCCGCCGTCGGCCTGGGAGCAGTTGCTGCACGGCCATGGGTTCAGCGAGGTGGGCACGTCCGTACGTGACCAGGAGCCCGCACTTTTGATCCGCGCGGTCCGTGATCCGGACGGTCGGCCGTGCGACACCGACGGCGTACGTGCCTTCGCCGTCGGCCAGGTGCCGTCCTACATGGTCCCCGACCGGCTGGTCCTGCTGCCGGTCATGCCGCTCACCGCGAACGGCAAGGTCGACCGGCGCACGGTGCGCGAACTCCTCGCCCGGCACGTGTCGTCGGCGCGGAACCGCACAGGGCAGGGCACACCACCCCGGCCCGGCGTGGAGGAACTGGTCGCCGAGGTGTGGCGGGACCTGCTCGGCGCCCGGAGCGTGCACCGCGAGGACGACTTCTTCGCGCTCGGCGGCGACAGCCTGCTGGCCACACGGATGCTGCACCGGCTCGGCGAGCGCGGGGTGAAAGGTGCCCGGATCGCCGACCTGTTCACGAGCCCGGCGCTGAAGGACTACGCCGCCACGCTCACCCAGGACGCGGGCGGTCCTGCCGCGCCCGCCCTCGTGCCGGACCCGGAGCACGCGCACGAGCCGTTCCCGGCCACCGATGTGCAACGCGCCTACTGGCTGGGCCGGTCCGAGGAGATGCGGCTCGGCGGGGTGGGGGCGCACTACTACTCGGAGTTCGACGGCACCGGCGTGGACCTGCCGCGGCTGGAGGCGGCCTGGCGCAGGCTCGTCGTACGGCATCCGATGCTGCGTGCCGTTTTCGACGAGCACGGACGGCAGCGCGTCCTGGCCGACGTACCCGAGTTCACCATCCCGGTCCGGGACGGCGAGGAGCACCTCGCCACTCTGCGCGAGGAGATGTCCCACCAGGTCCTCGACCCAGCCCGCTGGCCGCTCTTCGACGTACGGGCCGTGCGGTACGGGGAGGGCCGGACCCGCATCGGTGTGAGCCTCGACAACATCGTCCTCGACGGCCTCAGCATGATGACCGTCTTCACCGAGCTGGGCGTGCTGTACGCCGATCCGGACGCCGAACTACCGTCCGTGGAGCCGACGTTCCGCGACTACCTCGCCTCCGTCCGCCCCGCGCCCGAGACGGTCGCCGCCGACCAGGCGTACTGGCGCGACCGGCTGCCCGAGCTGCCGCCCGCGCCCCGGCTGCCGCTGCTGCGCGACCCGGCCACGCTGGGCCGCCCCCGCTTCACGCGCACCTCGGGGCAGCTGACCACCGACCGCTGGCGGCGTCTGAAGGAGCGTGCCCGCGAGCACGGCGTCACTCCCTCCACCCTGCTGCTCGCGGCCTACGCGGAGGTGCTCGGCACCTGGAGCGAGAGCCCCGAACTCACCGTCAACCTCACCCTGTTCGACCGCCAGGAGATCCACCCGGACATCAACCGGGTCCTCGGCGACTTCACCTCGCTGCTGCTCGCCGCCCACCGTCCGCGCGCCGGCGAGGACTGGCTGACCCGGGTTCGTGCGTTGCAGGAACAGCTGTGGCGCGACCTCGACCACCGCTCGGTCTCCGCGGTGTGGGTGATGCGCGAACTGGCCCGGGCCCGTGGCGAGTCCGAGGCCGCCGTGCCGGTGGTGTTCACCAGCGCGCTCGGTGTCGACGACGGCGTGTCCATGGACGCGCCCGACGGTTTCCCGCCGCGCGTGTGGGGGGTCAGCCAGACCCCGCAGGTCTGGCTCGACCTCCAGGTGTACGAGGGCCGGGACGGAGCGCTGCGTCACCAGTGGGACGCCGTGCGGGAGCTGTTCCCCGAGGCCCTCGTGGAGACGATGTCGGCCGCCTTCGACGAGCTGCTGCTCCACCTGTGCGACGCCGACTGGCAGACGCCCCGGCCCGCCCTGCTGCCCGACGCTCAGCGCGCGGTCCGCGAGCGGGTCAACGCCACGGGGAAGCCCGGCGGCGAACGCGCCCTGCACCTGCCGTTCTTCGAGCGGGCCGCCACCGAACCCGACTCCCCCGCCCTGCTCTGGGGCGACGACGGCGCGATGTCGCGGGGCGAGCTGCGCGACCGCTCGCTGCGCATCGCCGCCGCTCTGGCCGAGCGCGGCGTCGAACCTGGCGACACGGTCGCCGTATCGCTGCCCAAGGGACCGGAACAGGTCGTCGCCGTACTCGGGGTGCTCGCGGCCGGTGCCGCGTACGTCCCGGTCGGCGCCGACCAGCCGCCGGTGCGGCGCGAGCGGATGCTCAGGGCATCGGGGGCCCGGTGCGTACTCGACGCGGAGTTCCTCGCCGAGCCGCTGCCCGCACCCCTGGAGAAGCCCGTGGCCACCGACCCCGGCTCCTGCGCGTATGTGATCTTCACATCCGGGTCCACCGGTGAGCCCAAGGGCGTCGAACTCACCCACCGGGCCGCGGCCAACACCGTCGAGGACATCAACGAGCGGCACGGCATCGGCCCCGGCGACCGGGTCCTGGCGGTCTCCGCGCTCGACTTCGACCTGTCCGTGTACGACATCTTCGGGCTGCTCGGCGCGGGCGGCGCGCTCGTCCTGGTCACCGAGGAGGAGCGCAGGGACGCCCAGCGGTGGCGCGACCTCGCCGCACGGCACGGCGTCACCGTCTGGAACTCCGTACCGATGCTGCTGGACATGCTGCTCACCGCGTCGGCGGGGCAGACACCGCCCACGCTCAGGCTCGCCATGGTCTCGGGCGACTGGGTGCCGCTGGACCTGCACGCGCGCCTAGCCTCGCACAGTGACTGCCGGCTCATCGCGATGGGCGGTGCCACCGAGGCCGCCATCTGGTCCAACGCGTACGACGCCACCGCCGGCGCGCCGGCGGGCTGGCCGTCGGTGCCGTACGGGACGCCGCTGCGCGAACAGCGGTTCCGGGTCGTGGGTCCGCTGGGCGAGGACTGCCCGGACTGGGTGCCGGGCGAGCTGTGGATCGGCGGAGCCGGGGTGGCCACCGGATACCGGGGCGATCCCGAGCGCACCGCCGACCGGTTCGTGACCGACGGCGGGGACCGCTGGTACCGCACCGGCGACCTCGGCCGCTACCGGCCCGACGGGCTGCTGGAATTCCTGGGGCGCCGCGACCACCAGCTGAAGATCCGGGGCCATCGCACCGAGCTCGGCGAGGTCGACGCGGCGCTGCTCGCTCAGTCGGGAATCGCCCGCGCGATCACCGTCGCGACCGGGCCGCGGGGGCAGCAGCGGCTGACCGCGTTCGTGGTTCCCGAGGGACCGTTGGACCTCGCGGCGGTCGAGCGCCGTCTCCCCGACCACCTGCCCGCGCACGCCGTGCCGTCCGCGCTCATCCCGCTGCCGGACGGGCTGCCGCTGACCGCCAACGGCAAGGTGGACCGCGCCGCGCTCGCCGAGCACGCGGCCGGTCTCGGCGTGACGTCCGGCGGGACCCGGCAGCCGGCCGGCCCGGTCGAGGAGCTGGTCGCCGCCGCCTGGCGGGAGCTGCTGGGGGCCGAACAGGTCGGGCGGGACGACGAGTTCTTCGCCCTCGGTGGCGACAGCCTGCTCGCCACGCGCCTCGTGGCCCGGCTGCGCGAGGCCGGGGTGCGCGGCGCCCGCATCGCGGCGCTGTTCACCCACCCGGTGCTCAAGGACTACGCCGCCACCCTGGCCCTGGGCGCCGAGAGGCCCGTCACGCAGGCCCTGGTGAGCGATCCGGAGCATGCGTACGAGCCGTTCGAGGCGACCGACGTGCAGCGCGCGTACTGGATCGGGCGCACCGCGCAGCTCGACCTCGGCGGGGTCGGCTCGCACTACTACAGCGAGACCGACGAGGAGTACGCCGACATCGCCGGGCTGGAAAGGGCCTGGCGGCGGCTCATCGCCCGCCATCCGATGCTGCGGGCCGTCTTCGACGAGGACGGGCGGCAGCGAGTCCTGGCCGACGTACCCGAGTTCACCATCCCGGTCCGGGACGGCGAAGAGCACCTCGCCGCACTGCGCGAGGAGATGTCCCACCAGGTCCTCGACCCGGCCCGCTGGCCGCTGTTCGACGTACGGGCCGTGCACTACACCGCGCCCGACGGCGAGCGCCGGACCCGGATCGGGGTGAGCCTGGACAACCTGGTCCTCGACGGCCTCAGCATGATGATCGTCTTCACCGAGCTGCGGCAGCTGCGGGAGGACCCGGACGCCGAACTCCCGTCGGTGGACGCGACGTTCCGGGACTACCTCGCCTCCGCCCGGCCACCGGACGGCGCACTGGCGGCCGACCAGGAGTACTGGCGTGACCGGCTCCCCTCGCTGCCCCCGGCGCCCCGGCTGCCGCTGCTGCGCGAACCGTCGGCGGTCGGCCGCCCGCGCTTCGAGCGTCGCGCCACGCATCTGCCGTACGAGCGGTGGGAACGGCTCAAGGACCGGGCCCGGGCCTACGGCATCACGCCCTCCGTGCTGCTGCTCGCGGTCTACGCCGAAGCGCTCGGCGAACACGCCGAAAGTCCTGAACTCACCATCAACCTCACCCTCTTCGACCGGCAGGAGATCCACCCGGACATCAACCGGATCGCCGGTGACTTCACCTCGCTGCTCCTGGCCGCCCACCACCCGGCGGCGGGCGAGTCCTGGCTAGCACGGCTGCGGGGCCTGCAGGCCCGGCTGTGGACCGACCTCGACCACCGGGCGGTGTCGGCGGTGTGGGTGATGCGCCGGCTCGCCCAGCAGCGCGGGCCCGACCGGGCGGCCATGCCGGTGGTGTTCACCAGTGCGCTGGGCATCGACGACGAGCGGGCCCGGCTGCTGACCCCGCCGCACTGGTCGGTCTCCCAGACCCCGCAGGTCTGGCTCGACCACCAGGTGCTGGAGGACGCCGAGGGGCTCCGGCTCACCTGGGACGCGGTGACCGGGTTGCTGCCGCACGAACTGCCCGAATCGCTGATGGCCCGACAACTCGCGCTGTTGGAGGAGCTGTCCACGGCCGACGAATGGAACGCGCTGATCCTCACCACGGGTCTGAAGGCGGGAGAGCAGTCCGCCGCTCCTGTGCCGACGACCGCCGAGGCAGAAGCCGACGGGGGCGGGCCGCCGCGCGGCGCCACCGAGGAACTCGTCGCCGCGCTCTGGTCACAGCTGCTGCCCGACACCCCGCTCGCGGGCCGCGAGCAGGGCTTCTTCGCGGCCGGCGGGGACAGCCTGCTCGCCACCCGCCTCATCGCGCGACTGCGCGAACGCACCGGCGTGGAGGTCCCGCTACGGGAGTTCTTCGCCGCCCCGACCGTGGCGGCGCTCGCCGCCGCCGTCGATCACGTCACCGACCGCACCACCGATCAGAACTGGGAAGAGGGGGAGCTGTGAGCGCCGCCGAGCTGGTATCGGAACTGGCAGCCGCCGGAGTCGAGTTGTGGGAGGAGGACGGCCGCATCCGCTTCCGGGCGCCGCAGGGCGCCCTCACCGAGGAACTGCGCGAGCGGCTGCGCACCGACCGGGACGCCGTACTCGCGTATCTGCGGGACCCGTTCGCCGAGAGCCTGGTACCCGACCCGGACGGCCGGCACCTGCCGTTCCCGCTGACGCAGGTGCAGTCCTCTTACCTGCTGGGCCGCACGGACGCCTTCTCGTACGGTCGGATCGGCTGCCACGCCTACCTGCAGTACGAACTGCCGGGCGACATCGCCCCCGAACGGGCCGCCGGTGCGTGGCGGGCGCTCGTCGAGCGGCACGACGCGCTGCGCACGGTGTACCACCCGGACGGGCAGCAGGTGCTCAAGGACCTGCCGCCTTACGACATCCCCGTGGCGGGCGCCGAGCAGGCGGAGCGGATCCGCGGGGAGCTGGCGCAGCGGACGTACGACCCGGCTGCCTGGCCGTTGTTCGACGTGCGGCTGACGCACTCCCCCGAGCGGCTGCTCGTGCACCTGTCGGTCGACCTGCTGGTCACCGACTTCTCCGGGGTGCAGCAACTGCTGGGCGAACTGGAGCAGCTGTGCCTCGCGCCCGACCGGGCCCTGGAACCCGTGCCGGTGTCCTTCCGCGATCACGTACTCGCCGAGCGACGGCTGCGCGACAGCGCCCGCTGGACCCGCGACCGCGCCTACTGGCTGGACCGGCTCGACGACCTGCCTGCCGCGCCGGAACTCCCCGTGCTGAGTGAGGAGTCGGGGGAAAGCGTGCGGTTCCGGCGGCTGGCCGACCGGCTGACCGCCGAGGAGTCGGCGGCGCTGCGGAGGCGGGCCGCCGGGCGCGACCTGACCGTGTCCACCGTGCTGCTCGCCGCCTACGCCGAGGTGATCGGCCGGTGGAGCGCCAAGCCGCGCTTCACGCTCAACCTGCCGGTGTTCGCCAAGCGCCCCGTGCACCCGGACATCGGCCGGGTCGTGGGCGACTTCACGTCCGTGACGCTGCTGGCCGTCGAGCCCGACGCCGGGAAGGGGTTCGTGGACCGGGCCCGCGTGCTCGGCGGGCGGCTCTTCGAGGACCTGGACCACGGGTTGTACTCGGGCGTGGAGGTGCTGCGCGAGGTGGCCCGCCGCTCGGACCGGCAGGCGCTGATGCCGGTCGTGTTCACCAGCACCCTTCAGGGCACCGAGGTGCCGGCCACGGGTCCCGGCAAGGTCGTGTACGGCGTGACGCAGACGCCGCAGGTGTGGATCGACTGCCAGGTGATGGAGTCGGGCGGGGAGATCCTGCTGGGCTGGGACGTGCGGGAGGGTGCGCTGCCGGAGGGGCTGGCCGATGACGCGTTCGGCGCGTTCGCGTCTCTCGTACGGGAGTTGGCCGTCTCGGACGCGCTGTGGGACAGCACCGACCCGGTGCGGCTGCCCGAGGCGCAGGCGGCCCGGCACGCGGAGGTCAACGCCACCGGGCGGCCGTTGCCGGAAGGGCTGCTGCACGAGCGCGTGTTCGCCGCAGCCGTCACGCACGCCGACCGCCCGGCGGTCATCGCACCCGACCGCACCCTCACCTACACCGAACTCGCCGGGTACGCCCGGGCGGTGGCCGCCCGGCTGCGGGAGGCCGGGGTCGCGCCGGGCGACCGGGTGGCGATCGTGATGGACAAGGGCTGGGAGCAAGTCCCGGCCGTGCTCGGCGCGCTGGACGCGGGGTGCGTGTACGTGCCGGTGGACACCGTCCACCCACCCGCGCGCCGGGCGAAGGTCCTGGCCTCCAGCGGGGCGGTGGCCGTGCTCACACAGGCGGGCATGGACGATTCGTACGAGGTGCCGACGATCGCCGTCGACACTCTGGAGCCGTCCAAGGCCGCGCAGTCGCGACCGGTGGACCCCGGCCAGGCCGCGTACATCATCTACACCTCCGGCTCGACCGGTGAGCCCAAGGGCGTGGTGGTCTCCCACCGGGCCGCACTCAACACGGTCGCCGACATCGACGAGCGGTTCGGCGTGGGCCCCGGCGACCGGGTCCTCGGCCTCGCCCAGCTGGGCTTCGACCTGTCCGTCTACGACCTGTTCGGTCCGCTCGCGCACGGCGGCGCGGTCGTCCTCCCGGACGCCGAGCGCCGCGGCGACCCGTCGCACTGGGCCGACCTCGCGGCCCGCCACCGGGTGACCCTGTGGAACTCGGTGCCCGCGCAGCTCCAGATGCTGTACGACTACCTGGCCTCCGGCGCCGGTCGGACCGCCGTGGCGGGGCTGTCCGGGCTGCGGCTCGGCCTGCTGTCCGGCGACTGGATCCCCGTACGTCTGCCGGACCGGATGCGGGAACTGCTGCCGGGGCTGCGGCTGATCAGCCTGGGCGGGGCGACGGAGGCGGCGATCTGGTCCATCCACCACCCGATCGAGCAGCCCGTGGATCCGGACCGGCCGAGCATCCTCTACGGCAGGCCGCTCGCCAACCAGACCTTCCACGTCCTGGACGAAGCGCTGCGGCCCCGGCCGGACTGGGTGCCGGGCGAGCTGTGCATCGGCGGCAGCGGCCTGGCGCTCGGCTACCACGGGGACCCGGAGACGACCGCACGGCGGTTCGTCACCCATCCCGTCACCGGGGAGCGGCTCTACCGGACCGGTGACCTGGGCCGGTGGCTGCCCAGCGGGGACATCGAGTTCCTGGGGCGTGAGGACGGGCAGGTCAAGATCCGGGGCCATCGCATCGAACTCGCGGAGATCGAAGCCGCGTTGGCGGGGCATCCGGCCGTCGGCGGGGCGGCCGTGCTCGCCGTCGGCGACGATCCGCTGCAACGCCGGCTGGTCGCCTTCGCGGAACCGGCACGGGTGGCCCCGGTCGCCGGTGCGGGTGGTGTCCTCGCGCGGCGGGCCCGGGAGGCGGCCGACGCGTTCGAGGTGGCCGAGCCGGAGCGGATCGCCGACTTCTCGCGGCTGCTGGACGAGGCGTCGCTGGCGTCCATGCTCGACGCGCTGCGCGCCCGCGGCCTGTTCGCGGAGCCCGAGGCCGCCCACACCGCCGACGAGGTGGCCCAGGCGGCCGCCGTACCGCGCCACCACCGCCTGATCCGGCGCTGGCTGCGCGTGCTGCACGCGGACGGTGTCCTGGCGCTGGATGCCGGCAAGTACCGACTGGGCGTCGAGCCGCCGTCGGCCGCCGACGCATGGGACCGGATCGCCGCCGTATGGAGCGACGAGCTGGGCCCGCGCGACCTGCTGGACTATCTCCGCGCCAACGCGGACCAGTTGGGCGCGCTGATGGACGACCGGGTCGCCGCCGTCGACCTGCTCTTCCCCGGCGCCCGGATGGAGACCGCCGACGCGGCCTACCGCGAGAACGTCATGTCCGCCTACCTCAACCGGGTCGTCGCCGAAGCCCTGCGCACGGCGGCCGAGGAGCGGACGCCCGGAAGGCCACTGCGGGTGCTGGAGGTGGGTGCCGGAACCGGGGCGAGCACGACCGGGGCGCTCGCCGCGCTGGACGGGCGGGAGGTGGAGTGGCTGTTCACCGACGTGAGCCCGTTCTTCCTGGACAAGGCGCGCGAGCGGTTCGGGGACGATCCGAGGCTGCGGTACGGGCTGTACGACGTGGACCGTGACCCGGCCGAGCAGGGGCTGGTGGCGAACTCGTTCGACGCGGTGGTGTGCGCGGGCGTGCTCAACAACGCCCGGGACACCGCGGCGGCGCTCACCGCGCTGCGCTCGCTCCTCGTGCCCGGCGGGCTGCTGCTGGTCACCGAGCCGACGCGGGAGCACTACGAGATCCTGATCTCGCAGGCGTTCATGATGACCGGGGCCGAGGACCTGCGGCGCGCGGACGACACGGACGCCACCTTCGTCACCCGCGAGCAGTGGCTGCGCCTCTTCGCCGAGGCAGGCGGCGAGAACACGCTCTGCCTGCCCGAGCAGGGCCACCCGCTGGAGCCGCTGGGCCAGCACGTCTTCGCCGTACGCTTCAAGACCGACCGGGCCCTGGTGGATCCCGCGGACGCCCTCGACCACCTCGCGGCGCGGCTGCCGGTCTACATGCTGCCCGCCGCGCTGCACGTCCTCGACGCGCTCCCCCTCACGTCCAACGGCAAGGTCGACCGCAAGGCCCTCGCGGCCCGGGCCGCCGTCACGGCCGAGGAGCAGCACACCGTCGCCGTGGCGGAAACCGCCGAGCCCGCCGACGAGTTGGAGGAACGGCTCGCCTCGGTGGCCGCCGTGGCACTCGGGGTGACGGCCGTCCCGCGCGACCGCAGCCTGTTCGACCTGGGCGCGGACTCGCTGCTGCTCGCCCAGCTGTCGGCACGGCTGATCGAGGAGGTGCCGCAGGCGGCGGACCAGCAGTTCGACACCCTGCTGCGGGAGCTCCTCAACCGCCCGACGGTCGCCGACCTGGCCCGCCATCTGCGCGGCACGGACGACGCCGAGGCAGGCAAGCGTGAGGCGAGCGCGCTGCTGCCCCTCGGCGACGCACCGGACGGCGGAGTGCTGCACGTGCTGGTGCACGAGGGCATCGGCACCATGGCCCCCTATCGGGACCTCTCGGCCCGGCTCACCGCGTACGGGCCGCTCGTCGGCCTGGCCGTCGGCGACGTCGAGGCATGCACCGAGATCCCGGCGGAGGAGTTCGTGGAGCGGCTCGCGGCCGAGCACGTACGGCGGTTGACCGCGACCGGTGCCGACCGGTTCCGGCTCACCGGGTACTGCCTGGGCGGGCAGCTCGCCACCGAGATCGCCCGGCAGCTCACCGAGGGCGGGGCGCACGTCGAACGGCTGACGGTGGTCAGCAGCAGCCCGCCCGCCTTCGTGTGCGAGGACGAGCCGCTGATCGAGCACGCCTTCGCCCGGGTGCTCGGCGCGGACCCGGCGGCGGCCGGTTATCCGGACGACGAGGAGGAGCTGGGGGCGGCGCTGCGGGCAGTCCTCGACGCCACCCCCGGGCGGGTGCCGTCCGGCGCCTTCGCCGCCCTGTGCGGTGAGCCGCGCCTGGAGGCGGTGGCCCGCCGCATGCGCGCCCTGTCCGAGGTGCCTCAGACGGAGCGGCTCGCGGCGATCGCCCGCACCCTGGGCGGGGACGGCGACGCCGCCCATGTACCGGGTCTGTACCGGGTGTTCCGGCATGCCTTCGCCGCCGCGTCGCTGCACAGCACCCAGCCGTACGCGGGCGACATCACCCTCGTACAGCCGCGTGGCCGGCTCCGGTTCCTCGCGGGCTTCGGGCAGGAGGCGGACGAGTTGTGGCGTGAGGTGTGCCTCGGTGAGCTGACGGTGGTCGACGTCGACGGCGACCACTTCAGCTGCCTGCGCGCGCCGCATGTCGATGACGTGGCATCGGCTGCCGGAGGCACCCCGTGAACCGAGGCCGTACCGCGCCGGTCGCGGTGGGCGTGGTCGGGGCGGCCGGGGCGGTGGGCCGGGCCGTGCTGGACGAGTTGCTGCGCCTCGGGGTGGGGCCGGTGCGGGCGGCGGTGCGCCGTCGGCCCGGCCTGCCCCTGCCCGTGGAGGCCGGGCTGTGGCCGGATCCGGTGGACGTGACCGACGAGCGGGCCCTCGCCGCGTTCTGCGCCGAGTGCCGTGTCGTCGTCAACGCCACCGGGCCGGTCCGTGCCGTGGGCCACCGGGTGGCGGCCGCGGCCCTCACGGCGGGCGCGGATCTCGTCGATGTCAACGACACGGCCGAACTGTCCGGATCACCGCCGTGCGAGCGGCTGTTGCGGTGGCGGACGGCGGTGATCGGCGCGGGGCTGATGCCGGGGCTGGCGGGGATGCTGCCCGGGTTGCTGGCCGAAAGCAGGGAGACCGAGGGCGGGGTCCTCACCGTGCGCGTCGGCGGGCTCCCCCACTTCCCGCTCGCCGCCGCCCGGGACTTCATGGACCGGCTCGCCCGCCCCGGTGGCGAGGTGACGGCCGTCTGGCGCGACGAGCGACGGGTGCCGGGGGCGCTCGCGGTGGAGCGTGACGCGCGGCTGCCGTACTTCCCCGGGGCCGTGACGGCGATCCCGTACCTGACCGAGGAGGCCGTGGCCGTCGCCCGTCGATACGGGCTCGGCGAGGTTCGCTGGTACACGGTGTTCGGCGGCGAGCACACCCGCGCGGTTCTCGACCGCTATCGCGCGGGGCTGTCGCCGGACGGCCGGTTTGTGGACGGGGCGGCGGACGAGCTGTCGCGTGCCACGCTCACCGATCTCGCGGGCCGTGCGCCGTACCAGGCCGTGACCTGCGAGCTGGACGGGCGCGCGCTCGTCCTCACCGGCAACGGCTCCTCGGCCCTCACCGGAACCACCGCCGCCCACGCGGCACTGGCGGTGCTGAACGGTGAACTCCCGCCCGGGCGGCGGCACTTCGCAGAACTCCCCGACCCTGGGCGCCTGGCCCGTCGTATCGCCGAGACCCCGGCCGTGACCGCGCTGCGGCTGCTGGACGGGCCGCTCGCCGAACTCCCCCTGGAAGAAGGAATCCTTTGACTCCCGTGACCCGAGTCGTCGTCTGCGGCACCGGTTTCGGCCGTGTGTACCTCAGTGCCTTCCGGGAACCGGGCCCGGACTTCCCGTTCCGGCTGACCGGCGTTCTCGGCCGGGGCAGCGCCCGCTCCAAGGCCTGCGCGGAACGCTACGGCGTCCCCCTGCTCACCGACCCGGACGAGGTGCCCCGGCACGCCGACCTGGCCTGCGTGGTGGTGCCCAACGGCGTCGGCGGCGGGGAGGGGGCCGCGCTCGCGCAGCGGCTGATGGGGCACGGGGTACATGTGCTGCACGAGCATCCGATCCACCAGGTGGAACTGGCCGCTTGCCTGCGCACCGCCCGCCGCCACGACGTCCAGTACCGGCTCAACACCTTCTATCCGCACCTGGCTCCCGTGCGCCGCTTCCTCGCGGCGGCCCGTCACCTTGCCGAGCGGCAGGACGTGCTGTACGCGGAGGGGTGGTGTGCCGTCCATGTGTCGTACGACCTGATCGACATCCTCGGCCAGGCGCTCGGCGGGCTGCGGCCCTGGCAGCTCGGGGATCCGCTGTCCGGCGGCGGGCCGTTCACCACCCTGGAGGGCCGACTGGCCGGGGTCCCCCTCACCCTGCGTGTGCTGAACCAGCTCGACCCGGAGGACCCCGACAACCACACCCACCTGCTGCACCGGGTCACCCTCGGCTTCAGCGGCGGCACGCTGATCCTGGCCGGGACGCACGGCCCGGTCCTGTGGAGCCCGGCGCTGCCCGCCCCACGCGGGGACGACGGCGAGCTGGACTTCGACGCCGAGGCGCACCGTCTGGTGCACCTGCCGAGCGTCCAGCCGGTCGGCCCCGCCGAAGCGCCCACGCACCGGGAGGTGTACGCCGACGTCTGGCCGGACGGCGTACGGCGGGCGCTGCGGGCGACGGCGGACGCGGCCGGGGCGGGCGAGGACCCGATGCGGGCGGGCCAGTACCACCTCACCCTCAGCCAGATCTGGCAGGACCTCACCGCCCGGCTCGGCTACCCGGACCTGGTACGCCGCCCCGCGCCAGAGCCGGTCACCGCGCCGGACCTGGTCGCGGCGGTGCGTGAACGGGAGGGCCTGTGACCACCGCGGCGGCTGCTTCCAGCCCGTCCGCCGCTTTCAACCCGCTCGACCTGAGCCACACCGACGATCCGTATCCCCGGCTGGCCGCGCTCCGCCGCGAACGGCCGTTCTCCACGCCGCTTCCCGGATGGCACGTGGTGGTCCGCGACGCGGACGTGCGGGCAGTCCTGGCGGACCCGGCTCTCTGGTCGAGCCGCCGCAACAACACCTCCGTACCCGACACCCCCGAAGCGGACCGGGGGTTGGCCCTGTCCCAGCTCGACCCACCCGCGCACACGCGGCTGCGCCGGCTCCTCTCCCCCGCCTTCGCACGGACCGTCGTCGCGGAGCTGGAACCCGTCGTACGGGAACGGGCCGAGGCGCTGGCGGACCGGTTCGAGCGGGACACGGATCTGGTCCCCGCGTTCACCGCGCCGCTGCCGCGTGCCGTCCTGGCCGCCTTCTGCGGGGTGGACGGGACCGACGCGGGGGACCACGACCGCTGGGCCGGCACCTTCACCGACCTCCTGGGCCACCGGGCGCACCCGGAATGGCCCGCGTTCGAACGCTGGGCGCTGAGGTCCATGGAAAAGCCCGTTCTGAGCGGTGTCCTGAAGCAGTTGGACCGCACCGAGGCCGTGACCTTCCTGCACTTCCTGATCGTGGCCGGAGTGCCCAACCTCCGCCATGCGCTGGGGAATCTGGTGCTGCGGCTGCTGAGCGAGGACCACTGGCGGGCCGAGGGGCTGGCGGACGCGATCGAGGAATCGCTGCGCCTGGACCCTCCCGCGCTGTGGCAGATGCGCACCGCGTCCCGTGACATCACCGTGGGCGGAACGCCCGTACGGGCCGGGGAACGGGTGGTCGCCGTCGTGGCCTCCGCCAACCGCGACCCGGCCCGCTGGGGCGAGGACGCCGACGCGTTCCGGCACGACCGGCCGGGGCTGCGCGCCCACCTGGCCTTCGGCAAGGGCCCGCACGCCTGCCTCGGCGCTTCCCTGACCCGGCTCCAACTACGGGTGGCGGCCGAGGTGTTGATCGGGCGTCATCCGAAGCTGCGGCTCGCGCCCGGCTTCCGTTTCCGCCGCGCCGGCGACTTCATGAGCCGCGGCCCCGCCGCGCTCCCCGTCCACCTGGAGTGACCTCTGTGACCAGTACCGCTTCCCCCTGGTTCCGCCGACCGCTGCCCCGCCCCACGGCACGCGTGTCGCTGGTGTGCTGTCCGCACGCGGGCGGCAGCGCCGCCTTCTACACCGCGTGGGCCCGGCTGCTGCCGCCGCACGTGGAGCTCGTCGCCGTCCAGTACCCAGGTCGCCAGGACCGGCTCACGGAGCCCGCCGCGAAGTCCATGGACGAGCTCGCCGGTGCCGTCGCCGAGGCGCTGCGTGCCGACCGGACGGACCGGGAGCACGTCCTGTTCGGGCACAGCATGGGCGCCTCGGTCGCCTGGGAGACCGCCCTTCGGCTGGAGGCATCGGGCGCGGGCCCACGGCACGTGGTCGTCTCCGGGCGTCCCGGACCGCGCCGCCAGCGCCCCGGCACGGTGCACCTGCGGGACGACGACGGCCTCGCCGCCGAACTGCGCCGCCTCGACGGCACCCACGCCGCCCTGCTCGACGACCCCGAGGTGCGGGCGGTGCTGCTGCCCGCGGTCCGGTCCGACTACCGCCTCATCGAGACGTACCGTCCGGACACCGCCGCCCGGCTGCGCTGCCCGCTCACCGCCGTCACCGGGGACCGTGACGAGGAGGCGACGGTGGCGGAGGTGGCGGCGTGGCGGAGCGCCACGTCGGGGGCGTTCAGCAGCCTGGTGCTGCCGGGCGGTCACTTCTACCTGGTCGCGCAGGCGGGGCGGGTCGTCGATGCCGTCCTCGACGCCTGCGGCGCGTCCGCCCCTGCCGCCGTGCACCACCCCGTACTCCCCTGAAGCCGAAGCTGGAGCTGGAGCGACATGACCACCCTCCCGGAGACCACCCCCGCGCGCGTCGACCTCGCCGCGCTCGCCGACCTCGTCACCCCGTGGGCGATCAGGGTCGCGGCGACCCTGCGCCTGGCCGACCACATCGCCGTCGGCCACACGGCACTGCCCGACCTCGCGCGCGCCGCGGGCGCCGACCCGGACGCGCTGCGCCGCATGCTGCGCGTGCTCACTGGCCGAGGCGTCTTCGCCGAGCCGACCGAGGACACGTACGCCCTGACGCCCGCGGCCGAACTGCTCAAGGACAGCGGGGCGTTCGGGCTGCGCGCCTGGTACGACCTGGACGGCATGGGCGGGCGCATGGACCAGGCGTTCGGGCGCCTGCTGGACACCGTGCGCACAGGTGAGCCCGCCTACCCCCTCGTGCACGGCCGGTCCCTGTGGCAGGACACCCTGGAGGACCCCGCACTCGCCCGCTCCTACGCCGACTTGATGGCCGCGCACACCCGGTTCGCGGCCCCGGAGGTCGTCGCGGCGTACGCCTGGCCCGAGCGCGGGCACGTGGTGGACGTCGGCGGCGGTTCCGGATCGCTGCTCGCCCGGCTGCTCACGGCGCGCCCCGCGCTGCGCGGCACGGTGCTCGACCTCCCCGAGGCCGCCGAGGAGGCGCGGCGCGCACTGGAGTCGGCCGGGCTGGTGGAACGTGCCTCGGTGCATCCCAGCAGCTTCTTCGACCCGCTGCCCGCCGGAGCGGACCTGTATCTGCTCACCTGGGTGCTGCACGACTGGAGCGACGAAGAGGCCGAGCGGATCCTGCGCCGGTGTGCCGAAGCGGCCGGCGAGGGCGGTCGGGTCCTCGTCGTGGAGAACCTCGTCACCGACGGGCGCCGTGCCGACGTCGCCGCGGCCATGGATCTACGGCTGCTGGTGCTGTTCGGCGGCCGGGAACGCACGCCCCGGCAGCTGGACGACCTGGTCACCCTGACCGGCCTGCGTGTCACCGACCGCCATGTCACCGGAACCGGCATCCACCTGGTGACCTGCGCGCACGCCGGGTGACGCACAGCGATAGGGCGGCATGGCACAACACCACGCCGCCCTATCGCCTGTTCAGGAACGTGCCGCCAGCCGCCACCCGCTCGCCTGCTCCCGCTCGCCCCAGAACGACGCGTAGCGCCCGCCGAGCGCCAGCAGTTCCTCGTGCGTGCCCCGCTCGACGATCCGCCCGCCCTCCAGGAACGCGATCAGGTCGGCACCCCGGATGGTGTCGAGCCGGTGGGCGACGACGAGAACCGTCCGATCCGCCGTAAGCGCTCCCAGGGCCTGCTGCACCGCGGCCTCGTTCTCCGCGTCGAGCGCCGAGGTCGCCTCGTCGAGCAGCACGATCGGGGCCCGCTTGAGCAGGGCCCTGGCCAGCGAGATCCGCTGCCGCTCCCCGCCTGACAGAGCCGCGCCGCCCTCGCCCACGCGTGCGCTCCAGCCGTCCGGGAGCCGCTCGGCGATCTCGTCGACCCGGGCGAGCCGCCCGGCCTCGCGCACTTCCTCGTCCGTGGCGTCCTCGCGTCCGGCGCGGACGTTCTCCTCGATCGTGCCCGCGAAGAGGTAGACGTCCTGGAAGACCATGGCAAGGCGAGCCATCAGCTGGTCCGTCGTGAGGTCGCGGACGTCCGTCCCACCGACGCGGACCGTGCCCGCGCTCACGTCCCAGAAGCGGGCGATCAGCCTGGTCACGGTGGTCTTGCCCGAGCCGGAGGGGCCGACCAGCGCCACGGTGCTCCCGGCCGGGACGCGCAGGGCGAGGCCGTCGAGCACGGTGGGCCCGTCCCCGTAACCGAAGGAGACACCGTCGATTTCGATGCCGTACTCCTCCGGGAGCGGCGCCTCGGTCTGCGGCTGCGGCAGCGGATCAGCGGCGAGCACCTCGTCCAGGCGCTCCAGGGTGCCGCGGGCGACCCGCAGTGAGCCCCCCAACTCGGCCGCCGCGCCCATGGGTTCGACGAAGCGCACGGCCAGCACCAACACCGCGATCAGCTCACCGGCACCGATCGATCCGCCGACCGCCAGAAACGTGCCGAGCAGCAGGACGCAGGTGAAGCAGAGCTGCACGGCGAGCGCGAAGCCCGCGATGCCGGGTACGCCGATGCGTATGGCGGCGCGGGCCTGGGCCTGCTGCTCGCGCAGGGCGGCGTCGAGGAGTTCGTGGTCCTCGACGGTCCGGCCGAAGGCGCGCAGCGCGGGCTGGTGCCGGGCGAACTCCACCAGTCGGTCCGCGGTCTCGACGGCGGCGGCATGGGACTGCCGGTCGACGCGGGACATCAACCGCCCGGACCAGCGGTACGCGGCGGCAGCGACGGGCGCCGCCACCAGCATGGCCAGCGCGAGCCGCCAGTCGAAGACGAAGGTGGCGAGGACGACTACGGCGGGCGTGACGAAGGCGTTGCACAGCGGGCGCAGCAGGTTGGCGGCGGCGTTCATCACCTGGACCACACCCTGTCCGGCCAACTGGCCGAGCTCGCCGGTGCGTTCGCCGCCGAACCAGCCGAGCGGCAGGGCGACGACATGGTCACCGATGCGGTGGTGCAGGGTGCGCCCGAGGTCGGCGCTGAAGCGGTTGCCGCGTACGGTCGCGGTGAAGGCGACGGCCCCGTAGGCGACCGTCGCGGCGGCGAGGGCGGCGACCCACGGCCAGGCCGCCTCCGGAGCGTCGCCGAGGAGCCGGGTCAGCAGCGGGACCAGCAGCGCGTACGCCACTCCCTGGACCGCGGCGGCGACGGCCGCCCACAGCAGGACGCGGCGCAGCCTCTCCGTCT
Organism: uncultured Streptomyces sp.; assembly: GCA_965653385.1. Classification (GTDB taxonomy): domain Bacteria; phylum Actinomycetota; class Actinomycetes; order Streptomycetales; family Streptomycetaceae; genus Streptomyces. The sequence continues at coordinate 8,191 of CBFGZZ010000043.1, read as the reverse complement.
GCTCCCGTCCCAGTACGCGTTTCAGCAGCGCGGTCATCGCGCGGTTCCCTTCTGCTGGAGGGCCCACATACGGGCGTAGCGGCCGTCCAGGGCCAGCAGTTCGGCGTGGGTGCCCTGTTCGGCGATGCGTCCGCCGTCGAGGACCACGATGTGGTCGGCGTCCCGTACGGTCGCGAGCCGGTGGGCGATGACCAGCAGGGTGCGGCCGGCGGCGAGCGCCGAGAGGGCCTGCTGGACGGCGGCCTCGGACTCGGGGTCGGCGAAGGAGGTCGCCTCGTCGAGGACGAGGACGGGTGCGTCGGCGAGCAACGCGCGGGCCACGGAGAGGCGTTGGGACTCGCCGCCGGAGAGCACCGCGTCCTCACCGATCACCGAGTCGTAGCAGCGCGGCAGTGCGGTGATCCGGTCGTGGATGCGCGCGGCGCGCGCGGCCTGCTCCACGGCCGCGTCGTCGGCGTCCGGGCGGCCGAGGCGGATGTTGTCGCGGACGTTGGTGCGCAGCAGGTGGGGTTCCTGGAAGACGAAGGACACCTGGCGGTACAGGTCGTGCGGGGCGAGGTCCCGGACGTCCGTGCCGCCGATCCGTACCGTTCCGGCGGTCGGGTCCCAGAAGCGGGGCACCAGCCTGGCGAGGGTGGACTTGCCCGAGCCGGAGGCACCGACCAGGGCGGTGACGGTGCCGGGCCGCAGGGTCAGGTCGATACCGCTGAGGACGTCCGTGGTGCCGTCGTAGCTGAAGCCGACGCCGGTCAGTTCGACGCGGCCGTCCGCTCCCGGCGTCGCGGGCTCGGACGCCTCGGGGAGGGCCGGTACGGACAGCAGCGCGTGGAGCTCGCGGGCGCTCTGCATGCCGCCCTGGACGGCGTGCCCGGACTGGGCGAGCCCCATCACGGAGCCGGTCAGCGCGGGGCCCAGCAGGACGAACGGCACGAGGTCGAGCGCGTCGGTCCAGCCCTGGGTGACGAACAGGGTGCCGGCGGCCGTGGCGAGCAGCAGGGCCGCCGGACCGGACAGGGCGAGCGCGGCCGACGTACTGGCCCGGGTCGTACTCATGATCCAGTCGCGGAAGAAGGCGGAGAAGCTGTCGGCGGCGTCGTCGTAGGCACGGTGGGCGCGGGAGGTGCGGCCGTACGCCTTGATGACCGTGATGCCGTGGACGAGTTCGACGACGGCCGCGTTGACGGCGCCCATCGAGCCGAAGAACCGTGCCGTCACCTCCTCGCCGCCGGACATGGCCTGCTGGAAGAAGTAGCCGCCGAGCAGGAGCGGGAGCAGGGCGACGAGGGCGAGCCGCCAGTCCACGGTGAGGAGATAGACCAGGGCGGTCAGCGGCGCCACGATCGCCGAGGTGACCTCCAGCGCGGTGTGCGCGATCAGGTGGTGCAGGGTGGAGATGTCGTCGCCCGCCGCCTTCTTCACCTCGCCCGAGCTGTTGTCGGTGAACCAGCCGAGCGGCACGCGCCCGAGGTGCCGGGCGATGCGGCGGCGCAGCCCGAGCTGGAGGTCGGCGTCGGCGTGGTGGGTGAGGACGCCGGCGGTCGCGTAGAGGACGAGCCGGGCCACGAGGGCGGCCACGCCGGTCCACGCCGCGGTCCAGGCACGGCCTTCGTCCGGGCCGCCGGACGCCAGCAGGGCACGGGCGAGTTCGGCGACGGCGATGAACGGGATCATCGCGCAGGCCGCAGCGGCGGCCTGGGCGACGACCGCGGCGATCAGGCGCCCGCGTACGGGGGCGAGCAGGTCTTGGAGGCCCGGCGGCTTGCCGGGAGCCGGCTCGGGTGGCTGGGGGGCGGTGTCGGGTGTGCCCTCTCGCGTGTCCGCGAGGGCCGCGCCGGTCATGAGTCTTCCTCTCGGGGGGTGGTGGATCGGAGTACGGCGAAATCGGGGGCGATCGGCGTGCAGACGAGCCCGGCGGCACCGGCTTCCTCAGCGAGGTCGTCGAGGCCGAGCCCCGACCAGGGAAGCGGTACGGCGTACTCGCGGACGACGGTCTCCCCGTCGCGCACGCGGTAGGTGAGGGTCCAGCCGTCGTCGGCGCCCTCGCTCCACGACTCGTAGTCCAGGGCGCCGACACGACGGGTCGCCAGCCGCAGCGGGGCCCGGGTCGGGGGTGCGGTGCGGTCGAGGACGTCGACGACAGCGGGGGCTCCGGGCGCCAGCCTCTCGCTCAACAGCCGCCACAGGGCGGCGCGTTCGGTGGACCCGAGATGCCCTACGACGCCGAGGGCGACGGCCGCGCACAGGCGGGGCGGCAGCCGCGCGTCGTCCACCGTGCCCGCGGTGACGGTGACGCGCGCGGCGAGCTCGGGACGGCAGGCGAGCCGGGTGGACAGCGCGATACGCATCCCGGCGGAGGGCTCCACCGCCATCAGCCGGGCGCCGGGAACGGCGTCGGCTGCGGCCTCGGTGGACAGCCCGGTGCCCGCGCCGATGTCGAGCAGGGGCCCGTGCCCGGGGTCGACACGGTCGAGCGCCCGGCGCAGCAGCGGGCCGAGCCGAGCCCATGCGGGGGCGGCGAGGAGGTCGTAGAACTCGGCGGCCGGGCCGTACATGTCCTGGACGGCGGTGGTGTCAGGCAGGGGCATCGACCGGCTCCTTCGCGGTCAGCTGGTCCCGGTCACGTACGAGGGTCCATGAGGTGAGGGCGGCGAGCAGGCTGACCACGGCCGCCGCGACGCAGATGGTCGCCAGGCCGCCGGTGAGCGCGGAGCGGGCCGCGTCCAGGACCGGTTCGCGTGCGGTGGCGGGGAGGGTGCGTTCGAGCGAGCCGAACTGCCCGGCTGCCACGGCGTCCCGGACCTGCTGCCGCATCGCCTCCGGGACGTGCAGGGCGGCGAGCCGCGCGTCGTCGAGGTCGCTGTCGATGCGGGTGCTGAACACGGCGCCGAAGGCGGCCACTCCGGCCGCCGTACCGAGCGGGAAGAAGGTGTTGGTCATCCCGGACGCCATCCCGGCCCGCTCCGGCGGCACCACCCCGACGGCCAGGCCCATCAGCGGCGGGAAGGCGATCGCTCCACCGATACCGAGCAGCACCAGGCCGGGCAGCATGACCAGCCAGGAGTCGTCGGGCCCGACGCGGGCCATGGTGAGCAGTCCGACCGCGGTGATCCCCGTGCCGAGCGCCATGACGCCGCGCGTCGGCATCAGCTTCAGGAACAGCCCGCTGAAGGGGGCGACCAGCATGATGAAGGCGGTCATCGCCAGCAGCCGCAGCCCGGTGCCCAGCGGGCTGTGACCGAGCATGCCGGACAGCCACAGGATCAGATACGGCAGCACACCGAAGCTGACGACGCGGCAGACGAAGCTGAGCACGATCGCGCCGGTGAACGACGGCACCCGCAGCAGCCGTACGTCGAACATCGCCGCGTCCCGGCGCCGTGTCTCCCACGCCGCGAACCCGGCGACGAGCAGTGCCCCGGCCATCAGGGGCAGCAGGACGGAGGCCGAGGTCCAGCCGTCCTCGGGGCCGGTCACGAGGCCGTAGTTGAGGCCGAGCAGCGCCCCGGCGGCGAGCAGCAGTCCGACGAGGTCGAACCGGCCTTCGGGGCGCGGCAGTTCATCTGTGCGCTCCCGGGGGACGCGCAGCGCGGCGCCGGCGATGATGAGGACGCCGACCGGCAGGTTGACGTAGAAGATCCACCGCCAGTCGAGACCTTCGACCACGGCACCGCCCACCAGTGGGCCGAGGGCGGCCGCCGCGCCGCCCGCCGCGGAGAACATCCCGATCGCCGACTGACGGCGCGGCCCCTCGTAGGCCCCGGCGATCAGGGCGAGCGCGGTCGACATCACCATCGCGCCGCCCAGGCCCTGCGCGGCGCGGCAGGCGATCAACGTCCCGACTCCGGGTGCGGCGCCGCAGCCCGCCGACGCGACGGTGAAGACCGCGACGCCGGTGAGGAACATGTTCCGGCGCCCGATCCGGTCGGACAGCGCCCCCGCGGGCAGCAGGAGCGCCGCGAAGACCAGCGTGTAGGCGTTCACCACCCACTGCAGGCCGGTCAGTCCGGCGTCCAGATCGGCGGCGACTTCCGGCAGGGCGACGTTGACGACGGTGATGTCCAGCGTCATCAGCACGGCGGCCAGTGACGTCGTGGCGAGCAGCCAGCCGTTGCCGGGCGACTTCTCGTTCTCGCCGGCGGACGGCTCCCGACGTATGTCCTGGGTCATGGGCAAACCCTTCGCGGTCATGGGTATACGACGTATACAGGTGGGTGGACGGCAGCGGTACACCGCGTGCTCGATCCGGTGGCCCCCGGTCAGTCCTGCGGCAACAGGCCCCGCAGAAGGGCCTGGAGGCCGGACACGAACGCGTCCTGAGCCGCTGACTCGCGCGGCGGGCGGGCCAGCATCCGGGCCAGCCGGGGATGGTCGGTCATACGGACCCTGGTCATCAGCTCATGACGGGCGGGGCGGCCCTCGGGCCTCAGCGCGGGCAGGTACGACAGATGCCCGAACGTGTACCACCACAGCGCCCAGTAGGCGTCGGCCGCCTCCTCGTCGGTGAGCCCGGCCTCCTCCAGGAGCGCCAGCACATGCTCGACGAACCGGGAGGCACGCGGCCCGAACAGCTCGCCGGCCTTGAGGACTTCGGCCACCCACGGCTCGGCCGTCAAGTGGTCGTGCAGTGCGCGGAAGGCCAGGACCAGCCGGTCCGAGGGCGGCCCGTCGCTGTCCGGGAGTACCAGCTGCTCGGCCACGTCGTCCAGCATCGCGACCAGCATCTCGCGCTTGTCGCCCACGTGCCGGTACAACGCCATGGCCGTCACGCCGAGTTCCGCCGCGATCCGGCGCAGGGTGACCGCCGACAGCCCCTCGTCGCGGGCCACCCGCCGCCCGGTGGCCACGACGGTCGCCCGGTTCAGCGGGGCGCGGCGCTTCCCGGTCCCGGGGCGCGTTCCGTCGCTGTCGGTCGTCGAGCTCGGCATACCGCCACCTTAAGGTCACCGTGTCACGTCCTCCCCGGCGGGCCGCGTCCGGTGCGGCAGCGCCGCCACCAGGGCGCGGGTCACGTCGTGCTCGGGTCGGCTCAGCACCTGGGCCGCCGGCCCCGTCTCACGGATCCGGCCGTCGTGCAGGACCGCCACCCGGCCGCCGAGGCGCGCGGCGACCGACAGGTCGTGCGTGACCATGACGACGGCGATCCCCAACTCCGCCCGCAGACCGGCGATCAGCTCGGTGACCGCGGCCGCCACCGACGGATCCAGGGCGCTGGTCACCTCGTCGCAGAGCAGCACCTCGGGTCCCGCGGCCAGGGCTCGCGCCAGGGCCACCCGCTGCCGCTGACCACCCGACAGGGCTCCGGGGAGCCGTCCGCCCAACTCCGGATCCAGGCCAACCTGGGCGAGCAGCTGGTCCACTTCCGCCGATCGCCGCGTCGCTGGTATGTCCGTGCGGAACACGAGCGGGCGGCCGACGATCGCGGCCGCGGTGTGGCGCGGGTTGAGCGAGGCGTACGGGTCCTGGGGGACGAGTTGCACTCGGCGGCGCTGTCCGGGTTCGCGGTGGCGCGCGTCCCCGGCGAGCACCTCACCGTCGAGGTGGATCTCGCCGCACGTGGGGATGTCGAGTCCCGCGAGACAGCGCAGCAGGGTCGTCTTGCCGCAGCCGGACGGGCCGACGACGGACAGGCAGTCGCCCGGGGCGAGGGTGAGACCGACCCCGTCGAGGACCGGCTTCTCGCGGACGAGTGAGATGTCGGACGCGCGGAGCAGTGCGCCGCCCTCGCCCGTGGAGTCCACGGTTGCGGGGGCGCCCGGGCGGGCCGCCGCGACCAGCGCCTTCCCGCGCTCACTCACCGGGGCTGCCAGCACCGTTTCGGCGGGCCCGAGTTCGACGATCCGCCCGCTGTCCATGACGGCCACCCGGTCGGCCACGGAGGCGACCGAGGCGAGGTCGTGCGAGACGAGCAGGACCGCGGTGTCCGTCTCGCGTCGCAGCCTGGTCAGGTCGGCGAGGAACGCGGCGGCGGTGACGGAATCGAGGGCGCTGGTCGGTTCGTCGAGCACGAGCAGCCTGGGTTCCGCGGCGAGGGCCGCCGCCAGTGCGGCCCGCTGACGCTGACCGCCGGACAACTGGTGCGGCAGCCGGTGGACGACCTCCTGCGGCCGGTCGAGTCCCGCGAGCCGCAGTGCCCGTTCGATCCGTTCCGGCCACCGCTCCTTGGGTACTCGGCGGGCCCGCAGCACGTCGCCGATCTGGGTGCCGACCCGCAGGTGCGGGGCTAGCGCCGTGCGTGGATCCTGGGGTACGTACCCGCACACGGATGCCCGCAGCCGCCGTAGCCGGCGCTCGTCCAGGGTCAGGGGGTCCAGCCCGTCGAGCCGTACGGCGCCCCCCGCGTGCCACAGCCCCGGCGCGATGTGCCCCAGCGCGGCGAGCGCGAGCGTGGTCTTGCCGCTGCCCGACTCCCCCACTACGGCGAGGAGTTCACCGGGCGCGAGGTCGAGATCCACACCGCCGAGTACCGCGTGCCCTCCCGCGCGCTCGACCATCAGTCCGCGCACGGACAGCAGAGTCCCCGCCGCCTCCACGACACCCGGCGCGGCCTTGCGCCGCCGGCCGGCGGCCCTCACGTCCGGCCCGGGGAACGCCGAGTCGAGCAGCAGGTTGGTGGCGAGCAGGAGGATGAGGAGCAGGATCGCCGGCACGACGACCGCGAGGGGCTGAAGGGTGAGGCCGTCGCGGTTCTCCAGGACCATCAACCCCCAGTCGGCGGCGGGCGGTTGGGCGCCGTAACCGAGGAAGGCGGAGGTGGCGACGACGGTGACCGCGCCGAGGAAGCGCACCCCGGCGTCGGCGGCGAGTACCGGGGCGAGATTGGGCAGTACCTCGCGCCCGAGCACGCTCGCCGCGCGCTCCCCGCGCGCGACGGCGACCTCCACGTAGTCCTGGGAGAGGATGCGCAGGGTCGCGGCCCGCACCACGCGGATACTCTCCGGCAGCAGGACGAGCCCGGCGGCGAGCGCGACGCCCGCCGTGCCGCGCCCGGTGGCCACGACCACCACGCTCAGCAGCAGGAAGGCGGGCAGCCCCAGCAGGACGTCGGCGAGGCGCAGAATGAGTGTGTCGGTCCACTCTTTGCGGTAGGCGGCGGTCATTCCGGCGGCCGCGCCCAGGACACAGACCGCTGCCGTGACCGCCAGCCCGCTCAACAGCAGGGTGCGGCCACCGGACAGCACCCGGCTGAGCACGTCGGAGCCCAACCGGTCGGTTCCCAGGGGGGCTTGGCCGCTACCGGGCGCGTACGGGATGTCCACGGGCTCGGTCACCGCGTGCGGTGCGAACAGCGGTCCGAGCAGAGCGACGGCGGTGACCAGCAGCAGCAAGGCCAACGCGGCGCGGCCACGCCGACGCCGCCGGGCCGGCCGGTTCGCCTCGGGGGCAGCCACAGCGGGCGGTCGTTCGGAGATCAGGGTCATGGCAGGCGCCTCTGCACGGGGTCGAGGAGCGGTACCGCCGGATCGGCGACGAGATTCGAGACCACCGCGACGCCCGGACCCAACAGCAGGGCATCCAGCGCACCCCACCGCAACGCCCCACGGGCCCCGGCGACCACCACAGTGGCCCTACGTTCGGAAGACAGAGTCATCGCGCCCGCCTCCGCACGGGATCGAGGAGCGGTACTGCCAGGTCCGCGGCAAGGTTCGCGGTCACCGCGACAGCCGCGCCGAGCAGCGCCACCGCCTGAACCACCGGGACGTCCCGGGCAGCCGTGGCGTCCACCAGGAGTGCGGCGATGCCCGGGTAGCCGAACAGGGACTCCGCGACCAGCGCCCCGCCCAGCAGGTAGGCGGTGGAGCGGGCGAGCACCGGTACGGCGGGGCCGAGCCCGGCGGGCAGGACGTAGCGCAGGGCGACCCGGCTCTCGGGCACCCCGTTCAGCCGCGCGGCCTCCACCGCCGGGGAGCGGGCGGCCTCGGCCACGCCGGCCCGTACCAGCCGCAGGTTCTGGGCGAGGCACACCGAGACGAGGGTGAGCACCGGCAGGACGAGCACGGACGGTTCGTCGAGCGGGCCCTGCCCGGCGCCGAGCAGGGACACGGCGGGCAGCCAGCCGAGACCGGCCGCGAACACGGCCATCAGCAGGGCGCCCGTGACGAACTCCGGTACCGCGGCCAGCCCCAGCGCGGCGCCGGACACGATCCGGTCGCCGCGCCGCCCGGCCCGCAGCCCCGCCCCCAGCCCCAGTCCC
>CBFGZZ010000042.1:0-33868 GCA_965653385.1 uncultured Streptomyces sp. | reverse complement strand
TCACAAGGGGTGCCCCCGGCAGGATTCGAACCTGCGCACACGGCTCCGGAGGCCGTTGCTCTATCCCCTGAGCTACGGGGGCGTGTCGGGCGCCTTGCTTGGCGGCGACGGGTAGAACCCTACCAGCTCTTGGGGGGTGTTCATGAACGGGTTTAAGGGGCGGTGGCACCGGGCGTGACCTGGGGTGGCTCGCTCGCACGGGGTGGAAGTGGGGAAAACCCGGACGCGGTGGCCGGTCCCCACCTACTCTCGAGTTGTGCCAGGCGCGTCGGGCCGGGTGCTTGTTGTGGACGACAACAAGGTCATCCGGCAGCTGATCAGGGTCAATCTCGAGCTGGAGGGGCTCGAGGTGGTGACCGCGGCCGATGGTGCCGAGTGTCTGGAAGTCGTTCATCAGGTGCGTCCCGACGTGATCACCCTGGACGTGGTCATGCCCCGCCTCGACGGGCTGCGCACCGCCGCGCGACTGCGTTCCGACCCCCGGACCCGTGATCTCCCCCTCGCCATCATCAGCGCCTGCACGCAGTACGAGGTCGACACCGGTCTCGACGTCGGCGTCGACGCTTTCCTCGCCAAGCCCTTCGAGCCCGCCGAACTCGTCAGCGTCGTGCGGCGGTTGATCGAGCGGAACCCGAGCCGGGAGCAGGCGCGGACGGGGGAGCGGGAAGGCCAGGGCGAGGGCAGAAGCGCGGACAGGTCGGACTCGTCGGACAGGGCAGATCGCTCGGGCAGGTCGCACGGGTCGGACCGGTCGGACCGGTCGGGCAGGAGCGCTGACGCGGCCGTGGTCGGCGGTGTGCTTGGGGCCGCCGGAGAAGCCGCCGGGCGTACCGGCGCCTGACACGCCGACGCGGCGCAGCGCACCGGACGTCCATATCCCGGGACCCAGCCCAAACCCATTCGCATACCCGCCCCCCTCCTCCCCTACGCTTGTCCCGTGACCCCCGTCGAGCTCTCCCGTACCGTGCTGCGCGCGGTGCGTCGTGCTGTCGATGAGGGGGAGCTGCGCGTCGCCGTGCCGGAGCGGGCGCTGGTCAGCGTCCCCGGACCCGGTGGCTGTGGTGACTACGCCACCAACATCGCCCTCCAGCTCGCCCGCCCGGCCGGGCAGCCGTCCCTGCGGGTAGCCGAGATTCTGCGACCGCACCTCGCCGACGCGGACGGAGTCGCCGACGTCGTCGTCACCGGGCCCGGATTCATCAACATCAGCCTGCGCGACACCGCACCCGCCGCCCTCGTCGAGGAGATCCTGCGGCGCGGAACGCGATACGGGTTCGCAGACGGGTCCGACGGGTCCGACGGGTCCGACGGGTCCGACGGGCGCGCCGAGCCCCGCGCCCGCGGCGACCGCTTCGGGCGGGTTCTGCAACTGCACTGCGCCCACGACCTCCGTGCCGTCGTCGTCATGGATGTCCTCGCCCGTCTCCTGCGCTCCCAGGGCGCCCTCGTCCGCACCAGCTGCGAGGGCCGTCCCGAGCCGGAGTGGGAGGCCGTTCTCGGGGCGCGGGTCGATGCTCATGGCAGTGCCGAGTCCCCGGCGCCGCTCGAGGTCGGCGTACGGCCCGTGCCGGCGCCCGCCGATCCGCTCCCGCTCGGCCGTGACGCCGCGCGCTGGGCGCTGCTGCACCCCGCCGGGCACGACCGGCCCCGTATCACCGACGAGCACCTCGTCCAGCGTGAGAGCAACCCTCTCTTCCGCGTCCGTTACGCCCACGCCCGCACCCGGGCCCTCAGCCGTAACGCCGCCGACCTGGGGTTCGGCGCCGAACCCGGGGACGTACGACACGACGTCACCGCCCTCCTCGCCGACCACCCCCGCGTCCTCGCCCGAGCGGCGGCCCGCCGCGCGCCCGACCGGCTCGCCCGGCACCTCGTCAGCGTCGCCGATGCCGTGCTGCCGCTGCTGCCCGCCGTCCTGCCCCGCGGTGCGGAGAAACCCTCGGCCGCCCACCGCTCCCGGCTCGCGCTCGCCGAAGCCGCCGGGACGGTGCTGGCCGGTGGCCTGTCCCTGCTCGGCATCGACGCACCCGAACACCTCTGAGAGAGCCCACGAAAGTCATGAGCCGTTCCGCACACCCCGCCGGGCCCCGCCACGCCGACGTCCTCCCCGAGGGCCACTACTCGGCCCCGCCCACCGACCTCAACGCCCTCGACCCGAAGGTGTGGGCCCAGACCGTCGTCCGTGACGCCGACGGGGTCGTCACCGTCGGCGGTGTCGACGTGAAGACGCTCGCCGAACAGCACGGCACCCCGGCCTACTTCCTCGACGAGGCCGACTTCCGGGCCCGGGCGCGGGCCTGGCGTGGCGCCTTCGGGGCCGACGCCGACGTCTTCTACGCCGGCAAGGCGTTCCTCGCCCGTGCCGTCGTGCGCTGGCTGCACGAGGAAGGGCTCAACCTGGACGTGTGCTCCGGGGGCGAGCTCGCCACCGCCCTGTCCGCCGGTATGCCCGCCGACCGCATCGCCTTCCACGGCAACAACAAGTCGAAGGAGGAGATCCGCCGGGCCATCGAGGCCGGCGTCGGACGTATCGTCCTCGACTCCTTCCAGGAGATCGTGCGGGTCGCGCACATCGCGCAGGAACTCGGCAAGCGGCAGCGGGTCCAGATCCGGATCACGGTGGGTGTGGAAGCGCACACGCACGAGTTCATCGCCACCGCCCATGAGGACCAGAAGTTCGGCATCCCGCTCGCCGGGGGACAGGCCGCCGAAGCCGTGCGGCGGGCCCTCAGGCTGGACGGGCTCGAGCTCATCGGGATCCACAGCCACATCGGGTCCCAGATCTTCGACATGTCCGGGTTCGAGGTCGCCGCGCACCGCGTCGTCGGACTGCTGAAGGACATCCGTGACGAGCACGGCGTCGAGCTGCCCGAGATCGACCTCGGAGGCGGCCTCGGGATCGCGTACACGAGTGACGACGACCCCCGCGAGCCGCACGAGATCGCCAAGGCGCTCACCGAGATCGTCACCCGTGAGTGCGAGGCCGCCCGGCTCCGTACGCCTCGCATCTCCGTCGAGCCCGGGCGCGCCATCGTCGGGCCGACCGCCTTCACGCTCTACGAGGTCGGCACCGTCAAGCCCCTCGACGGGCTGCGGACGTACGTCTCCGTCGACGGCGGCATGTCGGACAACATCCGCACGGCGCTGTACGACGCCGAGTACAGCGTCGCCCTGGTGTCCCGGACGAGTGACGCCGAGCCCATGCTCGCCCGCGTCGTCGGCAAGCACTGCGAGAGCGGGGACATCGTCGTGAAGGACGCGTTCCTGCCGTCCGACCTGGCACCGGGTGACCTGATCGCCGTACCGGCGACCGGGGCGTACTGCCGGTCCATGGCCAGCAACTACAACCATGTGCTCCGGCCGCCCGTCGTCGCCGTGAACGACGGCCGGTCCCGGGAGATCGTCCGGCGTGAGACGGAGGAGGACCTCCTGCGTCTCGACGTGGGGTGACCCCCGCAGGCCGGGGACGAAGATCCGGGGGTGGAAGATCTCCTGTCATCCACCCCCGTACAAATGAAATCGATGTCTCACGATCCGGACGAAGGGCAGAAACTCCCGTCCGGTGAGTGAGACTGGTGCAACCGTAGACGGTATGAGGAAACGAGGTCGGATGATGCGTACGCGTCCGCTGAAGGTGGCGCTGCTGGGCTGTGGGGTTGTTGGCTCAGAGGTGGCGCGCATCATGACGACGCACGCCGACGACCTCGCCGCCCGGATCGGCGCTCCCGTCGAGCTCGCGGGTGTGGCCGTACGGCGGCCCTCCAAGGTCCGTGAGGGCATCGACCCCGCGCTCATCACCACCGACGCGACCGCCCTCGTCAAACGCGGCGACATCGATGTGGTGGTCGAGGTCATCGGGGGCATCGAGCCCGCCCGCACCCTCATCACCACGGCGTTCGAGCACGGCGCCTCGGTCGTCTCCGCGAACAAGGCCCTCCTCGCCCAGGACGGGGCCGCGCTGCACGCCGCGGCCGAGGCGAACGACAAGGACCTCTACTACGAGGCCGCCGTCGCCGGTGCCATCCCGCTGATCCGCCCGCTGCGCGAGTCCCTCGCCGGGGACAAGGTCAACCGGGTCCTGGGCATCGTCAACGGGACGACCAACTTCATCCTCGACAAGATGGACAGCACGGGGGCCGGATATCAGGAGGCCCTCGACGAGGCCACCGCCCTCGGGTACGCGGAAGCCGACCCGACCGCCGACGTCGAGGGCTTCGACGCCGCCGCCAAGGCCGCCATCCTCGCCGGTATCGCCTTCCACACACGCGTGCGTCTCGACGACGTCTACCGCGAGGGCATGACCGAGGTCACCGCCTCCGACTTCGCCTCCGCGAAGAACATGGGCTGCACCATCAAGCTGCTCGCCATCTGCGAGCGGGCCGAGGACGGCCAGTCGGTCACCGCGCGCGTGCACCCCGCCATGATCCCGCTGACCCATCCGCTCGCCTCCGTGCGCGGCGCGTACAACGCCGTGTTCGTGGAGTCCGACGCCTCCGGGCAGCTCATGTTCTACGGTCCGGGCGCGGGCGGTTCCCCGACCGCCTCGGCCGTGCTCGGCGACCTCGTCGCCGTCTGCCGCAACCGGCTCAGCGGGGCAACGGGGCCCGGCGAGTCGGCGTATGCCGCCCTGCCCGTCTCACCGATGGGCGACGTCGTCACGCGCTATCACATCAGCCTCGACGTGGCGGACAAACCGGGTGTTCTCGCCCAGGTGGCGACCGTGTTCGCGGAGCACGGTGTCTCGATCGATACGGTTCGCCAGCAGGGCAAGGACGGCGAGGCCTCCCTCGTCGTCGTCACCCACCGTGCGTCCGACGCGGCCCTCGTCGGGACCGTCGAGGCGCTGCGCAAGCTCGACACCGTGCGGGGTGTCGCCAGCATCATGCGGGTTGAAGGAGAGTAACCAGCAATGACCCACCAGTGGCGCGGAATCATCGAGGAGTACCGGGACCGGCTGCCCGTCTCCGACACCACGCCGGTCGTGACGCTCCGCGAGGGCGGCACGCCCCTCGTGCCCGCGCAGGTGCTCTCCGAGCGCACGGGCTGCGAGGTCCACCTCAAGGTGGAAGGCGCCAACCCCACCGGGTCCTTCAAGGACCGCGGTATGACCATGGCCATCACGCGGGCCAAGGAGGAGGGCGCGAAGGCGGTCATCTGCGCCTCCACCGGCAACACGTCGGCCTCCGCCGCCGCCTACGCCGTCCGCGCGGGCATGGTTTCGGCCGTTCTCGTCCCGCAGGGCAAGATCGCGCTCGGCAAGATGGGCCAGGCGCTCGTCCACGGCGCGAAGATCCTCCAGGTCGACGGCAACTTCGACGACTGCCTCGCGCTCGCGCGCGCCCTGAGCGACAACTACCCCGTGGCACTGGTCAATTCGGTCAACCCGGTGCGTATCGAGGGGCAGAAGACGGCCGCCTTCGAGATCGTGGACATGCTGGGCGACGCCCCCGACATCCACGTCCTGCCGGTGGGCAACGCGGGCAACATCACCGCGTACTGGAAGGGCTACACGGAGTACGCCGCCGACGGCGTCGCCAAGCGGACCCCGCGGATGTGGGGCTTCCAGGCCTCCGGCTCCGCGCCCATCGTGCGCGGCGAGGTCGTCAAGGACCCGTCGACCATCGCCACCGCCATCCGCATCGGCAACCCGGCGTCCTGGCAGTACGCGCTCGCCGCGCGGGACGAGTCCGGCGGGTTCATCGACGAGGTGACGGACCGTGAAATCCTGCGCGCCTACCGGCTGTTGGCCGCGCAGGAGGGCGTCTTCGTGGAGCCCGCCTCCGCCGCGTCCGTCGCCGGTCTGCTGAAGGCCGCCGAGCAGGGCAAGGTCGATTCGGGCCAGACCATCGTCTGCACCGTCACCGGCAACGGCCTGAAGGACCCCGACTGGGCCGTCGCCGGCGCCCCGCAGCCCGTCACCGTCCCGGTCGACGCGGCGACGGCGGCCGAGCGGCTCGGGCTGGCGTAGTACGACGGGGCACCCCGTCGTAGAGCGGCGCCGGACCCGTCGTACGGGGCTCGTGAACGCGAGTAAGAGGGCGCTCGCCCGGGGAACTTCCCTATCGGGGGTGCACAGGGGGCATACGACACGCATCGTGCGCCTCCTGTGCGCCCTATGTCGCCACAGAACCTACCTTCGATAGGCTGTACTGAACCCGCCCGCCGCATATGCCTCCGCATGGGGCGCGGTGCCGCGCCGTCTCCGCGGCCCGGAAGCGGCCCCAGGGGTTCTCGTACGTCATCGAATGTCTTCGACAATCACGCAGCTCAAGGAGAGTCATCAAGCGATGGCCGGTCCAGCGTTCCGCGCCGCCGCCGTCCGGGTGCGCGTCCCCGCCACCAGCGCCAACCTCGGCCCGGGCTTCGACGCCCTCGGCCTGTCGCTGGGGCTCTACGACGACGTGGTCGTCCGGGTGGCCGACTCCGGGCTGCACATCGACATCGCGGGTGAGGGCAGCGAGACGCTGCCGCGTGATGAGAAGCACCTTCTCGTTCGCTCCCTGCGCACCGCCTTCGATCTGCTGGGCGGCCAGCCGCGCGGCCTGGAGATCGTCTGTGCCAACCGCATTCCGCACGGCCGCGGCCTCGGCTCCTCCTCGGCCGCCATCTGCGCCGGCATCGTCGCCGCCCGCGCCGTGACCATAGGCGGCGAGGCCAAGCTCGACGACGCGGCCCTGCTGGAGCTGGCCACCGAGATCGAGGGCCACCCCGACAACGTCGCGGCCTGTCTGCTCGGCGGGTTCACCCTCTCCTGGATGGAGGCCGGCGCCGCCCGCGCCATCAGGATGGATGCCGCCGATTCCATCGTTCCGGTGGTTTTCGTGCCCGGAAAGCCGGTCCTCACCGAGACCGCGCGCGGCCTGCTCCCGCGCACCGTCCCGCACGTCGACGCCGCCACCAACGCGGGCCGAGCGGCCCTGCTCGTCGAGGCCCTGACCAGGCGCCCCGAGCTGCTGCTGCCCGCCACCGAGGACCGTCTCCACCAGGAGTACCGCGCACCGGCCATGCCGGAGAGCGCCGCGCTGGTGGAGCGACTGCGGGCCGACGGAGTCCCGGCAGTCATCTCAGGAGCAGGACCCACCGTGCTCGCGCTGGCCGACGCGGACAGCGCCGACAAGGTGGCCCATCTGGCAGGCGAGGGCTGGGCCGCGAACCGGCTCGACCTCGACGCGCAGGGAGCGAGCGTGTTGCCGCTTGCTCCCTGACACGCGGTTGCCGGATTTCGAGAGGGGGAATGTTTGTTGGATCCGGTAGTGTTAACCTCAAGTCTGCACCCGACCCCACCATGGCGAGGTGCTTCGTGTCCCCGTCCGGGACAGACATTCTTCCGGGAGCCTCCCAAGCCGCACTGTGTTCCGTACGACGTATGCGGGCAGTACCTCGTACGCGGGCGCTGAGCGACTTGCCGGGCACGCTCCGGAACCGGCGCGACCGAGCCGAGTGACACAGACACTGAGTGCCACGGCTCTGGGAAGCGCCATCACCAGATATTTCCTCCGCCGCTTTGGCGGACCACCGCCCCGGCACGGTCCACACACCAAGGACCGAAGCCGGACAGCACAACCGGTCGCCGAGCCAGACAGGCCGACGTCCGCTCCAGGGAAGGACCCTTCGTGAGCGACACCACCGATCTGATGGGCGCACGTGTCGAGGAGACCGCTGCCGCGCCCGCCACGGACGCCTCCGCGCCTGCCACCGGTGCCGGCTCCCGGCGGCGCCGCGGTACCGGCCTCGAGGGCATGGTGCTGGCCGAGCTGCAGCAGGTCGCATCCGGCCTCGGCATCAGGGGCACGGCGCGTATGCGCAAGAGCCAGCTGATCGAGGTCATCAAGGAGGCGCAGGCCGGAGGTGGATCCGCCCCGGCGAAGGCCGAGACCGCCACCGAGACCAAGCCGAAGCGCCGCGCCACCTCCCGGGCCCGTACGGGCGACGAGGCCGCCGCCGCCAAGAAGGCGGACAAGGCCACCGAGGCCCCCGCCGAGAAGGCCGTGGCCCAGCAGCAGATCGAGATCCCCGGCCAGCCGGCCAGCGACGAAGCGCCGGTCGAGCGCCGTCGTCGCCGTGCCACCGCCGACGCCGGTGCCCCCGCGGCCGCCCCCGAGACGGTCGCCGCCGAGGCGAAGAACGAGCCGAAGGCCGAGACGCCCGCGCAGTCGCAGGGCCAGCAGGGTGACGCCAAGGGCGACGCCGGTGAGGGCGGCGAGGGCCGCCGTCGCGACCGCCGTGAGCGCGGCCGGGACCGTGACCGCGGTGACCGCAGTGACCGCGGTGACCGCGGTGACCGTCGCAAGGGCGACGACCAGCAGGGCGGCGGCCGTCAGGACCGCCAGCAGGGCCAGCAGCAGAGCGGTGGCCGTCAGGACCGTCAGCGTGACAACGGCCCCCAGGACGACGACGACTTCGAGGGCGGCCGGCGTGGCCGCCGCGGGCGCTACCGCGACCGCCGTGGCCGTCGCGGCCGCGACGAAGTGCAGGAGCCGCAGATCGCCGAGGACGACGTCCTGATCCCCGTCGCGGGCATCCTGGACATCCTCGACAACTACGCCTTCATCCGCACGTCCGGCTACCTGCCCGGCCCGAACGACGTGTACGTCTCCCTCGCCCAGGTCCGTAAGAACGGCCTGCGCAAGGGCGACCACATCACCGGCGCGGTCCGTCAGCCCAAGGAAGGCGAGCGGCGCGAGAAGTTCAACGCGCTGGTGCGCCTGGACTCCGTCAACGGCATGGCGCCCGAACACGGCCGCGGCCGCCCGGAGTTCAACAAGCTCACCCCGCTGTACCCGCAGGACCGCCTCCGCCTGGAGACGGACCCGGGCGTGCTCACCACCCGCATCATCGACCTCGTGTCGCCGATCGGTAAGGGCCAGCGCGGTCTGATCGTGGCCCCGCCGAAGACCGGCAAGACCATGATCATGCAGGCGATCGCCAACGCGATCACGCACAACAACCCCGAGTGCCACCTGATGGTCGTCCTGGTCGACGAGCGTCCGGAAGAGGTCACCGACATGCAGCGGTCGGTCAAGGGCGAGGTCATCTCCTCGACCTTCGACCGTCCGGCCGAGGACCACACGACGGTCGCCGAGCTGGCGATCGAGCGTGCCAAGCGACTGGTCGAGCTCGGGCATGACGTGGTGGTGCTGCTCGACTCCATCACGCGTCTGGGTCGTGCCTACAACCTGGCGGCGCCCGCCTCCGGCCGCATCCTCTCCGGTGGTGTGGACTCGACCGCGCTGTACCCGCCGAAGCGCTTCTTCGGTGCGGCGCGGAACATCGAGGACGGTGGCTCGCTCACCATCCTGGCCACGGCTCTCGTCGACACCGGGTCCCGCATGGACGAGGTGATCTTCGAGGAGTTCAAGGGCACCGGCAACATGGAGCTCAAGCTCGACCGGAAGCTCGCGGACAAGCGCATCTTCCCGGCGGTGGACGTGGACGCGTCCGGTACCCGTAAGGAAGAGATCCTGCTCGGCAACGAGGAGCTGGCGGTCGTCTGGAAGCTGCGGCGGGTGCTGCACGCGCTGGACCAGCAGCAGGCGATCGAGCTGCTGCTCGACAAGATGAAGCAGACGAAGTCGAACGTCGAGTTCCTGATGCAGATTCAGAAGACGACGCCGACGCCGGGCAATGGCGACTAAGAGCTCGGGTATGCGGGTTGCTCGTCGACTGCGGGTGGTTCGTGGTTGATCGCGCAGTTCCCCGCGCCCCTCAAGGGCGTTTGGGCCGCCCCCCGTCACACGGTGACGGGGGGCGGCCCTTTGGCGCTGACAGGGCCGGGCGTATGCGTAACCAGCGAGATCTCTGCCACAAGGATTTCGGTCGGCACGGACTTCGAGCAGTGCGATATCTTCCGCTGAAATCGCAGGTGAGACGGGACTACCCGGAGTCACCGACTACGGACCGTGCCCACCGTCGCCACGGCGGTGGGCACGGTCCGTTGTGCAACCCTTCTCCGAGTTTCCCCGTCTGACCGGACGGGGCGACGATGGTGTGGTACGGGCCAAATGGCCACGCCTGTCCCTGAAAGCAGGGGGTAACCGACCGGACGAGAACCGAGGAGCACCGTGTCCGCCGAGAGCACGCCGGAGCCCGACATACCGGGCCAGACCGGCACCGCGGGTCCGCGCCACCGCGCCAAGGGCCGCCGCCGCAAGCCCCGGGACAAGCGCAAGGGTCTGCTGATCATGGCCTGGACCGCCGCCGGGATCGTGATCCTGGGCGGCACCGGCGCCGGGTACCTGTACTTCAAGCTCAACGGCAACCTCAAGAGCGTCGACATCGACCAGGCCCTCGGCACCGAACGTCCAAAGAAGGTCGACAACGGCTCCGAGAACATCCTCGTCCTCGGCTCGGACACCCGCTCCGGCAGCAACAAGCAGCTCGGCGGCGGCACCGACGACGGCAGCGCCCGCTCGGACACCGCGATGATCGTGCACGTCTACGAGGGCCACAAGAAGGCCAGCGTGGTCTCCATCCCGCGTGACACCCTCGTCGACCGCCCCCGGTGCACCGACACCGACGGCGACACGCACGACGCCGCGTCCGGCGTGATGTTCAACGAGGCGTACTCCACGGGCGGCGCCGCCTGCACCGTGAAGACGGTCGAGTCCGTCACCGGCATCCGCATGGACCACTACCTGGAGGTCGACTTCTCCGGCTTCCAGAAGCTCATCGACGAACTCGGCGGTGTCGAGGTCACCACCACCAAGGACATCAACGACCCCGACAGCCACCTGAACCTCAAGGCCGGCACCCACCAGCTCACCGGCAAGCAGGCGCTCGGCCTGGTCCGCACCCGGCACGGCGTCGGCGACGGCTCCGACCTCGGCCGTATCCAGCTCCAGCAGGCCTTCGTCAAGGCGCTGATCAACCAGGTCAAGGACATCAACCTCTTCAGCAACCCGAAGAAGCTCCTCGACCTGGCCAACACCGCCACCAAGGCCGTGACCACCGACTCCGACCTGGGCTCCGTCAACAAGCTCATGTCCTTCGCGGGCGCCCTGAAGGGCATCAGCTCCAAGAACATGAACATGGTCACGATGCCGGTCCAGTACGACCCGGCGGACCCGAACCGCGTGATCGTGGCCGAGGCGAAGGCGAAGCAGGTGTGGACGGCTCTGAAGAACGACAGGCCGATCCCGAAGTCGGCCACGAAGGGCACGGCCAGTGGCGACGCCAAGGGCGTCGTGAGCGCTTCGTGAGCTTCGGGGAATACTTCACCGGTGCCCCCGGTTTTGGGGGATGGGCCCAGTCCTGGCAGACTGGTACGTCGGCTCCGGTTCACGCTCCCGCATCCCGCGGCGGCGACCCGGCGCCCTCCCGAAACTAGGAGACACCTTGAAGCGCGACATCCACCCCGAGTACGTCGAGACGCAGGTCAGCTGCACCTGTGGCGCGTCGTTCACCACCCGTAGCACGATCGAGAGCGGCACCATCCGCGCCGAGGTCTGCTCCGAGTGCCACCCGTTCTACACGGGCAAGCAGAAGATCCTCGACACCGGTGGCCGTGTGGCCCGCTTCGAGGCCCGCTTCGGCAAGGCTGCTGCCGGCTCCAAGAAGTAGCGAGCTCCCATTCGCCGGTCCACGGTCGCGCCCCTCACAGGCGCGCCGGGACCGGCGTTTTTGGTCGCCCGCCTTCCCCCCTCTTTCTTACGCAGTTCAGGAGCCCAAGATGTTCGAGGCCGTCGAGGACCTGGTCGCTGAGCACGCCGACCTGGAGACGAAGCTCGCCGACCCGTCGGTCCACGCCGACCAGGCCAACGCGCGCAAGCTCAACAAGCGCTACGCCGAGCTCACCCCGATCGTCGCCACGTACCGCTCCTGGAAGCAGACCGGCGACGACATCGAGACGGCCCGGGAACTGGCCGCCGACGACCCGGAGTTCGCCGCCGAGGTCAAGGAGCTGGACAAGCAGCGCGATGAGCTGACGGAGAAGCTGCGCCTTCTCCTCGTCCCGCGCGATCCCAGCGACGACAAGGACGTCATCCTCGAGATCAAGGCCGGCGCCGGTGGCGACGAGTCGGCCCTGTTCGCCGGTGACCTGCTGCGGATGTACCTGCGCTACGCCGAGCGCGTCGGCTGGAAGACCGAGATCATCGACTCCACGGAGTCCGAACTCGGCGGCTACAAGGACGTCCAGGTCGCGGTGAAGACCAAGGGCGGCCAGGGCGCCACCGAGCCCGGACAGGGCGTCTGGGCGCGGCTGAAGTACGAGGGCGGCGTGCACCGCGTGCAGCGGGTGCCGGCGACCGAGTCCCAGGGCCGTATCCACACCTCCGCGGCCGGTGTGCTGGTCACGCCCGAGGCCGAGGAGATCGACGTCGAGATCAACCCGAACGACCTCCGTATCGACGTGTACCGGTCGTCCGGCCCGGGCGGTCAGTCCGTCAACACCACCGACTCCGCCGTGCGCATCACGCACATCCCGACCGGAGTCGTCGCCTCCTGCCAGAACGAGAAGAGCCAGCTGCAGAACAAGGAGCAGGCGATGCGTATCCTGCGCTCCAGGCTGCTCGCGGCGGCGCAGGAGGAGGCGGAGAAGGAAGCCGCCGACGCCCGCCGCAGCCAGGTCCGCACCGTCGACCGCTCCGAGAAGATCCGTACCTACAACTTCCCGGAGAATCGCATCTCGGACCACCGCGTCGGCTTCAAGGCCTACAACCTGGACCAGGTCCTGGACGGCGACCTCGACGCGGTGATCCAGGCGTGCGTCGACGCGGACTCGGCTGCGAAGCTGGCGGCAGCGTAGGGACGTAGAGGTAAGGGACGTACGCACGTACTAGTACGACACGGAGGACTTGCGTGCAGCAATTCATCGGGGGGCGAACCCCGAGCCCCCGCAGCGTGCTGCTCGCGGAGGTGGCCCAGGCCACCCAGCGGCTGGCCGACGCCGGCGTGCCCTCGCCGCGCAACGACGCGGAGGAGCTCGCCGCGTTCGTGCACGGCGTGAAGCGGGGCGAGCTGCACTCCGTGAAGGACTCGGACTTCGACGCCCGCTACTGGGAGGTCATCGCCCGGCGTGAGCAGCGCGAGCCGCTGCAGCACATCACCGGGCGGGCGTACTTCCGCTATCTCGAACTCCAAGTCGGACCCGGGGTTTTCGTGCCCCGCCCCGAGACGGAGTCCGTGGTCGGCTGGGCCATAGACGCCGTGCGCGCCATGGACGTCGTGGAACCCTGCATCGTCGACCTGTGCACCGGTTCCGGCGCCATCGCGCTCGCCCTCGCCCAGGAGGTGCCGCGCTCGCGCGTGCACGCCGTGGAGCTCTCCGAGGACGCGCTGCACTGGACCCGCAAGAACGTCGAAGGGTCCAGGGTCGACCTGCGGCAGGGCAACGCCCTGGACGCCTTCCGCGACCTCGACGGCCAGGTCGACCTGGTCATCTCCAACCCGCCGTACATCCCGCTCACCGAATGGGAGTACGTCGCTCCCGAGGCGCGGGACTACGATCCCGAACTCGCCCTGTTCTCCGGCGAGGACGGCCTCGATCTCATCCGCGGTCTGGAACGGACCGCGCACCGGCTCCTGCGCCCCGGCGGCGTCGTCGTCATCGAGCACGCCGACACCCAGGGCGGCCAGGTGCCGTGGATCTTCACCGAGGAGCGGGGCTGGGCCGACGCGGCCGACCACCCGGACCTCAACAACCGCCCCCGGTTCGCGACGGCCCGCAAGGCACTGCCGTGACCACCGCCCCGACTTCGATTCCGCAGTACGTGTACGAGGAGGCCCGCTAGATATGGCACGGCGATACGACACCAACGACGCGACCGACCGCACGACGGGTCTGCGTGAGGCCGCGTCCGCCGTCCGCCGTGGCGAGCTCGTGGTCCTCCCGACCGACACGGTGTACGGCATCGGCGCCGACGCGTTCACCAAGGAGGCCGTCGGTGACCTGCTGGAGGCCAAGGGGCGGGGCCGCAACATGCCCACCCCTGTGCTGATCGGGTCCCCGAACACGCTCCACGGTCTCGTCACCGACTTCTCCGAGCTGGCCTGGGAGCTGGTCGACGCGTTCTGGCCGGGCGCGCTGACCCTGGTCGCCAAGCACCAGCCGTCGCTGCAGTGGGACCTGGGCGACACGAGGGGCACGGTGGCCGTCCGGATGCCTCTCCACCCCGTCGCCATCGAGCTGTTGACCGAGGTCGGCCCGATGGCCGTGTCCTCGGCGAACCTGACGGGCCACCCCGCGCCCGAGGACTGCGACGCCGCGCAGGAGATGCTCGGCGACTCGGTCTCCGTCTACCTGGACGGCGGTCCGACCCCCGGCAACGTCCCGTCGTCGATCGTCGACGTCACGCGTGAGGTGCCCCTCCTGCTGCGTGCGGGCGCGATCTCCGCGGACGAGCTGCGGAAGGTCGTACCCGACCTCGAGGTGGCCAATTGACAGCCCCTGATGTGGGGCGTGGCATAGGCAACGGGGAAAGCGCGGCGGAGATCACGACGACCTTCGTGGGACTGCCGCGCGACAGCTTCCGCATCCTCCACGTCAGCACCGGAAACGTGTGCCGCTCGCCGATCACCGAGCGGCTGACCCGTCATTTCGTGGCGCAGCGCCTCGGTGTGCTCGGCGGCGGGCTGATCGTGGAGAGCGCGGGCACCTGGGGCCACGAGGGCGCGCCCATGGAGTCGAACGCGGAGACGGTCCTCGCCGACTTCGGTGCGGACGCCTCCGGGTTCGTCGGCCGCGAGCTCCTCGACGAACACGTCATCCGGGCCGACCTGGTCCTGACCGCCACCCGCGACCATCGCGCCCAGGTCATCTCCATGGGCCATTCGGCCGGCCTGCGCACCTTCACCCTCAAGGAGTTCACCCGTCTGGTGAGGGCCATAGACCCGGCGACCCTGCCTCCCCTGGAGGACGGAGTGGTCTTCCGCGCGCGTGCCCTGGTCCGTGCGGCGGCGGCTCTACGCGGGTGGCTGCTGGCGCCGACGGCGGAGGCGGACGAGGTGTACGACCCGTACGGGGCGCCGCTCACGTTCTTCCGGTCGGTGGGCGACGAGATACATGAGGCGCTGGATCCGGTGGTGACGGCGTTGACGGGGGTCCCCGCTCGGGCTTGAGACGGGCGCGGGTGCCGGCGAAGGCGTGACAACACCGGGCGGCCCTGACGTCCCCGGCCTACATTGGACGTACGTCACCGTCGACGCACGCCCGGAGCCCACCATGTCGGTCACCCATACCCTCGAGGCCGATGTCCTGCGCCGTCAGGACCCTCAGCTCGCCGACATCCTGCTCGGGGAGCTCGATCGGCAGTCGACGTCGCTTCAGCTCGTCGCCGCCGAGAACTTCACCTCGCCGGCCGTGCTGGCCGCGCTCGGGTCGCCGCTGGCCAACAAGTACGCGGAGGGGTACCCGGGCGCCCGGTACCACGGCGGATGCGAGATGGTCGACGTCGCCGAGCGGCTCGCCGTGGAGCGGGCCAAGGCGCTGTTCGGGGCCGAGCACGCCAATGTGCAGTCGCACTCCGGGTCGTCGGCCGTCCTCGCCGCGTACGCCGCCCTGCTGCGGCCCGGCGACACCGTCCTCGCCCTCGGACTGCCGTACGGCGGGCACCTCACGCACGGCTCGCCCGCCAACTTCTCCGGGCGCTGGTTCGACTTCGTGGGGTACGGGGTGGACGCCGAGACCGGGCTCATCGACTACGACCAGGTGCGCACGCTCGCCCGCAACCATCGGCCCAAGGCCATCGTGTGCGGGTCCATCGCCTACCCCCGCCACATCGACTACGCCTTCTTCCGTGACGTCGCCGACGAGGTGGGCGCGTATCTCATCGCCGACGCCGCCCACCCGATGGGGCTGGTCGCCGGGGGAGCGGCGCCGAATCCGGTGCCGTACGCCGATGTTGTCTGCGCCACCACGCACAAGGTGCTGCGCGGACCGCGCGGCGGGATGATCCTGTGCGGCGCGGAGCTCGCCGAGCGGATCGACCGTGCCGTCTTCCCGTTCACCCAGGGCGGCGCGCAGATGCACACCATCGCCGCCAAGGCCGTCGCGTTCGGCGAGGCGGCGACCCCGGCGTTCGCCGCCTACGCCCATCAGGTGGTCGCCAACGCGCGGATGCTGGCGGCGGGGCTGGCCACGGAGGGGCTCGTCGTCACCACGGGCGGGACCGACACCCACCTCATCACCGCCGACCCGGCACCCCTCGGCGTCGACGGCCGTGACGCCCGCGGCCGGCTCGCCGCCGCCGGGATCGTCCTGGACTGTTGCGCGCTGCCGCACGGCGACGCCCGTGGCCTGCGCCTGGGCACGGCGGCCGTGACCACCCAGGGCCTGGGGGAGGAGGAGATGGCGTGGCTCGCCGCGTTGCTGGCGGGTGTGCTGCGCGGAGATGCCGAGAGCCACAAGGCGCGTGAAGAAGTGCGGGAGCTCACCGGTAGATTTCCCCCGTATCCCGGCTGAGCGGGGGTAGACGCACCTGCGTGCACAGCCACACGTGCAACCATCGTCGCTACCCGAAAGTCCCCACACATATGCGTCGCGTATGTGTCCGTCGCTAGGGTGTGGGGCTGAGATGGCCAGCGAGACCTGTGGGGAAGCCCGTGCGTGAATACCTGCTGACGCTCTGCATCACGGCCGCGGTGACGTATCTGCTGACAGGGCCGGTACGCAAGTTCGCGATCGTGGCCGGAGCGATGCCGGAGATCCGGGCACGTGACGTGCACCGGGAACCCACTCCGCGGCTCGGCGGTATCGCCATGTTCTTCGGCCTGTGCGCGGGCCTGCTGGTCGCCGACCACCTGACGAACCTCAGCGCGGTCTTCGAGAGGTCCAACGAACCGCGGGCGCTGCTCTCCGGAGCGGCGCTCATCTGGCTGATCGGCGTCCTGGACGACAAGTTCGAGATCGACGCCCTGATCAAGCTGGGCGGCCAGATGATCGCCGCCGGCGTCATGGTCATGCAGGGTCTGACGATCCTGTGGCTGCCCATCCCCGGCTTCGGCTCGGTCGCGCTGACCCAGTGGCAGGGCACCCTGCTGACGGTCGCCCTGGTCGTCATCACCATCAACGCGGTCAACTTCGTCGACGGCCTGGACGGCCTCGCGGCGGGCATGGTGTGCATCGCGTCGGCCGCGTTCTTCCTCTACGCCTACCGCGTCTGGGTGTCGTACGGCATCGAGGCCGCCGCCCCCGCCACGCTCTTCTCGGCGATCCTGATGGGCATGTGCCTGGGCTTCCTGCCGCACAACATGCACCCGGCGCGGATCTTCATGGGCGACTCCGGCTCGATGCTGATCGGCCTGGTCCTCGCCGCAGGCGCCATCTCCATCACCGGCCAGGTCGACCCGGACGCGCTGAAGGTGTTCGCCCAGTCCGAGCGGGAGGCCGTGCACCAGACGGTGCCGGTCTACATCCCGCTGCTGCTGCCGCTGACGATCATCGCGATCCCGGCCGCCGACCTGGTGCTGGCCATCGTCCGCCGTACCTGGCGCGGCCAGTCCCCGTTCGCCGCCGACCGAGGCCACCTGCACCACCGGCTCCTGGAGATCGGCCACTCCCACAGCCGCGCGGTGCTGATCATGTACTTCTGGTCGGCGCTGATCGCCTTCGGCACGCTCGCCTACTCCGTGAACTCGGCGTCCATGTGGATCGTGCTCGGCGTGGTCTTCCTCAGCGCCATCGGCCTGGCCCTGCTGCTGCTCCCGCGCTTCACACCGCGTGCCCCGCGCTGGGCGGAGGCGTTCGTACCGCCGCGGTATCGGCGGCGGGGGGCGATTGCCGAGCCCGCGGCCACCACGCCGCAGACCGCCGCCACCGAGGCGCCGGCCGCCGACCCCCTGCTCGAGGAGGAACCGCGCACTCCGGTCGCCGCGGGTGCGGCCGGGGTCAATGGCGCTACCGCCATCGGCGCCCGTTCGCGCTTCCTGGACCGGCGGAAGGCCGGAACGTCGCGCTGACGCTCGCCGACGGCCGCGGCCGGTCAAGGTAAGACCGTGGCCAAGGTAAGAATCTGACTAGAGCATTGCCAAGTCATGGGGGAACGAAGTGCCCCAATACCAGACAAGTGGGCGCGGTTTTTGCACAGACGCGCAGTGTCACCCTCATGTGTGACACCGAGCACACAGTTCAGGTAAAGACCTCATCAAATAGTTTGTGATACGGTTCACGAGAACCCCCGGATAGAGCCGAAGGGCCGTGGTGCGACGGTCCACCGGCGTGAGGTTCTCTCTCGACCCGGGACTACGCTCGTCCATGACGACACCCTGCCCCCACCGTGAAAGCGGAGTTGCCGCCATGCCGTCCAATGACGTCCGGATCCTCCTTCAGGCTGCCGTGCCCACGGCTGCCGTCGGCGCGATTGCCGCCGTCGTCAGCGGTGTGGTCGCCGGCGGCAAGGGAGCGATCGGGGCTGGCGTGGCGGCGGTGCTCACGATCCTCTTCATGGGTATCGGCCTCTACGTCCTGCAGCGGACTGCCAAATCGCTTCCGCATCTGTTCCAGATGATGGGGCTGATGCTCTACGCGGCGCAGATCCTGCTGCTGTTCGTCTTTCTGAGCGCGTTCAAGAACACCACGCTGTTCAACCCCAAGGCTTTCGCGATCACTCTGATCGCCACCACCCTCGCGTGGATCGCGGCCCAGACCCGGGCCCACATGAAGGCCAAGATCCTCTACGTCGAACCCGACTCCTCGGGCGGGAAGCCCGAAAAATCGGGGCACTCGTCGTGAGGGGTAGGGCCGAGATAAATGCGTGTGAGAAGTCCTGCTATCGTCCGGTGCCAACTGCGGCATCGCGGGCGCGGGCATCTGAGCTGACGCCTGCTCAATCGCGAGGCTCGATGCCCCTCAGCCGCCCCCACATCCGTAACACCAGTCCCGTGCCGAACCGCGGCTGCGCGCCGCGCCCGACACAACGAGGTTGCCGTACCCATGCGTCATGCCGAAGGAGTCCGCGGTGAGTGCTGACCAGACCCAGCTCGCCTTTGACTGGAGCTGTCGGATCATGTCCGACAACGGCTGCGGCTTCCCGGCTCCGGGCCTGCACTCGTTCCTCTTCAAGCCGATCACCACGGTCGGAGGGTTCGAGTTCAACAAGGTGATGCTGCTTGCCCTCATCACCACGCTGCTGGTTGTCACCTTCTTCACGCTTGCCTTCAGCAAGGCGAAGGTGGTGCCGGGCAAGCTGCAGATGATCGGCGAGGCCGGTTACGACTTCGTGCGCCGCGGCATCGTGTACGAGACCATCGGCAAGCGTGAGGGCGAGAAGTACGTCCCCTTCATGGTCTCGCTCTTCTTCTTCATCTGGATCATGAACATCTGGTCCGTGATCCCGCTGGCCCAATTCCCGGTCTCGTCGATCATCGCGTACCCGATGGTGCTGGCCGCCATCGTCTGGGTCGTGTGGGTCTCGCTGACCTTCAAGCGGCACGGCTTCGTCGGCTTCTTCAAGAACGTCACGGGCTACGACAAGTCGCTGGGCCCGGTACTGCCGCTCGTGATGGTCATCGAGTTCTTCTCGAACCTGCTGGTCCGGCCGTTCACGCACGCGGTGCGACTGTTCGCCAACATGTTCGCCGGCCACCTGATGCTGGTCATGTTCACCGTCGCTTCCTGGTACCTGCTGAACAGTTGGATGATCCCGGCCGCCGGTGTCTCCTTCGTGATGGCCGTGGTCATGATCGGCTTCGAGCTCTTCGTCCAGGCCGTCCAGGCGTACGTGTTCGTGCTGCTGGCCTGCTCGTACGTTCAGGGCGCTCTCGCCGAGCACCACTGAGCGACCACCACCCCCAGCCCCCTAGAACGTCCGATGGCCAACCCCCATCGGTCCTGAAAGAGAAGGAAGAATCAGCATGGCTGCCCTTGAGACCCTCGCCGCCGTCGAAGGCAACATCGGTTCCATCGGTTACGGCCTTGCCGCCATCGGCCCCGGCGTCGGCGTCGGCATCATCTTCGGCAACGGCACCCAGGCCCTGGCCCGCCAGCCCGAGGCTGCCGGTCTGATCCGTGCCAACCAGATCCTCGGTTTCGCGTTCTGTGAGGCGCTCGCCCTCATCGGCATCGTCATGCCGTTCGTCTACTAAATCGACGTTCCTGACGATCGAGACCTTTCAACGGAAGGCACTGATGTGATCGCCAACCTGGTACAGCAGCTGGCGGCCGAGGAGAAGCAGAACCCGCTCGTTCCCCCGGGCCCCGAGCTGCTCGTCGGCACCATCGCCTTCGCCATCGTGTTCTTCTTCTTCTGGAAGAAGCTGCTTCCGAACATCAACAAGGTTCTGGAGGAGCGCCGCGAGGCGATCGAAGGCGGAATCGAGAAGGCCGAGGCCGCTCAGGTCGAGGCCCAGAGCGTCCTTGAGCAGTACAAGGCTCAGCTCGCCGAGGCCCGGCACGAGGCCGCGCGTCTGCGCCAGGAGGCGCAGGAGCAGGGCGCCACGCTCATCGCCGAGATGCGTGCGGAAGGCCAGCGGCAGCGCGAGGAGATCGTCGCCGCCGGTCACGCTCAGATCGAGGCCGACCGCAAGGCCGCGTCCTCCGCGCTGCGCCAGGACGTCGGCAAGCTTGCCACCGACCTGGCCGGCAAGCTCGTCGGTGAGTCCCTCGAGGACCACGCCCGGCAGAGCCGCGTGATCGACCGCTTCCTCGACGAGCTCGAGGAGAAGGCCGAGGCCGGACGATGAACGGAGCGAGCCGCGAGGCCCTGGCAGCCGCACGTGAGCGTCTCGACGCGCTGACGGACAACACGTCCGTCGACGCGGCCAAGCTCGCCGACGAGCTGGCCGCCGTCACCGCGCTGCTCGACCGCGAGGTGTCGCTGCGTCGGGTCCTCACCGACCCGGCGCAGGCCGGCGAGGCCAAGGCCGAGCTTGCTCAGCGCCTGCTCGGCGGCCAGGTCGGCGGCGAGACCGCCGATCTGCTGGCCGGCATGGTGCGTTCCCGCTGGTCGCAGTCCCGCGACCTGGTGGACGCGCTGGAGGAGCTGGCGGACACCGCCGACCTCACCGCCGCGCAGAAGGCGGGCACGCTCGACGAGGTCGAGGACGAGCTGTTCCGGTTCGGCCGGATCGTCTCCTCGAGCACCGAGCTGCGTGCCGCGCTGACCAACCGCTCCGCCACCGGATCGGCCAAGGGCGAGCTGCTGCGCAGCCTGCTGGGCGGCCGGGCCAAGGCGACCACCGAGCGTCTGGTCACACGTCTTGTGACCGCGCCGCGTGGACGTAGCCTGGAGTCGGGACTGGAGTCCCTGTCCAAGCTCGCCGCCGACCGCCGGGACCGGATGGTGGCCGTGGTCACCTCGGCGGTGCCGATGAGCGACCGGCAGAAGCAGCGCCTGGGCGCCGCCCTCGCGAAGCTCTACGGCCGCCCGATGCACCTCAACCTCGACGTGGACCCCGAGGTCGTCGGCGGAATCCGGGTGCAGGTCGGTGACGAGGTCATCAACGGCTCCCTCGCGGACCGCATCGAGGACGCCGGCCGCCGACTGGCGAGCTGAACAGCAACTTCATAGGCAGTACGTACTTACGACGGCCCTGGTTGGGCCGTGCAGAAGAATCCTGGGGGTCGCCCCCAGACCCCCAAAGTGAAACTTCGGGCCCAACAAGGAGAGCAGGGAACCCAGATGGCGGAGCTCACGATCCGGCCGGAGGAGATCCGGGACGCGCTGGAGAACTTCGTCCAGTCGTACAAGCCGGACGCGGCCTCGCGCGAGGAGGTCGGTACGGTCACCCTTGCCGGCGACGGCATCGCGAAGGTCGAGGGTCTGCCCTCGGCCATGGCCAACGAACTGCTGAAGTTCGAGGACGGCACCCTCGGCCTCGCCCTCAACCTCGAGGAGCGCGAGATCGGTGCCATCGTCCTCGGTGAGTTCAGCGGCATCGAGGAGGGTCAGCCGGTCTCCCGTACCGGTGAGGTCCTCTCCGTGGCCGTCGGCGAGGGCTACCTCGGCCGCGTCGTCGACCCGCTCGGCAACCCGATCGACGGCCTCGGCGAGATTGAGACGTCCGGTCGTCGTGCCCTTGAGCTGCAGGCCCCCACGGTCATGCAGCGCAAGTCGGTGCACGAGCCGATGGAGACCGGCTACAAGGCCGTCGACGCGATGACCCCGATCGGCCGTGGCCAGCGTCAGCTGATCATCGGTGACCGTCAGACCGGCAAGACCGCCCTGGCCGTCGACACGATCATCAACCAGCGCGACAACTGGCGCACCGGCGACCCGAACAAGCAGGTCCGCTGCATCTACGTCGCCATCGGCCAGAAGGGCTCGACGATCGCGTCGGTCCGCCGCGCGCTGGAGGAGAACGGCGCGCTGGAGTACACGACCATCGTCGCCGCCCCCGCGTCCGACCCGGCCGGCTTCAAGTACCTGGCGCCGTACACCGGTTCGGCCATCGGTCAGCAGTGGATGTACGAGGGCAAGCACGTCCTCATCATCTTCGACGACCTGTCGAAGCAGGCTGACGCCTACCGCGCCGTGTCGCTGCTGCTGCGCCGCCCGCCGGGCCGTGAGGCCTACCCGGGTGACGTCTTCTACCTGCACTCCCGGCTGCTGGAGCGCTGCGCGAAGCTCTCCGACGACATGGGCGCCGGCTCGATGACCGGTCTGCCGATCGTCGAGACCAAGGCCAACGACGTCTCGGCGTTCATCCCGACCAACGTCATCTCCATCACCGACGGCCAGTGCTTCCTGGAGTCGGACCTGTTCAACGCCGGTCAGCGCCCCGCGCTGAACGTCGGTATCTCCGTCTCCCGAGTCGGTGGTTCCGCGCAGCACAAGGCGATGAAGCAGGTCTCCGGCCGTCTGCGCGTGGACCTCGCCCAGTTCCGTGAGCTGGAGGCGTTCGCCGCCTTCGGTTCCGACCTGGACGCCGCGTCGAAGGCGCAGCTGGAGCGCGGTCAGCGCATGGTCGAGCTGCTGAAGCAGGCGCAGTACGAGCCGATGTCCACCGAGGACCAGGTCGTCTCCGTCTGGGCCGGCACCACCGGCAAGATGGACGACGTGCCGGTCGCCGACATCCGCCGCTTCGAGAAGGAGCTCCTTGAGTACCTGCACCGCAAGGAGCAGGGCCTCATGACCTCCATCAAGGAGGGCGGCAAGATGTCGGACGACACGCTCACCGCCGTCGCCGACGCCATCGCGGAGTTCAAGAAGCAGTTCGAGACCGCGGACGGCAAGCTGCTCGGCGAAGAGGCCGGCCCGAAGGCGACCAGCGCCTCCAAGTGACGTAAGGAAGGGACCTGACTCATGGGAGCCCAGCTCCGGGTCTACAAGCGTCGCATCCGATCCGTCACCGCGACCAAGAAGATCACGAAGGCGATGGAGATGATCGCCGCCTCGCGCGTCGTCAAGGCGCAGCGCAAGGTGGCGGCCTCCACGCCCTACGCGACCGAGCTCACCCGCGCGGTCACGGCGGTCGGCACCGGCTCGAACACCAAGCACCCGCTGACCACGCAGGCCGAGACGGTCACGCGGTCCGCGGTGCTGCTCCTGACGAGCGACCGTGGCCTTGCCGGCGCCTTCAACTCCAACGCCATCAAGGCGGCGGAGCAGCTGACCGAGCGCCTGGAGCGCGAGGGCAAGGAGGTCGACGTCTACATCGTCGGCCGCCGTGGTGTGGCGCACTACAACTTCCGTGAGCGCAAGATCGCGGAGTCGTGGAGCGGCTTCACCGACGAGCCCTCGTACGCGGACGCCAAGAAGGTCGCGGCCCCGCTGATCGAGGCGATCGAGACGGAGACGGCCGAGGGCGGCGTGGACGAGCTCCACATCGTCTACACCGAGTTCGTGTCGATGATGACCCAGCAGGCGCTGGACGCGCGTCTGCTGCCGCTCAGCCTCGAAGAGGTCGCGGAGGAGTCCCCCACCAAGGGCGAACTCCTTCCGTTGTACGACTTCGAGCCCTCGGCGGAGGACGTCCTCGACGCCCTTCTGCCGCGCTACGTGGAGAGCCGTATCTACAACGCGCTGCTCCAGTCGGCCGCCTCCAAGCACGCCGCCACGCGGCGCGCGATGAAGTCGGCCACCGACAACGCCGGAGAGCTCATCGAGACGCTCTCCCGGCTTGCCAACGCGGCCCGCCAGGCCGAAATCACCCAGGAAATCAGCGAGATCGTCGGTGGCTCCGCAGCCCTGGCCGACGCGACCGCGGGGAGTGACCGCTAATGACCACCACTGTTGAGACCGCGACGGCTACGGGCCGCGTCGCCCGGGTCATCGGCCCGGTCGTCGACGTGGAGTTCCCCGTCGACGCGATGCCGGAGATCTACAACGCCCTCCACGTCGAGGTCGCCGACCCGGCGAACGCGGGCGAGAAGAAGATCCTGACCCTGGAGGTCGCCCAGCACCTGGGTGACGGCCTGGTCCGCACCATCTCCATGCAGCCCACCGACGGTCTGGTCCGCCAGGCCGCGGTGACCGACACCGGCGAGGGCATCACCGTCCCGGTCGGCGACTTCACCAAGGGCAAGGTGTTCAACACCCTCGGTGAGGTGCTGAACGTCGACGAGCAGTACGAGGGCGAGCGCTGGTCCATCCACCGCAAGGCGCCGAACTTCGACGAGCTCGAGTCGAAGACCGAGATGTTCGAGACCGGCGTCAAGTGCATCGACCTGCTCACCCCGTACGTCAAGGGTGGCAAGATCGGTCTGTTCGGCGGCGCCGGCGTCGGCAAGACGGTGCTCATCCAGGAGATGATCTACCGCGTCGCCAACAACCACGACGGTGTGTCGGTGTTCGCCGGTGTCGGTGAGCGCACCCGTGAGGGCAACGACCTCATCGACGAGATGAGCGAGTCCGGCGTCATCGACAAGACCGCGCTGGTCTTCGGTCAGATGGACGAGCCCCCGGGCACCCGTCTGCGCGTGGCCCTGGCCGGTCTGACCATGGCGGAGTACTTCCGCGATGTGCAGAAGCAGGACGTGCTGTTCTTCATCGACAACATCTTCCGCTTCACCCAGGCCGGTTCCGAGGTGTCGACCCTGCTCGGCCGTATGCCCTCCGCGGTGGGTTACCAGCCGAACCTGGCCGACGAGATGGGTCTCCTCCAGGAGCGCATCACCTCGACCCGTGGTCACTCGATCACCTCGATGCAGGCGATCTACGTCCCCGCGGACGACCTGACCGACCCGGCCCCGGCCACCACCTTCGCCCACCTCGACGCGACGACGGTTCTGTCCCGTCCGATCTCCGAGAAGGGCATCTACCCGGCGATCGACCCGCTGGACTCCACGTCCCGCATCCTGGACCCGCGCTACATCGCGGCGGACCACTACAACACCGCCATGCGTGTCAAGGGGATCCTGCAGAAGTACAAGGACCTCCAGGACATCATCGCGATCCTCGGTATCGACGAGCTCAGCGAGGAGGACAAGCTGGTCGTCCAGCGTGCCCGCCGCGTCGAGCGCTTCCTGTCCCAGAACACGCACGTCGCCAAGCAGTTCACCGGTGTGGACGGCTCCGACGTGCCGCTGGACGAGTCGATCACCGCGTTCAACGCGATCTGCGACGGTGAGTTCGACCACTTCCCGGAGCAGGCGTTCTTCATGTGCGGTGGTCTTGAGGACCTCAAGAAGAACGCGAAGGAACTGGGCGTCTCCTGACGTACCGGTGCTCTTGAGCCATTGAGCTCTTGATGGAGGGGGCGGGGGTTCGTCCCGCCCCCTCTCTCACGCCTACTAGACTTGTAACCAACACCCGGCAGAACCGCCGGGTGGTGACCCGAGGAGCCACCTTGGCTGCTGAGCTGCACGTCGCGCTGGTCGCCGCCGACCGTGAGGTCTGGTCGGGCCAGGCCACCCTGGTCGTCGCGCGCACCACGTCCGGCGACATCGGCGTCATGCCCGGTCACCAGCCGCTGCTCGGTGTGCTGGAGTCGGGCCCGGTGACCATCCGTACGAGTGAAGGTGGAACCGTCATCGCCGCGGTGCACGGCGGTTTCATCTCCTTCGCGGACGACAAGCTGTCGCTGCTGGCCGAGATCGCCGAGCTGTCGGACGAGATCGATGTCCAGCGCGCGGAGCGGGCACTCGAGCGCGCGAAGGGGGACGACGACGCGTCCGCCGAGCGCCGCGCGGAGGTCCGCCTGCGGGCGGCGACGGCGCGCTGACCCCCCAGGTCACCTCCCGAGCCCTTTAGGCTCTGGGGGAGCGCACGCGATGACGTCACTCAGCCGCGGCTGGGACCGGAGCAATCCGGTGCCGGTCGCGGCTGAGGCAGATATGGAAGTTTTTTCCGTTCCGTTACCTAGGAGACGAGGAGGTCGGTGTCGATGGTCCTCGCTCTGACTGTGTGCGGAATCGTCGTCGCCCTCGTGGTGCTGGGGTTGTTCGTCTTCGGCCTGCGCCGCAGACTCATCCAGCGCTCGGGCGGCACCTTCGACTGTTCCCTGCGCTGGGACGTCCCGGAGAAACCCGACACCAACGGCAAGGGCTGGTCCTACGGCGTCGCCCGCTACAACGGCGACCGCATCGAGTGGTACCGCGTCTTCTCCTACGCCTACCGCCCGCGCCGCATCCTGGAGCGCTCCGCCATCGAGGTGGCCGGCCGCCGCGTACCGGACGGCGAGGAGGAACTGGCGCTGCTCTCCGACGCGGTGATCCTCACCTGTCTGCACCGGGGCACGCGCCTCGAACTCGCCATGAGCGAAGACGCGCTGACCGGTTTCCTCGCGTGGCTTGAGGCAGCCCCGCCCGGTCAGCGCGTCAATGTCGCTTAGTACGTCTGTGTCGCTCGGTAAGTCCGCTAGTTGAGCCCGTTGTTGATGGCGGTCACCAGCTCACCGTTGCTGGTGTCGCCGCTGAACTCCCAGAAGAACGCGCCGCCCAGGCCCTGGTTCTTGGCCCAGGACATCTTCCCGGCGATCGTCGACGGGGTGTCGTAGGACCACCAGTTGTTGCCGCAGTAGGCGTACGCCGTGCCGGCGACGGTGCCGTTCGCGGGGCAGGAGTTCTTCAGGACCTTGTAGTCCTCGATGCCGGCCTCGTAGGTGCCGGGGGCCGCGCCGGTCGCCGAGCCGCCGGGGGCGGCCTGGGTGACGCCGGTCCAGCCGCGGCCGTAGAAGCCGATGCCGAGCAGCAGCTTGGCGGAGGGTACGCCCTTCGACTTCAGCTTGGCGATCGCGTCGGCGGAGTTGAAGCCCGCCTGCGGGATCCCCGGGTAGGACGTGAGCGGGGAGTGAGGGGCGGTCGGACCGTCCTTGTCGAAGGCGCCGAAGTAGTCGTACGTCATCACGTTGTACCAGTCGAGGTACTGGGCGGCGCCGCCGTAGTCGGCCGCGTCGATCTTGCCGCCGGAGGAGCCGTCGGCGGTGATGGCCGCGGTGACCAGGTAGTTCGGGCCGAACTCGGTGCGCAGCGCCGACATCAGGTTCTTGAAGGCCGCGGGGCCGGAGGTGTCGCAGGTCAGGCCGCAGGCGTTCGGGTACTCCCAGTCGATGTCGATGCCGTCGAAGACGTCGGCCCAGCGCGGGTCCTCCACGACGGCCTTGCAGGACTTGGCGAACGCGGCCGCGTTGGCGGCGGCCTGGCCGAAGCCGCCGGAGTAGGTCCAGCCGCCGAAGGAGTACAGCACCTTGATGTGCGGGTACTTGGCCTTCAGCTGGCGCAGCTGGTTGAAGTTGCCGCGCAGCGGCTGGTCCCAGGTGTCGGCGGTGCCGCTGACGGACTGGTCGGCGGTGTAGGCCTTGTCGTAGGCGGCGTAGGTGTCGTCGACGGTGCACTGACCGTTCTTGACGTTGCCGAACGCGTAGTTGATGTGGGTGATCTTCGAGGCGGAGCCCGAGGTCACCAGGTTCTTGACGTGGTAGTTACGGCCGTAGACGCCCCACTCGGTGAAGTAGCCGAGCTTGACCTTGTCGCCGGTGGGCGGCGGTTCGGTGGTGCCGCCGGTGGTGCGCACCGCGCGGGCGCCGCTGACCGGGCCGGTCTGGTCGGCGGTGTCGCGGGCCTGGACGGTGTAGGAGTAGTCGGTGCCGGCGGTGAGGCCGGTGTCCGTGTACGACGTGGTCGTCACGGTGGCGACCTTGGCGCCGTCGCGCAGGACGTCGTAGTTCTTGACGCCCTTGTCGTCGGTGGCGGCGGTCCAGCTCAGCTTCACCGAGGTGTTGGTGATGTCGGAGGCGCTGGGGGTGCCGGGGGCGCTGGGCGCGTTGTCGCCGGGCTCAGTGGTGCCGCCGTCGCAGCTGCCGCCGTTCAGCTTGCAGTTGGCGGGGGAGCCGGAGCCGGTGCCGTTGAAGCCGAAGGAGACGGAGGCGCCGGGCGCGAGGGTGCCGTTCCAGGACTTGTTCTTGGCGGTCCAGTGGGTGCCGGACGAGGTGACGTCGGCGTCCCAGGCGGAGGTGACGGAGGTGCCGGAGGGGAAGTCCCACTCGACGGTCCAGGAGCTGAGGGAGCTGGTGCCGGTGTTCTTCACCGTCCACTTGCCCTCGAAGCCGGAGCCCCAGTCCTGGGTCTTGGCGTAGGTGGCGGTGGCGGACGTCGCGGCTTCGGCCGGGCTCGCGAGGCCGACCAGACCGGCCAGCGGGAGCAACAGGGTCGCGAACCCTGCCACGGCTCTGTGTCTGAAGCGCATCACGCGCCTCCTTGGGGGTCTTGGGGGCGTGACTGAGCCTTCACGCCCACGGTGCCGCGAGAATAGAAAGGTCTGGACCACGGGTCAATAGGTCTGGACCACTCTCGTATACGGCCGTTCCCCGAACCCCTAGATCCCCAACTCCTGCGCCAACACCGCCGCTTGCACCCGGCTGCGCAGCTCCAGCTTCCCCAGCAGACGACTGACGTGGGTCTTCACCGTCGCCTCGGCCATGTCGAGCCGTACCGCGATGTCGGCGTTGGACAGTCCCTCGCCGAGACAGGACAGCACCTCGCGCTCGCGCCGGGTGAGGGCGTCGAGGACGGCCGGGTCGGCCGTCGGCTCCCGCACCGGCTTCGCGGCGAACTCGGCGATCAGACGCCGGGTCACGGCCGGGGCGATCAGGCCCTCGCCGCGCGCCACCGTGCGGACGGCCGCCAGCAGGTCCTTGGCCTCGGTGTTCTTGAGCAGGAACCCGGACGCCCCGGCGCGCAGCGCCCCGAAGACGTACTCGTCGAGGTCGAAGGTGGTCAGCACGAGGACGTCGGCCAGCCGCTCGGCGACCACCTGACGGGTCGCCGACACCCCGTCGAGGCGCGGCATCTGTACGTCCATCAGCAAAAGGTCGGGCCGTAGCTCACGGGCCAGGGCCACCGCCTGCTCGCCGTCCGCCGCCTCGCCGACCACCTCGACATCGGGCGCGCTGCGCAGGATGAGGACCAGCCCGGCGCGGACGGCGGACTGGTCCTCGGCGACCAGGACGCGGATCATTCTCTGTCTCCTTCGGTCACGGGAAGCGTGGCGCGTACGACCCAGATCTTGCCGTCCGTCGAGCCCGGGTCGTCGACGGGACCGGCCTCGAACGCGCCGCTCAGCAGCTCGACGCGCTCCCGCATCCCGACGAGCCCGGCGCCGGAGCCAGGCGCGCGCGGACCGTCGCGGTCACCGAAGGGGCTGGTCACGGTGACGGCAAGGGAGCCGTCGCGATGGGCGAGCGCGACCGTGACCCGACCGGGGGAGGCGTGCTTGAGGGCGTTGGTCAGGGCCTCCTGGACGATGCGGTAGGCGGCGAGCTCGACGGGGGCGGGGACGCTGCACTGCTCCGCGTCGAGGTGCACGTCGAGGCCGTTGACACGGGCACCCTCGACCAGCGCGTCGAGGCCGTCGAGCGTGGGTGCGGCGACCGGCTCGGTGTCACCGCCGGCGTCGCGCAGGATGCCGATGAGCCGGCGCATCTCGGCGAGCCCTTCGACGCTGTTCTCGCGGATGACCGAAAGGGCTTCCTGGGAGGTCTTCGGATCGTCGATGGAGAGCGCGGCCGTGGAGTGGATGGCGATGGCGGAGAGATGGTTGGCGACCATGTCGTGCAACTCGCGTGCCATCCGAGCGCGTTCCGACGTCACGGCCTGGGCGCGGTCCATCTCGGCCAGCAGTGCGGTCTGTTCGGCGCGCAGCCGGGCGGCCTCGGCGGCGTCGCGGTGGTTGCGGACGATCCAGCCGGTGGCGGCGGGCCCGTAGGCCACGACGCCGACGACCACACCGATCAGCAGCGCCTCCGGGACCCGCCACACCGCGAACGGCACCAGGGTCCCGGCCACCGTGAGCAGTCCGGTGATCCGCTGGATCCGGCGGGCCGAGGCGAGCGGGCCGTAGAGCACGGTCGCGTAGATGATGTCGGTGAACATCAGGATCGTGGCCAGGTTGCCCTGGGTGAAGACGTCCGCGCAGATCGCGGGCGTGCCGATCAGCAGGGCCGCACGCGGCGCCGCCCGGCGCAGCAGCTCGCAGCCGGCCATCACGGTGAGCGGCACCAGGATCGGCCAGGGGCCGTCGAAGAGCGTGATCGGATCCTTGGCGGGCCGCGTGGCCAGACCGATGCCCACCAGCAGCAGACCCCCGAGCAGCCCGCCGGTGGCGATGTACACGTCGAAGCGGTGCGGGCGCGGGAAGGCCATGACTCCATCCAACACGGTGGCCGCGGCCGATGCCTGATTCCGGGGGAGGGTCCTGGACTGCATCTTTCGATGTACGGCGAATTCGTCACCGCCGACGACGAAAGGGGCCGCGGCCGTCGGGAGCCTGGAAGGGTGACCGAAGGGAGCATGTTGTGATCGTCGCCCTCATCATCGCCTGCGAGGTCGGCTTCTGGGTACTGCTGGCCCTGGGCCTGGCCGTCCGCTACCTGCTGAAGTGGCGCCGTACGAGCGTGGTGTTGCTGCTGTGCGAGCCGGTGCTCGAGCTGGTCCTGTTCGTGGCGACGGCGGTGGACCTGAAGAACGGCGCGGAGCCGGGCTGGGAGCACGGCGTGGCCGCGCTGTACATCGGCTACACCGTCGCCTACGGCCACTACACGATCCGCTGGCTGGACGGTCATGCGGCGCATCGCCTCGGCGGCGGCCCG
Source organism: uncultured Streptomyces sp. (assembly GCA_965653385.1). GTDB lineage: Bacteria > Actinomycetota > Actinomycetes > Streptomycetales > Streptomycetaceae > Streptomyces. The sequence goes on along the minus strand of CBFGZZ010000042.1, from coordinate 2,968 downwards.
CCCCCGACGAAGCCGCCCCGCTACGGCCGCGCCCGCGCCCGCCACGAGGCAGAACTGTGGCTGCGGGCGGTGTTCGGGGGAGCGGTGGCCCTGGGCCTGCTCCAGCTCGCGGTCTGGTACGTCGGCGACTCCGGTGACATCAGCTCCCTGCGCGCCTTCCAGTGGGTGGCGATCCGCACGGTCGGCATCTACGGGCTGATCGCCCTCGGGTACTGGATCTGGCCGAAGAAGGCCCCCGTCGACGCCGAGGACTCGTCCCGGCTCACGGACAAGGAGCGTGTCCGCTCATGAGCCAGTCGTCGAAGAACCTCCTGGAGGGCGCCGCCACCTTCCTGGTCGGCCTGCCGCTGTGGCTGTTCACCGAGGACCTGGACGTCCCGGTGGTCACCCTGACGAAGGTCGGCCTGGTGCTGATGTGCGTCGGCGGCGCACTCGTCGCACTGGGCCTGTTCCAGCGGTCACGCGAGAGTACCTGGCACTCCCCGCCGGGCACCCCCGTTGGTGGTCGCCTGGAACCCGCTGGCGCCGAACCCGCTACCCGGCCGGAAGCCGGCCTGGTCAGCGTTCCCCGCCAGGGACCCAGAGGACGTCGCCCTCGGCCTTGTTCGCCGTCCTCGCCAAGATGAAGAGCAGGTCGGACAGCCGGTTCAGATACGTCGCCGTCAGCGGGTTCATCACCTCGCCGTGCACCTCCAGCGCCGCCCACGTCGAGCGCTCCGCCCGGCGTACGACCGTGCAGGCCTGGTGCAGCAGCGCCGCGCCCGCCGTGCCGCCCGGGAGGATGAAGGAGCGCAGCTTCTCCAGCCCCTCCAGGAAGTGGTCGCAGTCCGCCTCCAGCTTGTCGATGTAGGACTGCTCGACCCTGAGCGGCGGGAACTGCGGGTTCTCCACCACCGGCGTCGACAGGTCCGCTCCCACGTCGAACAGGTCGTTCTGCACCCGGGTGAGGACCTTGACGACCTCCTCGTCGAGGCCGCCCAGCGCGATGGCCGTGCCGATCACCGCGTTCGCCTCGTTGGCGTCGGCGTACGCCGAGATCCGCAGGTCGGTCTTGGCGACCCGGCTCATGTCGCCGAGGGCGGTGGTGCCCTGGTCGCCGGTCCTGGTGTAGATGCGCGTGAGATTGACCATGTGACCAGCGTAGTTACGCTCCGGCGGTTCGGAACACGCGTGTGCCGACTGTCACGGCCAGTGCGGTGAAGCCGAGCGCGACCAGGCCGCCGTACAGCATGTGCGCCGTCGCGTTCTCGCGCCGGAGGCCATCGCGGAGGTGGCGGAGGCCGCCGTGCCCGGGCCGTGCTGCGGGAGATGCGCGCCGAGGCGGAGGCGGTCTCGCCCCGGCTCGGCCTCATGGAGGGCTACGACCGTTTCATACGCGTCATCCACGAGGCGCCGCCGCTGCGCTCGCGGCTGTGGAGCCTCCAGCAGGAGATCCACGACCACCTCGAAGCGACCCTGCGCGAGGAGGCCGGCGCGTCCGACGGCGCCCCCCTGCCGGGGCTGATCGCCGGTCAGATCTCCTGGATCCATCAGACGGTCTTCGTCGCCGTCGGCCGCGAGATGCTCAAGGGGTGCAATCCGGACGAAGTGCCACGCCAGATGCTCGTACTTCTCGACGACAACGAGGAGCTGTTGAGCGAGAAGGTGCTCAACTACGCCGTACGGGGCGTGGAATGACCCGAGCCGGTGTGATGTCCGTCAGATGAGACGTGACTCGCGTTACTAACCGGTCACACAGTCCCTCACGAGCGCTAAGGTCCGCCGAAGAAGCAACGTAAACAGGGTGTAAGGCGTTTCAAAGGGGAGTCGCAACAGTGGCACGGAAGCTTGCCGTCATCGGCGCCGGCTTGATGGGTTCCGGGATCGCCCAGGTCTCCGCTCAGGCGGGGTGGGACGTCGTCCTCAGGGACGTCACCGACGAGGCTCTCAGGCGTGGCACAGACGGCATCAAGGCGTCGTACGACAAGTTCGTCAGCAAGGGCAAGCTGGAGGCGCACGACGCCGACGCCGCCCTCGCCCGTATCACCGCGACCACCGACCTGGACGCCGCCGCCGACGCGGACGTCGTCATCGAGGCGGTCTTCGAGAAGCTCGAGGTCAAGCACGAGATCTTCCGCGCGCTCGACAAGATCGTGCGGGACGACACCGTGCTCGCCTCCAACACCTCCGCGATCCCGATCACCAAGATCGCGGCGGCCACCGAGCGGCCCGAGCGGGTCGTCGGCGTCCACTTCTTCTCGCCGGTGCCGATGATGCAGCTCGTCGAGCTGGTCCGCGGCTACAAGACGAGCGACGAAACCCTCGCCACCGCGCGGGAGTTCGCCGAGTCCGTCGGCAAGACCTGCATCGTCGTCAACCGGGACGTCGCCGGCTTCGTCACCACCCGGCTGATCTCGGCCCTCGTCGTCGAGGCCACCAAGCTGTACGAGTCGGGCGTCGCCACCGCCGAGGACATCGACCTCGCCTGCAAGCTGGGCTTCGGCCACGCCATGGGCCCGCTCGCCACGGCCGACCTCACCGGCGTCGACATCCTGCTGCACGCCACCAGCAACATCTACACCGAGTCCCAGGACGAGAAGTTCGCCCCGCCGGAGCTGATGCGCCGGATGGTGGACGCGGGTGACATCGGCCGCAAGAGCGGGCAAGGCTTTTACAGCTACTGAGGTTTCGTAGACCACCGCACACGCCCCGCGCCCATCACGCGATGGGGTGAATTCGGTATCGGTTCGCTTACAGACGGCAACCTCTGACCGCTGAACGCAGTCAGAGGTTGCATCACCGGCCACAGCGAAGACTCATAGCGAACACAGGCACAGGAACAGCACAGGCAACGCATCGCGGAGCAACGACGCACGCTTGGGGAGCGCATATGCACATCAGGGGCGACCACGCCGAACTGGTCGTCGGGGGCGTCCTCGACGTCCGCAGCGCGGCGGACGCCCGTACGGTCCTGCACTCGGCCGTCGAC
>CBFGZZ010000041.1:0-34337 GCA_965653385.1 uncultured Streptomyces sp. | reverse complement strand
CTAGGCGTGCCCACCGGGCATACCTGCTGACGCACCTGCTGGGCATACCTGCTGAGGCACCTGCTGGGCGTACTCGCCGGACGTTCTTGCCGAACATGCCTACAGGTACGACATCATGCGCCGCGGAGCGTCCACCAGGCGGCTGATGACCACGACCGGCAGCGGAGGCTGCTCCGCCTTGGCCGGGCTGAGGTTCAGCCCGTAGTAGATCTGCTCGATCGAGGGCGGTCCGACCGCGAGGTTGCGCCGGACCGCCTGCGAGGGCGACTCCTCGCCGGTGTGCACGAGGTAGGCGGCCACCATCGCGCCCGTACGGCCGACTCCCGCGCCACAGTGCACGAAGACCGGGCCGGAGGCCGAGGAGACGGCGTGCAGGAAGTTCTGCACCTGCTGGGGCGACGGCGTCTGTCCGTCGCGGATCGGCATGCGTACGGCCTTGAGTCCGGCCTTGCCCGGTTCGGCCAGCTGGGCCGCGCTCAAGTCCTCGCCACGCAGGTCGACCACGGTCGTGATGCCCATGCTCGCCAGCGCCCGGTAACCGGCGGGGGAGGGGGCGGAGCCGCGCCACAGACGGCCGTCGCGGTCCACCGGCTGGAAGTGGTTCACGCCTTGGACGCTGCGGGTGCCGAGGGGGGCCGCGGTCTCCTGCCGGGCCAGGTACGACAGGCCCAGGATGCTGCCGGCGCCCACGGCCCATAGGACGAGGTAGCCGATGAGGACGCCCAGGAGGATCCGCAGGGCGCGCTGTGGAAGCGGGCGGCGGCGGAGGGCAGGGCGGGGCAGGGTTGCGGTGAGAACAGCCATGAGCGACCCGGGGGACTAGGGGACGAGGGCGCAGTTGGCAGAGTACCCCCGGCTTCGCGATCAATGGGCACTTTGTCCGTTTTATGCGATGTATCTCACGTGCGCTCACGTGTGCCGCTCGGTCGCCGTCGTGGGTCTGTTCAGTCGTCGTCCGCGTCCGCGTCACCCACCGCGACCACCGTGAGATGGGCCTGTTCCAGCGTCGCGTCCTCCAGGCAGCCGCGCAGCCGCATCAGGTCGTGCTCGGTGAGCGCGGGCCGCACGACCCCGGCGAACATGCCGTCGCCCAGATCGCCCAGGGCCACGTGGCGCAGCGGGATGGACGTGGAGTCCCGGCAGGCCGTCCAGATCTGCTGCGCGGCGAGCGAGCGCCGCGCTGCCGACAGGTCCGCGCCCCGCAGGTCGACCTTGACGACCACGGAGGTCGCCTCGCTGTCGTTCGCCTCCTCCTCCCGGGTCTGGGTGAGGTCGGCGAGCCCCGCGACCAGCGCGGCGAGCAGAGCGGCGCCGACGACGGCGACGGTGGTCCGGCGGGCGATACGGCTCGGGGAGGTCGTGGCGCCCAGCGGTGGCAGGTCGTCCAGGTCGTCCAGGTCGTCCACGGCGCCGGGATCGGCCGTGCCGCCGGGAGTGGTCGCCGGGTCGGGGGCGGCGAGGACGGCCAGCCGCCCGGCCATGCGCCGCTCGGCCGGCCTGGCCGTGGCCGACGCGACCTTCTGCACCACCCAGGCGAGCCCGGACAGCACCACCCCGGCGACCATCAGCACCGGCACGAAGACGTACGACCGTTCCGTCGGGTCCTCCAGCCAACGGAACCGCGTCTCCTCGCGTGCCTCGGCCGGCTCCCGCAGCCGCGTCAGCACGTCCTCCGTGCGGGCGTCCAGCTCCCGCTGTCGCCGGTCGGTGTCGCGCAGCCGCTCCTCGATCCGGCTCAGCCGCCCCAGAGTCACCAGACCGAACAGCATCACCTCGACGACCAGCAGCAACACCCCGCAGATCATCGCCCGCTGCCACTGCCAGCGGTACAGATAGACGATCAGATAGGTGCCCGCGCCGGTCGCGACCAGCGCTCCGAAGACGTACGCGATCCTTCTCATGACGCGTCCCCCAGTCGTACGTCACCGGCGGTCCCGTCGACGGTGAGCCGGGAGCCAGGCGGGAAGCGGCGTACGGCGTCCGTGGCGCCGACGACCGCGGGGAGCCCGAACTCCCTTGCCAGGACGGCCAGATGGGACAACGGGCTGCCGGTCTGGGCGACCAGAGCGGTGAGACCGGGCAGCAGCGGGGCGAGCGCGGGGTCCAGGGTGCGTACGACCAGCACGGCGTCCGTCGGCCGGGGCCCCGTGCCGTCCCACACGGTGCCGACGACGCGGCCGGCGGACACGCCCCGCAGGCCTTCGCCCCGGCGGCCCCCGCGCTCGGCGACCACGACCTGACCGTCCGCGAGCCGGAACGCGTCCGGCAGCGGGGGCGACTCGGCCCGCGGCACGCGCGCGTGCAGGTCACCGGGAACGGCGCCGCCGCCCAGCACGGCGACCAGCTCCGGCCACCGCAACAGCCCGACGCGCTCCCTGGAAATCCCCAGTCGCCGCGCCACTTCGCGCACGAGTCGCACTTGCAGCTCCTGCACCCAGCGGATGCGGAGACGTAGGGCTTCACGGGGTGGGAGGGCGGTGAGGGAGGTGCGGGGTGTGGGGGAGGTGCGGGGTGTGGTGATGGGAGGGGATGTGTGGGAGTTCGTGGGGTGTGCGGTGGCGGTGGTGGTGGGGCCGGTGGTCGCTGAGTGAGTGGTGGGGGTGGTGGTCGGTGGGTGAGTGGTCGGGGTGACGGTCGGTGAGTGAGTGGTGGGGTGGGCAGTCGGGTGGCAGGCGGAGGTGGCGCTCGCGGGGGCGCTCGGTAGCGCCGGGTCGAGGGCGGGCGGATGACTGCCGTTGACCTGGCCCGGTACGGACCCGCCCGGCAGTCGCCCCCGTCCGCGCAGGCTCGGGGCGGTGAGGGCGAGGAGCATGGGGTTGGTGGCGGTCACCTGATCGTCGGGTATGCCCAGGGCGCGGGCCTCGGCCAGGGCGGTGAGGGCCGTGCCGGCCGCTGTGCGGCTTCTGGGCGGTTCGTCGAGTAGGGCGCCGGCGAGGGCCTCCTGGGCGTGCAGGGAGACCAGGACCCGGCGGGTCCAGCGCAGCTCGGTGGCCAGGGCGCGGGCGGAGAGCTCGGCGGGCGACGGGATCTCGGCGAGGTGGCGGTCCACGTCGGCGGCGAGGTCGGTCGCCAGCCCGGGCAGGGAGGAGGCCAGGCGGCCCACCCGCCAGGCCGCGCCGAGCCGACGCGCTCCTGGCGCCGGGTTGAGCAGCGCGAGCCAGCGGTGCCGGGGTGGGACGGTGCCCAGAAGACGCAGGTCGGCGGCGGCGCGCCCACCCACCGTCGTGACGACCGGCACCGACCTCAGCAGCCGACGCGGCGCGGTGCCCCCGATGTCGAGTGCGGCGGCGAGTCCGCGGGCCATCGGCGCCATCCACAGGTCCTCCTCCAGGGGCGCCAGCTGCTCCGGCAGCGTCTCCGCCACCGGACCTGGCCCGAGCAGCCGCGCACCGCGTGCCGGTCGAGCCGCCATCGCGGTGATCGGCCGACTCTGGAACAGCCACAGCCGACCGTCCGCGTCGAACCCGAACTCGACGTCCTGTGGCCCACCGAAGACCCGCCGGACCCGTCGCGCGAGCCGCGCAAGCCGGAACAACTCGCCGCGCGTGAGCAGCGGGCCGTTTTCGCGGGCCGCCACCCTCGGGCCCCACGACGACTCGCGCCACGACCTCGGCGAGGTCTGCGAGGTCTGCGGGACCTGCGAGCTCTGAGGGGCCTTCGAGCTCTGAGAGGGCTGAGGGGTTTGCAAGGGCTGAAGGGTTTGCAAGGTCTGAGGGGTGTGAGGGGGCTGTGGCGTCTGCGACGACTCGGTCCGCAAGAGGCGGCCATGCCCGCTCAGCCAGTAGTCGGTGCCGGCCTGCACGCCGCTGACCAGGCTGTCCGGCCCGCCGCGCACCGCGCTGACCAGGATCCGGTCGGCCCGCCCCGCCACCGGGTCGGCACCGAACATCACGCCGCCGACGCGTGCCGTCAGCATCGGCTGCACCAGCACCGCCATGGGTGCCGTGGATCCGTCGGGCCGGTGCGCCGAGTCGAGCACGGCCTGTACGGCCGAACGGAAGCCCAGCCAGCCGCGGACGTCGAGCACCGAGGCGAACTGGCCCGCCAGGGACGACTCGGCCGTGTCCTCCTGGGGCGACGAGGACCGTACGACGAGGGGGCGGGCGCCGCCTTCGGACAGCTCGTCCCAGGCGCGTCGCAGGGCGACCGTGTCGCCTACGGCGCGGTCCGGGATCACGAACCCGGGCAGCACGGGCAGCCCGGCGCGGGCCGCACGGGCAAGGTTCGCGGCCTTGGAACCGATCGAACGGGAGAGCGCGGCGTCGGGCTGACCCAGCGGGACGACGGCCGGGCCGTATGCCTCGACCGAGCCGAGGGCGACGTCGCCCCGGTGCTCTTCCCCGTCGCGCGCACTTTCGCCGTGACGTTCGTCGAGCGTCGTCATCGAACACCCTCCAGGACCGACCGCCAACAGGGGGGACGCGCTGGGGTGGCCCTGCGCCTGACGGCGGAACGAAGGATGGGGCGAGCCGCTACCGGCCCGGTTTCATACCCGGGTCCGGGCCGGGTGCGGTGACAGCACGCCTCCTGCTCCGATGATCCCACTCCTGTTCGCATCCATGTAGCCCAGAAGTCATTTTTCGGACATGTGGGAGAACAAATCAGAATGCAGCAGTATGCCGGGACGGGGCGACTCGTCCACAGGCAGCACTCCTCGGCTCCTCCCCGGGCAGGATCAGGCCGTGTGCGGCTCCTCCTCAGTCAGGAGGACAGGACCTCGGCGGCAGGGCACCGGGTCGCCGTCCGGCGCGATGTCCGTGGTCCGCCACCTCCTCACTTGACCGAGAAGGGGCACGCGGCTTGGCCCTGGCGGAGGCGGTGACCCTGGTGGCCGACGACGGGGTCCCCGACGAGGTCCGCGCCCGGGCCGCAGCTCGTTCCGTCCCGTCAGACGGTCATGGGCCGGTCGTACGGCGAGATCGGCGCCGGCAACCGCGAATTCCCCGTCAGATGGCGGTCGACGGCCGCCGCCACCGCCCGCCCCTCGGCGATGGCCCACACGATGAGCGACTGCCCTCGGGCAGCATCCCCCGCGGCGAAGACGCCGGGCGCGTTCGTCGCGAAACCAGCATCCCGTGTGATCGTGCCGCGAGGCTCCACCGCTATCCCCAGCTGGTCGATCAGACCGTCTCCCCGGTCCGGTCCCGAGAAGCCGAGGGCGAGCAGCACGAGGTCGGCCGGCAGCTCCCGCCCGGTGCCCGGCAGCGGGCGGCGCCCGGCGTCGACCTCGGTCAGGTGCAGCGACCGTACGTGCCCGTCGGCGTCGCCCGTGAAGCGAAGCGTGGACGCCGCGAACAGTCGCGCGTCCGCGTCCGCCGCGGGTGCCGTCTCCAGATCGCGCGCCTCCTCGTGCGCCGCCGACATACGGTAGATCTTCGGGTACGTCGGCCAGGGCTCGGCGTCCTCGTCCCGGTCGGCGCCCGGCTGGGCGTAGATGTCCAGCTGGGTCACGGACGCCGCGCCCTCCCGCACGGCGGTGCCCAGACAGTCGGCTCCCGTGTCCCCGCCGCCGACGATGACGACATGCTTCCCGGCGGCGGACATGGGGGACGCCTCCAGATCCCCCTCGCACACCCGGTTCGCCAGCGGGAGGTACTCCATCGCCTGCTGGATGCCGCTCAACTCCCGCCCGGGCACGGGCAGTTCACGCCAGGCCGTGGCCCCGGTGGCGATCACGACCGCGTCGTAGCGCGAGCGCAGCTCGGCCGCCCCGACGTCCCGCCCGACCGCCGTCGACGTACGGAACTTCGTGCCCTCGGCCCGCATCTGCTCGATCCGGCGCTCCAGATGGTGCTTCTCCATCTTGAACTCGGGGATGCCGTACCGCATCAGCCCGCCGATCCGGTCGTCCTTCTCGAACACGGCGACCGTGTGGCCGGCCCGGGTCAGCTGCTGTGCCGCGGCGAGCCCGGTGGGCCCCGACCCGATCACGGCGACCGTCCGCCCGGACAGCCGGTCCGGCGGACGCGGCTGTGCGAAACCGTCCTCCCAGGCCCGGTCGGCGATGGCACACTCGACGTTCTTGATGGTGACGGCGGGCTGGTTGATCGCCAGCACACACCCCGCCTCGCACGGCGCCGGACACAACCGCCCCGTGAACTCGGGGAAGTTGTTCGTCGCATGCAGCCGGTCGGCGGCCGCCCGCCAGTCCTCCCGCGACACCAGGTCGTTCCACTCGGGGATCAGATTGCCCAGCGGACAGGCGTCGTGGCAGAACGGTATGCCGCAGTCCATGCAGCGGTCGGCCTGCTTGCTGACGATGGGCAGCAACGCTCCAGGGACGTACACCTCGTCCCAGTCCCGGACCCGCTCCTCGACGGGCCGGCGCGGCCAGTCCTGGCGGGGGGTGGTCATGAAACCCTTGGGATCGGCCATGGCCGTCTTCCTCGCGTGCGCGTGTGACGTGCTGGAGCCGTGCGTCAGCGGTCGCACTCCTCCGGCCACGATACGTCCCACCGGCGACCCGCGCAGAGCGGCGGACGGGGGCGGCGGACGGGGCAGCGGACAGGTCAGCTGAGGGCCAGCACATACGACACGGCAGCGGCGGCGGAGGCGACCGTACGTATGTGGTTCCACGCGGTCCACTCGCGCACATACGTCGGCCAGTAGGCGGCCGCCTCCTGGGTGCCCGCTTCCAGCTTGGCCAGCGACTCGTTGCGGGGCACGTTCGCCACCATGGTCACCCCGAACGAACCGAACAGGTGCAGCGCGCTGCCCAGCAGCAGCTCCACGGTGCCCTCGTCCGGCCAGAGCACGAACGTCACCACGGCGATCACCGCGCACAGCACCGCCGTCCCGATGAACAGCAGCATGAACGCCGGCATCAGCGCGGTCACATTGATCGCCTTCATCGCGGCGACACCCTGCGCGGGTGGCAGCACGGCGAGCCCGCGCATCACGAAGGTCGAGAAGGCGCAGAAGACCCCGGCCACCAGGCCGGTCCCGACCACTCCGATCACGACCAGGACGAAGTAAGGCCCATCGATCATGTCAACGTCAACTCCCGCATCCCGCCGAGTCCCTGCCCGGCCACATCCGTCACCACCAGTCAAACCCTGGACGAGAACGGCGACCATGGCCGAGCGGCGCCGGCGCATGTGCGAACGTCCAGGGAGAGCGCGACAGGCGAACGACGATGGGTGGCCTCGAAGGGTGACGGAGATGGGTGACGGCGACGGCCATGAGGCGAGGAGCGCCGCAGCGCGAGCCCGAGGTCGCCCTCCCGCCCTCGTTCGACCGCCTTCCGACCACGTGTTGCCGCCCGAGCGTCTCCGACCACGTCCTGCCGCCCGACCGCCTCCGACCGTCTTCCGGCTACCGACCACGTCCGACCGTCTTCCGGCCACCGTCCGCCCCCTTCGGCCACCGTCAGCCCACCCCCGACACCTCCGCCTGCCACGCCCGCAACGTCGTCTCCACTGCCGCCGAGATCCGCCGCCGCGCCTCGTGCCTTGGCACGCCGCTCATCAGCAACTGGTCGTACGGCGTGTCCATGTGCCGCACGGACGCCACGACCGCCGAGGTCACCGCCCCCTCGGACAACGCCCGCCCCGCCGCACTCCGCCCCACCCGTCCGCTGCCCCGCACCGACGCGTGCGCGGCGATCTCCCGCGCCCGCTCCGCCGGACACCCCGGAAACAGCCGGCGTATCTCCTCCGCGAACCCCTCCGCGAAGCGCACGTCCTCCCGTGCCCGCCGCCGAGCGTCCCGCGCCCGGCGCCGCCGCCGGGCCTCCGCGTCCACCAGGCAACGCTGCTCCGCCCGGGTGAGCCCCGCCTCCTCCACGAGGACGCCCTGCCGCTCGTAACGGCTGCGGCGCCGGTTGAACCGCACGACCACCGCCGACAGCTCACTCTCCTCCCGCGACCGCCGGGTCAACGCCGTGTCGCCGCGCGGCAGGAACACCAGATGCCCGAGGTCGGCACAGTCGAGACACCGCGGCGCGCCGTCCTCCAGCACGAGCATCTGCAACGGTCCCGCATGACACTCCGCGCAGTGCCGCCGGCGGATGGGTTGGATGGCGACAAGACCGGTACGGGGCGGGGGAGTTGCGAGAGGCGCCATAGGGGGTTCATTCCCCTCCGGGCGGGTCCGGGGAACTACCCGGCGGGAGCCGGAACGCCGTCTGACCAGGCCCGGGCACGGGTTCGATCGCACGGCGGACGCACCCCGAACGCCTCCCGCCCCGGTACGGCGCTTCCCTGTCGCATCATGGGGCGTGTGCGACTCGAAGCGATCACCTGGGAACGGCTCGGCGACCTGCTGGCCGAGCGTCTGCTCGACCTGAAGCCGGCCGACGGCGGCCGCCGACCCCGCGTAGCCTTCGACGGCGCCCCGGCCGCCCGCCCGGGGGACCTCGCCGAACGGGTCGGGGAGGCACTGCGCATACGCGGGCGTCCCTCGCTCACCGTCGACACCCAGGGCTTCCTGCGCCCGGCCTCGGTCCGCCTGGAGTACGGCCACCGGGACGTGGAGGCCTACTACGACGGCTGGTTCGACACCGGCGCCCTCTGGCGAGAGGTCTTCGGCCCTCTCGAAGGCGACGGCGACGGCCGCGTCCTGCCGGACCTCTGGGACCCGGTCACCGACCGAGCCACCCGCAGCCCCTACGTCCAACTCCCACCCGGCGGAATCCTGTTGTTGCACGGCCCCCTCCTGCTGCGTCACTGGTTCCCCTTCGACCTGACCGTCCATGTCCTCCTCTCGCCCGGCGCCCTGCGCCGTCGCACCCCCGAGACCGAGCACTGGACCCTCCCCGCCTTCGAGCGCTACGACCACGAGACCGACCCGGCGGCCACGGCGGACGTCCTGGTGCGCGCCGACGACCCGCGGCACCCGGCATGGAGCGGTTGATCCTTGCCCCACCAAAACCCTTTTGCATGCGCGTGCATTTAACTACTCTGGGCGCCATGACGACCTCCACGAGTGATCCGATCTCCTTCGACGACTCCGTCCGCTCCCTGCTCGACGCCAAGAACTTCGCCAGCGTGGCCACCCTCGGCCCCGACGGTGCCCCACAGAACTCGGTGGTCTGGATCAAACGCGAGGGCGACACCGTGCTCTTCTCCTCCGTCGACGCCCGCCAGAAGGTGCGCAACCTCCGTCGCGACCCCCGCATCAGCGTCTCCGTCTACGACCTCGCCAACCCCTACTCCTCCGTCGAGATCCGCGGCACCGCCGAGATCGTCCCGGACGAGGCCAAGCGCCTGCCGTTCGAGCTCTCCCACAAGTACCTCGGCATCGACCCGCCCGCCGAGAAGGAGGACGAGACCCGGGTGATCATCCGCGTCGTCCCACGGAAGATCGTGCGCTTCGCTGCCTGATCGCCGCCCGCAGCCGGGGGCGGAAAGAGCGGTGGCCGGTGGCCGCTACCGCTGCGTTCCGGGTGCGTCGACCGGGTGGCGCGGCGAGAATGAAGGGCGCCGGGACTAGCGGTGCGTCCCGCGCCGCGCCGGCCGTCCGGCATCGGGAGGTACTTCATGACCACTGCCGGAGACATCATGCACCGTGGTGCCCAGTGGATCCCGGCCCACGAGACCCTGGACCGCGCCGCTCAGCTGATGCGCGAGCTGGGCGTCGGAGCCCTGCCCATCAGCGACGAGAACGAGCGGCTCTGCGGCATCCTCACCGATCGTGACATCGTCATCGGCTGCGTGGCCATGGGCCGCGACCCCAGCAAGGTCACCGCCGGCGAGATGGCCCAGGGCACCCCGCGCTGGATCGAGGCGAACGCCGACATCAGCGACGTGCTCCGGGAGATGAAGGAGCACCAGATCCGCCGGCTCCCCGTGATCGAGAACAAGCGCCTGGTCGGCATGATCAGCGAGGCCGATCTGGCACTGAACCTGAGGGAGAACGAGGTCGGTCAGTGGGCCGAGAGCGTCTACGCCCGGACCGGTGCGCCGACGACGCACTGACCTGGCGATCGGCTCTCACCGCTCACTCCTTCCACTCCTTGTGCCGTCCTCGTCCGGCCCACCGCGCCGGGCGGGGGCGCACCGACGCTTCCGCAGGCCGTGTCAGAGCCATCCGTTGCGTCGGAAGCCGCGGTACAGCACCACACACGCGACGGATATCACGGCCAGGACCAGCGGATATCCGAACGTCCAGCGCAGCTCCGGCATGTGCTCGAAGTTCATCCCGTACACCCCGCACACCATGGTCGGCACGGCGATGATCGCGGCCCAGGCCGTGATCTTCCGCATGTCCTCGTTCTGCGAGACGGTGACCTGAGCCAGGTGCGCCTGAAGGATCGAGTTCAGCAGTTCGTCGAAGGCGAATATCTGCTCCTTGGCCCGCAGCAGATGGTCCGAGACGTCGCGGAAGTAGGCCTGTATCTCCGGCTCGACCACCCGGATGGGCACCGTGGCCAGCTCCTCCAGGGGGCGGCTCAGCGGAACCACGGCCCGCTTCAGCTCCAGCAGTTCCCGCTTGAGCTGGTAGATCCGCCCCGGGTCGGCCCGCGCGCCGTTCTCCGCGAACACGTCCGTCTCGACCTCGTCCATGTCCTCCTGCATCGAGTCGATGACGTTCAGATAGTCGTCGACGACATGGTCCGCGATGGCGTGCAGCACCGCCGCGGGCCCTTTGCAGAGCTGCTCGGGACTCGACTCCAGTTCCTCGCGCAACGGCCCCAGGGAGCCGTGCCGTCCGTGCCGCACCGTGATCACGAAGTCCTGGCCGACGAACACCATGATCTCGCCGGTGCTCACGACCTCGCTGGTCGCCGTGAGTTCCTCGTGCTCGACGTAACAGACGGTCTTGAACACCGCGAACAGTGTCTGGTCGTAGCGCTCCAGCTTCGGGCGCTGATGCGCTTCGACCGCGTCCTCGACCGCCAGCGGATGCAGCGCGAACAGCTCCGCGATGCCCGCGAACTCCTGGTCCGTGGGCTCATGGAGGCCGAGCCAGACGAATCCGGCACCACGCTTGCGTACCCGCTGGACGACGTCGACCAGATCACCGCTCTCCGGGACCCGGACCCCGTCCCGGTAGGTCACGCAGTTCACCACCGAGGAGCCCAGTGGGGACCGGGCGGGGTGACTGAGGTCGACGCGAGGGCGCCGTCGAGCCAGCCGTGCCACCCTGCGGAGGCCGCCGACCCTGCCGAGGCCCGTGACCTTCCGCAGATTCCCTGCCATGGACATCTGGATCTCCCTGCGTGGATCTCCCCTTGACGCTCGGCTCACCTCCGGGGTGCTTCAGCCCCTTCGGCTCGCTCACCGTGCGTCGCTTCCTGTGCCGTGGCCGCAAGTTTGCCAGGTGGGAGTGAGAGGCGGGTAAGCCTGTGGGAGCAGGAGATTCCGCTTGGTTCCCGGCTGTGGACAAAGGGGCTGCGCGCACATCGCGGTTGGGGAGGGGCGCCCGTACGAGTTTCAGGGCCGCCCCGCCGAGCGTCGCCCCGTCCGGACGAGCCGGGCGACTGGGATGATCGCATCATGACGCGAACCCATGGATATCTCCTCGACAACCGTCAGGCCGAGGCGGGCGAGCGCTTCGACGCCTTCGCCACGCTCTTCGACCCCACGACCTTCCGGCATCTCGATCGGCTCGGTGTCGGACCCGGCTGGCGCTGTTGGGAAGTCGGCGCCGGCGGCACCTCGGTGGTGTCCTGGCTGGCCAAGAAGGTCGGCCCGACGGGACGGGTCGTCGCGACCGACATCGACACCTCGCTGCTCACCCGGGCCGCCCGTCCGCCGGTCGAGGTCCGCGTCCACGACGTGGCCGCCGACGAGCCGCCGGGGGAGGGGTTCGACCTGATCCACGCCCGGCTCGTACTCGTCCATGTGCCGGACCGCGAACGGGCGTTGCGGTCGATGATCGAGGCACTGCGCCCCGGCGGACGACTTCTGATCGAGGACGCCGACCCCGCTCTCCAGCCCCTGCCCTGCCCTGACGAGTACGGGCCCGAGCAGCAGCTCGCGAACCGTCTCCGCCAGGGCTTGCGCAAACTGCTCGCCGACCGCGGCGCCGATCTCTCCTACGGCCGCAGACTCCCGCGCCTGCTCCGTGAGGCCGGTCTGCACCGGGTGGAGGCCGACGCGTACTTCCCGCTCACCTCGCCCGCCTGCGCCGCACTGGAGTCCGCCACCGTCCGCCAGATCCGCGATCAGCTCGTCACCGCGGGCATCGCCACCGACCACGAGATCGATCGCCACCTCGCCAACGTCGCCGTCGGCGACATGGACCTGGCCACCGCTCCGATGATCTCGGCGTGGGGCCGTAAGGCGCCGGAGGGGAGCGAGAGCTGACGTCGCTTCAGCGACGTCAGCGCCTCGGCGCGGCGCCGTCCCTCTTTCCGGCTGCCGCCCCCGCCCTCCCGGCTGCCGCTGTCGTCGTCACTCCGGTGCGGGCGGCCTTCCACCCACCCGTGCCACCGCCAGCGCACCCGCCCTGCACCCTTCCAGGGCCGCGTCCTCGGGCCGGGCGCCCTTGAGCAGGGCCGCGAGAAAGGCCCCGCTGAAGGCGTCACCCGCACCGGTCGTGTCCCTCGGCTCCGTCGGCACGGCGGGGACATGGGCGCGCACCGTGCCCGACCGGGCCACCAGAGCACCGTCGGCCCCCTGCTTGGCGACCACCAGCGGGACATGGCGGCTCAACTTGGCCGCGGCGTCCGCCGCATCGGGCAATCCCGTCAGCAGGCACGCCTCGTCACGGCTCGGCAGCAGGACGTCCAAGCCCTCCACCAACGCCAGGAAACGGTCAACGCCCAGCTCCACCAGGAAGCCCGCCGACGCCGGATCCATGCTCACCGGCACGCCACGCGCGCGTGCGGACGCCAGAGCCCTTGCCACCAACGCCCGGCTCGACTCGGAGAACAGCAGATAGCCCGACAGGTGCAGCCATACGACGCCGTCGAGCAACGCGTCCGACCAGTCGCCGGGGTCCAGCCGCAGGCACGCGCCGCTGTCGGTGAGGAAGGTCCGCTCGGCGGCGGCACCCGTGTCGACCAGACAGATCACCGTCCCAGTCGGCGCCTGCGGGTCGACGACGAGAAGGGGCTCCACACCGCTCGCGGTCAGCTCCCGCTCGTGCCAGGCGGCCGCGTCCGCTCCCACGCGCCCCAGCAGCCGCACTTCCGCGGCACCCCAACGCGCCGCCCAGCAGGCCACGTTGGCGCCCGCGCCACCCGGCACCGTCCGGACCACCGCCACCGTGTCCGTACCCGAGGCGAGCGGCCCCCGGTGGCGCGCGATCACGTCCGTGACCACGTCCCCGACGACCAGCAGTGCTCCGTCGCGCCGGAGGGCGGAGGTGGGTTCGACGTCCGGGGCGCGCCCGGCAGCGGGGGCCGGCCGGTCGGTCGGGGTGGACTGGGCACCAAGGGTGGGCTGGACGCCGGGAAGGGGCCGGACGCCAGGGACGGGCACGTTCCCCTCCGTGCCGCGCCCCGCCCGGTTTCCAGGCTCGTTCACGCCCCTGCCCAGGCCGCCGCGATCCGGCCCGCCAGCCGCACGTTGCCGCGTACCGCCGCGAGATTGGCGCTCAGCGAGGCACCGTCCGTGTGCCGCACCAAGTAGTCCAGCAGGAACGGTGTGACGGCCTGACCGGTGATGCCCTGGTCCTCGCACGCGTGCAGCGCGTCGGCGAGCACGCGCGCGTGCAGCTCAGGATCCAGCTGCTCCTCCTGCGGCACCGGATTGGCGACGATCAGCGCAGATTCCGGCCCGTCGAGCGCGTCCTGGGCGCGCATCACCCCGGCCACCTCCTCGGGCGACCGCAGCGTCCAGTCCACGGGGTGCCCGGAGTCGGCGAGGTAGAAGCCGGGGAAGCGCTCCGTGCGATAGCCGGCGACGGCGACGCCCAGCGTCTCCAGCCGCTGGAGAGTCGCCGGGACGTCCAGGATCGACTTGACCCCGGCGCACACCACCGTGATCCGCGTGCGCGCCAGCAGCCCCAGGTCGGCCGACTCGTCCTGCGTCACCGTCCACTCCCGGTGCACACCACCGAGCCCGCCCGTCGCGAACACCCGTACGCCCCCGAGGCTCGCCAGCAGAGCCGTCGCCGACACCGTGGTCGCCCCGCTCGCCCCGGTGGCCACCGCGAGCGGCAGATCCCGGTGCCCGAGCTTGCGGATCCCGTCCTCGTTCGCGATCCGCTCCAGCTGCTCCTTGTCCAGCCCGACATGGGGCCGCCCGTCCAGCACGGCGATCGTCGCCGGAACGGCGCCCTCCCGCCGTACGACATCCTCCAGCTCCAGCGCCACCTGGAGATTGCGCGGGCGTGGCAACCCGTGCGCGATGATCGTGGACTCCAGGGCGACCACGGGTCGACGCGCGTCAATCGCCTCCCGAACCTCTTCCGACACCACCAGCACCACGCGCCTGCCTCCTGTCGCTCGGTCTTCCCTCATCTCTGGCGGGCGGCGCACCGGGTCAAACCCTTGCGGCATGTGGGAGAGGACACCAGCCTTGAACGCATGACCGACAACTCGACCCGTCTCGACCATGTGGTCCTCTGGGTGAGCGACCCCGCCGCCTCGGCCGCCTTCTACCAGGAGACACTCGGCCTGGCGCCCGTCAGGCTCACCGAGTTCATCGCGGGCGAGGCCCCGTTCCCCTCGGTCCGCGTCAACGAGGAGACCATCATCGACCTCATGCCCCTGACCATGGCGGAGCGCATGAAGATGCTCCCCGGTGCCGCCGAGAGTGCGGGGCACCCGGTCAACCACGTCTGTCTCTCCCTGCCGGAGGCCGACTTCCACGGGCTGCGCACCCACCTGGAGGAGCAGGACGTCCCCGTCTCGGACTACTCGTACGACTCCTTCGGCGCCCGCGGCAAGGCCAGGCGCAGCTTCTACTTCCGTGACCCCGACGGCAACGTCTTCGAGGCCCGGCACTACGACTAGCGAGCCGAGGAGGGGCCACGCGTGCGTGGCCCCTCCGGCATGCCGACGACGTCAGACCGGCCGGACGCCGTCCCGGGCCCCGGGCGGATTCAGCCCGGACTTGCGGCTGGCGCCCTGGTCGAACTCGGCGTAGCCCCGTGGTGCGTCCTCGATGGAGACCACCGTCGCGTTGACCGCCTTGGCGATGTGCACGCGCTCGTGCAGGATCGCCATCATCAGGCTCCGGTGGTACTGCATGACCGGGCACTGGCCGGTCGTGAAGCGGTGGCTCTTGGCCCAGCCGAGGCCGAGCCGCACCTTCAGCGTCCCGGACTTCGCGTCCTGGTCGATCCCCCCGGGGTCGTCCGTGACATAGAGGCCGGGGATGCCGAGGGCACCGCCCGCGCGCGTGATGCCCATCAACGAGTTGAGGACCGTCGCGGGCGCCTCCTGAGCGTTCGGGCCGTGGGCCCGCGCCTCGAAGCCGACCGCGTCGACCGCGGCGTCCACCTCGGGCTCCCCGAGGATCTGCGCGATCTGCTCCTCCACGCTGCCCTGCGAGACGTCGACGGTCTCGCAGCCGAAGCTCCGCGCCTGGGCGAGACGTTCGGTGTTCAGGTCGCCGACGATGACGACCGCGGCGCCCAGCAGCTGCGCCGAAGCGGCCGCCGCGAGCCCGACCGGGCCCGCCCCGGCCACGTACACCGTCGAACCGACGCCCGCTCCCGAGCTGACCACACCGTGGAAGCCGGTCGGGAAGATGTCCGACAGCATGGTCAGGTCGAGCAGCTTCTCGCGCGCCTGGTCCCGGTCGGGGAACTTCAACAAGTTGAAGTCGGCGTACGGAACCATGACGAACTCGGCCTGTCCGCCGACCCAGCCGCCCATGTCGACATAGCCGTACGCCGCACCGGGACGGGCCGGGTTCACGTTCAGACAGATACCGGTCTTGCGCTCCTTGCAGTTACGGCACCGCCCGCAGGCGATGTTGAACGGTACGGAGACGATGTCGCCGACGTCGATGGTCTCGACGTCCGGACCACGTTCGACGACCTCTCCGGTGATCTCGTGTCCGAGGACCAGCCCTTCCGGCGCCGTGGTCCGCCCCCGCACCATGTGCTGGTCGCTGCCGCAGATGTTGGTGGCGAGGACCTTGAGGATCACCCCGTGCCGGCACTTGCGGCCGATGTTGTCGGTGGCGACTCCCGGTCCGTCCTGGAGTTCGAGCGTCGGGTAGTCGATGGTCCTGACCTCCACCGCGCCCGGCTTGAGATACGCCACTGCCCTGTTTCCGCTCATGCGTGATCGCCGTCCCTTCGGCCCGTGTCTGTACGGATGCCAGTCGGATGCCAGCGGCTGTGCGCAAGGTCGAGTCTGCTACCGCCGTCGAGGTCCGGCCAGTCCTCACGCGGTCCCGGGCGGGTGCGACACGTCAGTCGCCCGCCGGAAGGCCTTTCGCCCGTCTGCGCCGCGTGAACAACGCCAGCCCCGCCAACGGCACCAGCAGACATGCGGCGGTGAAGTTCAGCCAGGCGTAGCTCGCCTGGGCGACCACGAGCCCGGCGACCGCTCCGCCGACGCCTGCGGACGCGTTCATGACCAGGTCCGAGAGTCCCTGCGCGGCGGCCCGCGCGGGCTGCGGAACGGAGTCCGTGAGCAGCGCTGAACCCGAGACGAGCCCCGCCGACCAGCCGAGACCCAAGATGAAGAGCCCGATGGCCGTCCGCCCATGACTGGCGCCCGCCGTACCGGCGACGAACACCGCGCACGCCAGCAGCCCGACGGCGAGCCCGATACCGGACAGCCGACCCAGCCGGTCCGACAGCCGCCCCATGAGCGGCGCGAACGCGTACATCCCCGCGATGTGCCCGCTGATGACCAGCCCGATCAGATCGATGCCCGCGCCGTGGTGCGCGAGGTCGACCGGGGTCATCGACATCACCGAGACCATCGCCGTGTGCGCCACGGCCACGGTCACCACCGCGAGCCGCGCCCGCGGCGAGGCGGCCACCGCGGCCACTCCGGCGCGCAGTGAACGGGCCGCAGGCGACTGCTCCTCGGCCGGTGCCAGCGCACGCGCCGTCAGCAGCGGGTCCGGCCGAAGCAGTACGGCCACCACGACCGCGGATATCAGGAAGATCCCGGCCGCCCACAGGAACGGACCCGCGGCGGCGGGTATCCCGAGGCCCGTGACGCTGCGACCGGCGGGCGCGGCTATGTTCGGACCGAGGACCGCGCCGATGGTGGTCGCCCACACGACGAGCGAGATGGCTCGGGCCCGCCGCTCCGGCTCGGCCAGATCCGCGGCCGCGAAACGGGCCTGGAGGTTCGCCGCCGACGCCGCACCGAACGCGGCCATCCCGCACAGCAGCAGCGGAAAGCTACCGACGCTTGCCGCGATCACCGTGACGCCGGCGCCCACGGCCCCGATCAGATAGGCCAGCACGAGCCCGGGCCGGCGCCCTCTCGCGGTCATCAACGCCGCCAGCGGCATCGACAGCACCGCCGTACCGGCGACGGTCGCGGTGGGCGCGAGCCCGGACAGCGACTCGGTGCCGCTGATCTCCTTGGCCAGGACGGCCGCGAGCGCTATGCCGGTGGCGACGCCCAGGCCGCCCAGGATCTGTGTCGTGATCAGTACGGCCGAGATACGGCGCCGCAGCGCCGGCAACCGGTCGGGTGGGACGGACACGGCGGCCTGCCGCTGCACGGCTGTCATGACACCGGACCGGCCGCGTACAGGTGGGTGAAAAGTGTCGTCACAGGCGCAGTCTCCCCCTCATCTCCCGCCTGCCCAACCCCAGGACGGACCGGAACCTCCTCAGAACAGCGGCTCCGGCAGGACTCCCTCCAGCGCGAGCAGCTTCCGCTTGGTCTCCAGCCCGCCCCCGAACCCTCCGATGCCGCCGTCGCTCTCGACGACCCGGTGGCAGGGCACGACGACCGGAAGCGGATTGGCACCCATCGCCGTTCCGACGGCCTGGGCCGCGCCCGGCTGCCCGACCCGCCCGGCCAGATCGCCGTACCCGACGACCGTGCCGTACGGGACTCCCGACGCCAGCTCGCGCAGCACCTGCCGGTTGAAGCCGGAGATCAGGGACCAGTCAAGAGGTAGCTCGAAGTCATGGCGCGCACCCGCGAAGTACTGCTCCATCTGACGTATCGCCTCGGCCAGCAGCGGGGAAGAGGGCGCCTCGACCGGCTCGACGCCCAGCCGCGACGCCAGCCGGCCGAGCGCCGTCTCCCGTACCTTCTCCGTGGCGTGGAACACGACGCTGACCAGGCCGTCACGGGTCGCGGCCAGCATCAGCGGGCCGATGTCGGTACCGACGACGGCCCAGACGACCTGCTGCTCGTACTGCCCATGGCTGTCCATGCGCCAACCGTACGACCCACCACTGACAACGCCCCCGTCACCGCGGACCGGGCGCTACGCCGGGGCGGCCCCTCACTTCTCGGGCAGGGCGTCCCGCACCACGTCGGGGCTGTTGGTGATGATGCCGTCGACGCCGTACCCGGCGACCAGCCGGGCGGTGTCCGCGTCGTTCACGGTCCAGGTGAAGACCTCCATCGGCCGGCCGTGCGGTCCGTCGAACTCCTGGACGGTGGCGACGTAGTCCGAGGAGATGGAGCCGTACGAGGGGTTGATCTGGTCGGCGAAGTCCGCGTAGTCGGCCAGGTCCGACGTGGGCGGCGTACCTAGGAAGCCGGTCTTCACGGCCGGCTTCAGCTCGTGGACGGTCCGCACGCTGTCGGCGCTGAAGCTCTGCACGATCAGCCGGCTCGCCAGGTGGTCCACGTCGAGCCAGCCCTCGTTGGCCAGCTCTTTGAGGGTCTGCGCCTCGATGCCCGGGTACAGGTCCGGGTTCTTGATCTCCAGCAGCAGCTTCTGGTGATGCAGCTCCAAACGGTCCATGAACTGCTCCAGAGTCGGCACGCGCGCGCCCGCGTATGCGGGGCTGAACCAACTGCCCGCGTCCAGGAGGGCGATCTCGTCGGCGGTGAAGTCCTTCACCTTCCAGGGCGCCCTGCCGGGGAAGACCTCCTCCACGTCGGTCGTGCGCTTCAGGTTGTCGTCGTGCAGGACGACGAGCTCGCCGTCCTTGGTGCGCTGCACATCGTTCTCGACCCAGCGGATGCCCAGTTCGGCGGCCTTGTCCACGGCGGCCAGGGTGTTCTCCGGGGCATAGGTGGAGGCTCCTCGGTGGGCGATCACCGTAGGCCGCTCGGCGCCGGCCCGGGCCTGGGAGGCGGGAAGCAGAAGAGCGGCGGTTCCCAGGAGTGCGGTCGTCGTGGCGGCTACAGCGCGCGCATACATGCGTACTCCTCGCGTCGAACGATCACGAACAGCACAACTGTGACAGCAGAGGGTCAACGGCGGGGGGGTGCAGAATGGCCACAGGTTGAATGGAGTTGCTCGGGCCCGCTCACTCGTGCCGCACAACTGGGGCAAGGCCGTGTTTCTTTGCCGGAGAATCGTTCGACCATTCCGGTGGGAGTTACTCTCTGCCTCAACCCTGACCGCTCGGGCGGTGCTGGGAGGGGGGCCTGTTCACAGCATTCCGGGACGTAAGAGGGCGGGAAGGGCGGTCGCGTATGCAGGGCACGATCGACGGATTCAGCTACGGACTCGTCACACCGCTGGTGGCCTACCTCATGGCCTGCCTCGGCGGTGCGCTCGGTCTGCGCTGCACCACGAGATCGATGCTCGTCTCGCACTCGTGGCGTCCAGGCTGGCTCGCCCTCGGGGCGGCGGCCATCGGCTCCGGCATATGGACCATGCACTTCGTCGCGATGATGGGGTTCACGGTCGAGGGGACACCGATCCACTACGACAAACCGATGACGTTCGCGAGCCTCGCCGTCGCCATCGTCATGGTGGGCGTCGGGATCTTCATCGTCGGCTACAAGGGAGCCAGGGGAACCGCCCTGTTCACCGGGGGCACCATCACCGGTCTGGGCATAGCCTCGATGCACTATCTGGGCATGGCCGGCCTGAGGCTCGACGGCAAGCTGGAGTACAACACGTTCACCGTCGGCGTCTCCGTCGCCATAGCCATGGTCGCGGCCACCGCCGCGCTGTGGGCCGCCGGACAGGTCCGAGGGCTCATGTGGAGCGTCGGTGCGAGCCTGGTCATGGGCCTCGCCGTCAGCGGCATGCACTACACCGGGATGGCCGCCCTCAGCGTCCATCTCCACGGCACCGGGGCCCCCGCGACGGGTGACTCGCCCGCCGCTCTGCTCGCCCCGATGCTGATCGGCCCGCTCGCTTTCCTGCTCCTCGCGGGCGCCGTCGTGCTGTTCGACCCGCACATGATCATGGGCAGGTCCGCCGCGACCCCCGTCGAGCACAAGCCGGGCGTGCCGGCCCATGCCTCCGTCCCGCACCAGGCCCGCCGCCCTCAGCTGCGCGCGCGCCGCAACCAGGACCACCGAGGCTCCCGCACTCCGCAAAACCACTGATCGGACCGCGTTGTCAGTGGCGGGTCGTACGGTGGATCCCATGCGGCCCGTTTCCAGCATCGAACGCACGGTGGCGCCCTTCGAGGTCGTCAGCCCGTACCAGCCCAACGGCGACCAGCCCCAGGCCATCGCCGAGCTCGCCCGGCGCATCGAGGCCGGCGAGAAGGACGTCGTCCTGCTCGGCGCGACCGGCACAGGAAAGTCCGCCACGACGGCGTGGATGATCGAAAAACTCCAGCGCCCCACCCTGGTGATGGCGCCGAACAAGACCCTGGCCGCCCAGCTGGCGAACGAATTCCGCGAGCTCCTGCCGAACAACGCCGTCGAGTACTTCGTCTCGTACTACGACTACTACCAGCCCGAGGCCTACGTCCCGCAGTCGGACACCTACATCGAGAAGGACTCCTCGATCAACGAGGAGGTCGAGCGCCTGCGCCACTCCGCGACCAACTCACTGCTCACCCGCCGTGACGTCGTCGTGGTCGCCTCGGTCTCCTGCATCTACGGCCTCGGTACCCCGCAGGAGTACGTGGACCGCATGGTCCCGCTCAAGGTCGGCGAGGAGATCGACCGGGACCAGCTGCTGCGCCGTTTCGTCGACATCCAGTACACGCGCAACGACCTGGCCTTCAGCCGCGGCACCTTCCGGGTGCGCGGCGACACCATCGAGATCTTCCCGGTCTACGAGGAGCTCGCCGTCCGCATCGAGATGTTCGGCGACGAGATCGAGGCGCTGTCCACGCTCCACCCGCTCACCGGCGAGATCATCAGCGACGACCAGCAGCTGTACGTCTTCCCGGCCTCCCACTACGTCGCGGGCCCGGAGCGCATGGAGCGCGCCGTCAACGACATCGAGAAGGAGCTCGGCGAGCGCCTCACCGAGCTGGAGAAGCAGGGCAAGCTCCTGGAGGCCCAGCGGCTGCGGATGCGCACCACGTACGACCTCGAGATGCTCCGTCAGATCGGCAGCTGCTCCGGTGTCGAGAACTACTCGATGCACTTCGACGGCCGCTCACCCGGCTCCGCGCCGAACACTCTGATCGACTACTTCCCGGAGGACTTCCTGCTCGTCATCGACGAGTCGCATGTCACGGTGCCGCAGATCGGCGCCATGTACGAGGGCGACGCGTCCCGCAAGCGCACCCTCGTCGACCACGGTTTCCGCCTGCCCTCCGCGCTCGACAACCGCCCTCTGAAGTGGGAGGAGTTCCAGGAGCGCATCGGCCAGACGGTCTACCTGTCGGCGACTCCGGGCAATTACGAGCTCTCCCGCTCGGACGGCCAGGTCGAGCAGATCATCCGCCCCACCGGCCTCGTCGACCCGGAGGTCGTCGTCAAGCCCACCGAGGGCCAGATCGACGACCTGGTCCACGAGATCCGGGCGCGTGTCGAGAAGGACGAGCGCGTCCTGGTCACCACCCTCACCAAGAAGATGGCCGAGGACCTCACCGACTACTTCCTGGAGCTCGGCATCCAGGTGCGCTATCTGCACAGCGACGTCGACACCCTGCGCCGTGTAGAGCTGCTGCGAGAGCTGCGGGCCGGTGAGTTCGACGTCCTCGTCGGCATCAACCTGCTCCGCGAGGGCCTCGACCTGCCTGAGGTGTCCCTGGTGGCGATCCTCGACGCCGACAAGGAGGGCTTCCTGCGCTCCGGCACATCCCTCATCCAGACCATCGGCCGTGCGGCGCGCAATGTCTCCGGCCAGGTCCACATGTACGCCGACAAGATCACCCCGGCGATGGAGAAGGCCATCGACGAGACCAACCGCCGCCGGGAGAAGCAGGTCGCGTACAACAAGGCGAAGGGCATCGACCCCCAGCCGCTGCGCAAGAAGATCAACGACATCGTCGCGCAGATCGCCCGCGAGGACGTCGACACGGAGCAACTGCTCGGCACCGGCTACCGCGCGAAGAAGGACGGCCGCGGCACCAAGGCTCCCGTGCCCTCCCTCGGCGACAAGGCGGCCAAGGGCGCGAAGGCGGCCAAGCCCGCCAAGGGCAAGGCCAAGGAGACGGTGCCGACCGACCGTCCGGCGGCCGACCTCGCCGAGCAGATCGAGGAGTTGACGGAGCGTATGCGCGCCGCCGCCGCCGATCTCCAGTTCGAGATCGCGGCCCGGTTGCGAGACGAGGTGTCCGAAATGAAGAAGGAACTGCGGCAGATGAAGGAGGCCGGCCTGGCCTGACGGGCACTCGCTGTGTTGCAAGACCGACACAAAGTGGGGACCGGGGTACGGCACTGTCAGTGCCCCTGCGTAGGGTTCTGGTCATCCGCGGAGTCCGCGGCCAACAGGGGACAGCTCGAGAGGGGAAACAGCACGTGACCGTCAACATGACCAAGGGTCAGGCCATCAGTTTGCAGAAGGCCGACGGCGCCAGCCTGACCGCGGTGCGCATGGGTCTCGGCTGGCAGGCGGCTCCCCGGCGGGGCCTGTTCGGCACGCGCACGCGGGAGGTCGACCTCGACGCCTCCGCCGTCCTGTTCGCGGACAAGCAGCCGGTCGACGTCGTCTTCTTCCGCCACCTGGTGAGCGACGACGGCTCGGTGCGCCACACCGGTGACAACCTCGTCGGCGGCGTCGGCCAGGGCGGCGACGACGAGGCGATCCTCGTCGACCTCGCGCGCGTCCCGGTCCACATCGACCAGATCGTCTTCACCGTGAACTCCTTCACGGGCCAGACGTTCCAGGAGGTGCAGAACGCGTTCTGCCGTCTGGTCGACGAGACCAACGGCCAGGAGCTCGCCCGCTACACGCTCGCGGGTGGCGGCGCCTACACCGCCCAGATCATGGCGAAGGTGCACCGCACGGGTGCGGGCTGGACGATGACGGCCCTCGGCACGCCGGCCAACGGCCGTACGTTCCAGGACCTGATGCCCGCGATCCTGCCGCACCTGTAGGACCGGTAGGGCGGCCCGGCGGGCGGCACACGACAAGACAAGCGACACAGGGGGACGAAGGCATGACGGCCGAGCTGGTGCGGGGGCAGAATCACCCGCTCTCCCAGGCCCGTCTGGAGATCCGGGTCTCGGCCGGCACACCGGTCGTGGCCGCCGCCACGCTCGGCGACGAGCAGGGCAGGATCCACGGCGTCGAATGGGTCGCCCACCCCGGCGCCCCCACCCTGCCCGGCCTGGAGGTCTCCCGGCAGGCGGCCGCCGACCATCGCCTCGCGGTGGACCTGGACGCCATGCCGGACGCCGTCCACCGCGTCAGTGTGCTGCTCGCCCTGCCGACCGGGAGCGGCCCGACCCGGTTCGGCGCCGTCGCCACCCCCTTCGTCGCCGTCACCGGCCTCGACGGCACCGAGGTCGCCAGCTACACCATCACCGGTCTGGAGGCCGAGTCGGCCGTCGTCGCCCTGGAGCTCTACCGCCGCCAGGGTGCCTGGAAGGTACGTGCGATCGGCCAGGGGTACGCGGGCGGTCTCGCCGACCTCTTCGCGGACCAGGGCCTGGCTCAGGCCCATCAGCTCGCCGGCGGCATCCATGAAGCGGTGGCCCAGGGCATGGCCCGCTCGGTGCCGGCACCCCCGACCCGGACGGACGGCGATCGTTCCCGGCAGACGGCCGCACCGGCACTCGGCCCGGACCAGGGCGGCTCCGCACCACAGGGCGCCCCCGGTTCCGTGTCACCGCAACCCACCTCGCCCTACGGCACTCAGACACCCGGCGCGCCGGGCCAGCCAGCGCCGCAGCCGTCGTACCAGAGCGGAAGCGGCGCCACGGACCCCGCCCAGCCGTCGTCCGGCCCCACGTCCGGCGGCCCGATCAACTACAGCCACCCCGGCCGGCAGAACGCGGCTCCACCGCCGCCCCCGCCGACCGCGCCCCCCGCCCAGCCCGGGCAGCCCGCTCAGCCCGTCGCCGGCGACGCCACCGGCTGGTCCATGGACGAGCGGCTCTACAACCAGGTCTGGGGCATGTTCGAGGACCTGGCCCGTACCACGGCCGCCTATCGCAGCGCGGTCGACTTCGCTGACTCCCGTATGGAGAAGGAGCTCGACCAGGTCCTGTCGGACCCGCGCAGTCGGATCGGCGGACAGGGCGACGCCGCGCGCGAGGCCGCCCAGACCAAGCACGCCCAGCTCGTCAACCAGGCCCGGGCGACGCTCGACCGCGACCTCGCCCAGCTCACCGCCGAAGTCGAGGTGGTCGAGCCCGCGCTGCCTCCCGCGTACGCGGGCTGGGACAACCCCGTCTGGCACGGCTACCGCGTCCCGATGGAGATCCCCATGGCCCTGCGCCTGGGCGACCTCCATCTGCCCGAGAGCGCCGAGCTGCGGATCCCGATGCTGGTCAGGCTGCCGCTGGAGCGCGGCCTGTGGATCGACAGCGGACGCGGCGGATCGATCGACGGCTCGTTCACGGACTCCCACGACCTGCGGCGCCTCGCGATGGAGACGGCGGTGGCACACGCGGCACGGCTGCTCGCCGTCTATCCGGCGGGCGAGTTCGCCGCGCAGATCATCGACCCGGCCGGTTCCGGCGCACAGTCACTCGTACCGCTGGTGCAGTCCGGCGTGCTCGTGGCTCCGCCCGCCGTGGGCGCGGACGGTGTCGCGGACGTCCTCGGCCGGCTCACCCAGCGCGTCGACCTGGTGCAGATGGCGTTGCGCGGTGGAGCGCCCGACGCTCTGCCGCCAGATTTCGACACAGCCCAGCAACTGCTGATCGTCAACGACTTTCCGCACGGCTTCGACGACCGGGCCGTGAACCAGCTGCGCTACCTCGCGGACGAGGGTCCGGCCGTCGGCGTCCACCTGATGATGGTTGCCGACCGCGAGGAAGCGGCTGCCTACGGCCCGTTGCTCGACCCGCTGTGGCGTTCGCTGCTGCGACTTACCCCGGTGCCGGACGATCACCTCGCCGACCCGTGGGTGGGGCACGCCTGGACCTATGAGCCCTCGCTCGTACCGCCTGGAAGCCAGGTCCTCCACCAGGTCCTCACCCAGGTGGCCTCGGCCCGCGCCAAGAACCGGTAAAGACCCTCTGGCCAGCGAACTTGGTACTTCTTTTGCCAATCACTTTACCTTTCCTTGGTGATTGAGGTACTGTTTGTCCCACGGAGGGGAGTACTCCCTGTCTGCTGCGGCGTACCCGTCAATACGGATCAGGCCAGATCCCGGGGCGTCGGCCCATCGTGGGTGGAAGAGACCTCCGGCGCGCGACGACGCTGACATTTGCCGTTACGACTGCCGGAGGCGCAGTGGAAGTTTCCACGACCCTATGGGTCCTGACCATCGTGGGCCTTGCCGCCCTGATCGCGGTCGATTTCTTCATCGGCCGCAAGCCGCATGACGTATCGATCAAGGAAGCCGGGATCTGGACGATCGTCTGGATCGTCCTGGCAGGGCTCTTCGGACTCGGCCTGCTGATCTTCGGCGGCGGACAGGTCGGCGGCGAGTTCTTCGCGGGCTTCATCACCGAGAAGTCGCTGAGCGTCGACAACCTCTTCGTCTTCGTCCTGATCATGGCGAAGTTCGCGGTGCCGACCCAGTACCAGCAGCGAGTGCTGCTCGTCGGAGTCCTCATAGCCCTGGTCCTGCGGGCCATCTTCATCGCCGCGGGTGCCGCCATCCTCGCCAGCTTCGCGTGGGTGTTCTACCTCTTCGGCGCTTTCCTCATCTGGACCGCCTGGAAGCTCATCCAGGAGGCCCGGGCCGGCGAGGAGGACGAGGAGTTCGAGGAGAACAAGCTGCTGAAGGCGGCCGAGCGCAGGTTCGGTGTCGCCGACCGGTACCACGGCACCAAGCTGTGGATCCAGGAGAACGGCAAGCGGGTCATGACCCCGATGCTGGTCGTGATGCTGGCCATCGGTACCACCGATGTGCTCTTCGCCCTCGACTCCATCCCGGCGATCTTCGGCCTGACGCAGGACCCGTACATCGTTTTCACGGCCAACGCCTTCGCGCTGATGGGTCTTCGGCAGCTGTACTTCCTCATCGGTGGCCTGCTCAAGAAGCTGGTCCACCTCAGCTACGGCCTGTCGATCATCCTGGGCTTCATCGGCGTGAAGCTGGTGCTGCACGCGCTACACGAGTCCGGTGTCCATGTCCCCGAGATCAGCATCCCGGTCTCTCTCGGCGTGATCTGCTCGGTTCTGATCGTCACGACGATCACCAGCCTGAGGGCCTCCAAGAAGCAGGCGGCGGCCGAGGCGGCGCAGGAGAAGAGCGAAGGCGCTCCGAAGGACAGCATCGACGTCTGACCACGTCGGACGTAGGAAGAACCAACACCGGGAGTGGTGCCCAGCGAATTGCCGAGCACCGCTCCCGGTGCTTCGTTCGGTGCAGGGTGTCCCCGGCCGGGGACACCACGGCCGGGGGTGGAGGCACCTGTGGGCGCACCCGTGAAGTTCGTGCAGATCATCGATTTCGAGACCGAGCGCATCGACGAGATGCGGGAGCTGGCCCACGAGACGGAACAGCGCCTGGCGGGCCGCAGCGGCGGTCCCTCACGCCGTCTCGTCCTCAAGGACCGGGGCGTGCCCAACCGCTACCTCGTAGTGATCGAGTTCGACTCCTACGAGGACGCCATGCGCAACAGCGACGACCCCGAGACGACCAAGTTCGCGGAGCAGATGGCCGCGCTGTGCACCAGGCCGCCGTCCTTCACGGACTGCGACGTACAGGAGACGACCGATTTCGCGTAGCGACATACGCCCCACAGGGGCCCCGCATCCCGAGGGCGCGGGGCCACCTGGCCACCACACCGACCGGAATGCGAACCCCCCACCCCTCTGCGACGATCGCTCCATGATCGCCAGGCTCAGGCCGCTCGCCACCCGGTGGACGTACGTCGTGCCGGTGCTCGCGGTCGTCCTGCTGGTCTTCACCTGGGGACGAGACCTGCCCGGCGCGGTCGTCGCGCTGGTGACGCTGGTCCTGGCGGGCGCCGTCCTGGCCGCCGTGCACCACGCCGAAGTGGTCGCCCACCGGGTCGGCGAACCCTTCGGCTCCCTCGTCCTCGCGGTCGCCGTCACCATCATCGAGGTCGCCCTGATCGTGACCCTGATGGCCGACGGCGGCGACAAGAGCTCCACCCTCGCGCGGGACACGGTCTTCGCCGCCGTGATGATCACCTGCAACGGCATCGTAGGCCTGTGTCTGCTGGTCGCCTCGCTGCGGCACGGCACGGCGGTCTTCAACCCCGAGGGCACCGGCGCCGCCCTCGCGACCGTGGCCACCCTGGCCACGCTCAGCCTGGTGCTGCCGACGTTCACCACGAGCAAGCCCGGCCCGGAGTTCTCCACCGTCCAGCTGACGTTCGCCGCGCTCTCCTCGCTGATCCTCTACGGCCTGTTCGTGACGACACAGACCGTGCGCCACCGTGACTACTTCCTCCCCATCACCCGGCAGGGCGAGGTGATCACCGTGGACGCCCACGCCCACGCGCCCTCCCAGCGCACGGCCTTGACCAGCCTGGCGCTGCTGGGCCTGGCCCTGATCGGTGTGGTCGGTCTGGCCAAGGGCGTGTCGCCGACCATCGAGTCCGGGGTGGCCGCCGCCGACCTGCCGCATGCCGTTGTCGGCGTGATCATCGCCCTGCTGGTGCTGCTCCCCGAGACGATCGCCGCGCTGCGCTCCGCCCGCCGAGACCGGGTGCAGACCAGTCTGAACCTGGCGCTCGGCTCGGCTATGGCCAGCATCGGCCTGACCATCCCCGCGGTCGCCCTGGCCTCCGTCTGGCTCTCCGGCCCGCTGGTCCTCGGTCTCGGGCCCACCCACATGGTGCTGCTCGCCCTGACGGTGGTGGTGAGCTCACTGACGGTGGTGCCGGGCCGGGCGACACCGCTCCAAGGCGGCGTCCACCTGGTGCTGTTCGCGGCCTACCTGGAGCTCGCGATCAACCCGTAGCCGACACGGAGATGTCCCGGAGCCCGTCACCCGGTGGCGGGCTCCGCCGCCGCAGCCGGCACCGGACGAGTTTCGGGCAGCAGCGCGAAACACACCAGACTGAGCAGCGCGACCCCGGTCATGTACGCCCCCACCCCCCAGGGCACCCGACCGCCCCGGTCGGCGAGTGCGGTCGCCACGATCGGCGTGAGCGCGCCGCCGAGGACGCCGCCGAGGTTGTAGCCCACCGCGGCGCCCGTGCAGCGCACCCGGGGCTCGTACAGCTCCGGCAGATACGCGGCGATCACCGCGAACATCGTGATGAACGCGATCATCGCCCCGAGGAAGCCGAGGAACATCAGCAGCGGCTCGCCCGTGGCGAGGAGCGCGACCATCGGGAACATCCACAGGGCGGTGGCAGCGCACCCGATCAGACACAGCGGGCGCCGCCCGTGGAGGTCGCCGAGCCATGCCACCAGCGGGGTGAGCGAGCCCTTCACCAGCACCGCGCCCATGATGCAGGTCAGCATGACGCTGCGGCTCACGCCGAGTCGCTCGGTGGCGTACGCGAGGGACCAGGTCGTCACGGCGTAGAAGACCGCGTAGCCGATCGACAGGGCGCCGGCCGTCAGCAGCACGAGCCGCCAGTGGTCGCGCACGACCTCGGCGAGCGGCACGCGCGCGTGGTCGTCGATCTCGAGGAAGCGAGGGCTCTCGGCGAGCGACGACCGCAGCCACAGCCCTACCACCGCGAGCACCCCCGCCGCCCAGAACGGCACCCGCCATCCCCACGCGGCGAACTGCGCCTCGGACAGCGTCGCCGACAGGCCCAGCACCACTCCGTTGGCGAGCAGAAAGCCCAGCGCGGGCCCGACCTGCGGGAAGCTCGACCACAGCCCGCGCCGCCCGGCGGGCGCGTGCTCCACCGTCAGCAGCACGGCCCCGCCCCACTCCCCGCCGAGCCCCAGCCCCTGGAGGAAGCGCAGCACGAGCAGCAGCAGGGGAGCGGCCACACCGATCGTTTCGTACGTCGGTACGCAACCGACCGCGACCGTGGAAGCGCCGGTCAGCAGCAGCGAGGCGACGAGGACCGGCCGGCGTCCGCGCCGGTCTCCGATGTGCCCGAACAACACCGACCCCAAGGGGCGCGCCACAAAGCCGACGCCGAACGTCGCGAAGGCGGCCAGTGTGCCCGCCACCGGCGAGAACGTCGGGAAGAACAGCGGTCCCAGGACCAGGGCCGCCGCTGTCCCGTAGACGAAGAAGTCGTAGAACTCGATGGCCGTCCCGGCGAGCGAGGCGGCCGCGAGCCGCAACATGGAGGGCGCCCTTACGGTGCGTACGTCGCGCATGCCGCGTCAACTACCCACAGTGATCGCGGGTTACGGGGGCGCGCGGGGGCGGTCGGGCCCCGTCAGTATGTGACGGTGATGCGCCGGGAGGGGCCGTCGACGCGCACGACGCCGCCGTATGGGATCACCAGTTGTGGGTCTGTGTGCCCGAAGTCGACGTCGAAGACGATCGTGGTGTCGGGGGCGTAGGCACGCATGGCGCGCAGGACGGCCTCACGCTGCTCGGCGGCGTAACGAGCGGCCTCCTCGGGGCTGTTGGGGCGCTCGAAGGACCAGGTCTTCGCGCGGCCCATCAGCAGCGCGGAGAAGCGGTGCAGCAGCCCGCGCTCGCCCATGTTCCGCAGGGTGCGGAAGACCTCTTCGCCGCTCGGCATCTCCTCGGAGGTCTCCAGGAACAGCACCCCGCCGTCGTACTCCGAGAGGTCGCGCGCGATCTCCCGGTCGGCCATCAGCAACCAGCCGAGGATCTCCAGACAGCCACCCCAACTGCGGCCCTCCACCACCCGGCCGGCGTTCACCCACGTCCACCCATCGGCGGGCCGCGTCTCCGGCTCAGCGTCGAAGGTCGCGGGGTCGGCCCAGTCGCGGTTGACGTCGTTCCAGCGCTCGGCGGGCCTGAGTTCGTACTCGCCCGAGGTGAACAGCGCCGTCCGCAGTGACTCGGCGGTCAGCTGATCCATGGCGACAGGGCGGCCCAGTGCGGTCATGACGGTCGCGCCGTGATAGCCGACGATCCCGGTGTTGCGCAGGAACATGAGCAGGTTCGTGTTGTCGCTCATCCCGAAGAACGGCTTCGGGTTCGCCCGGATCAACTCCCGGTCCAGCAGCGGCAGCACGGTGATCTGGTCGTCGCCGCCGATGGACGCCATGACTGCCTTGATGTCCGGATCGGCGAACGCGGCGTGGATGTCGTCGGCCCGCTCCCGCGGCGTCGAGCCCATCTTGCGGGTCGCCGGATACTCGACCGGTTCGAGCTCGTAGTCCTTGCGCAACCGCTCCAGGCCCAGTTCGAAGGGGCGCGGGAAGAGGCCGGGCAGGCCCGCGCCGGGCGAGATGACGGCCACGCGGTCGCCCGGGGAGGGCTTGGGAGGGTACGAGATCATGGTCATACCAGGAGGGTAGGGCGCGCGTCGTGACCCACGCACCGTGATAAACCGGGGTCTGAGCAGCGGTCATCGACGGACCGCCGACCCCGAACGGACCGGAGGAACCGTGCCCCGCACCCTGGCCCACGCCCCCATCCTGATCCTCAACGGCCCCAACCTGAACCTGCTCGGCCAGCGCCAGCCGGAGATCTACGGCTCCGAGACCCTGGCCGACGTCGAGGCCCTGTGCGCCAAGACGGCGGCCGCGCACGGCGCCGCGATCGACTTCCGGCAGTCCAACCACGAGGGTGAGTTGGTCGACTGGATCCACGAGGCGCGGCTCAACCACTGCGGGATCGTGATCAACCCCGGCGCCTACTCGCACACCTCCGTCGCCATCCTGGATGCGCTCAACACCTGTGACGGCCTTCCGGTGTTGGAGGTCCACATCTCCAACATCCACAAGCGTGAGTCGTTCCGGCACCACTCGTACGTCTCCCTGCGCGCCGACGGGGTCATCGCGGGGTGTGGTGTGCAGGGGTACGCGTTCGGCGTGGAGCGGGTCGCGGCACTCGCGGGGGCGGGGCAGGCGGCCACGTGACGTGGTTGTGAGGGCTGACATGTAAGGACCGGCCTGCCATGGCGAGCGGTCCTTACAGGCGACCGGCCTCCACGATCCGCCGCAGGAAGCGCTGTGTACGTTCCTGCTGCGGATCCCCGAAGATCTGCTCGGCCGTCCCGCGCTCCAGAACCACCCCTCCGTCCAGAAAACAAACCTGGTCGGCGACCTCCCGCGCGAACCCCATCTCGTGCGTGGCCAGCACCATCGTCATCCCGTCCGCCTTCAAGTCACGGACCACGGCGAGGACTTCGCCCACGAGCTCCGGGTCGAGAGCCGCGGTGACCTCGTCGAGCAGCAGCAGCCGGGGCCGTACGGCCAGGGCGCGCACGATCGCCACCCGCTGCTGCTGGCCGCCGCTCAGCCGGTCCGGGTACTCGGCGGCCTTGTCGGCCAGCCCGAGCCGCTCCAGCAGCTCACGCGCGCGTGCCTCGGCCTCCGCCCGGGACGCGCCGTGCACCCGGCGCGGGGCGAGGGTGATGTTCTCCAGCACGGTCATGTGCGGGAAGAGGTTGTACGCCTGGAACACCACGCCGATACGGCGCCGTACGGCGTCCTGGTCGACACGCGGATCGGTGATCTCCTCGCCGTCCAGCCAGATGGCACCGTCGTCGATGTCCTCCAGAAGGTTCGCGCACCGCAGCAGTGTCGACTTGCCGGAGCCGGAGGCGCCGATCAGAGCGGTCACCGTGTGCGGGGCGACCCCCAGATCGACGTCCCGCAGCACGACCGAGTCGCCGAAGGTCTTGCGGACGGACTCCATCCGCAGCACAGGTGTGGTGTTCACGGCCGCGTCGCTCACAGGGCTCCTCCTTGGGCGCGCCTACGGTCCATCCGGGCCGTCACCCAGTCCGTGAAGCGGGTCATGGGAATGGTCAGCGCCACGAAGACCAGGCCCGCGACGATGTACGGCGTGTAGTTGAGGCTGCGGCCCACGATGATGTCCGCGGCCCGCACGGCGTCCACCGCGCCGCCGATGGACACCAGACCGGTGTCCTTCTGCAACGACACCAGGTCGTTCAGCAGGGGCGGCACCTGACGGCGAACGGCCTGGGGCAGGACGACGTGCCGCAGCGCCTGCCGGTTCGTCAGACCGAGTGAGCGCGCCGCGGCCCGCTGGGACGGGTGGACGGACTCGATGCCCGCGCGGAACACCTCGGCGACGTACGCCGAATACGTCAGCGTCAGTGCCGTACCGCCCAGCAGCACCGGGTCGACGGTCACGCCCTGCAATCGCAGCGCGGGAACGCCGAGCACGACGATCATGAGGTTAATGATGAGCGGAAGACCCCGGAAGAAGTCCGTGTACGCGGCAGCCAGTGCCCGCAGCGGGAAGAACACCGGTCCGCGCAGCGTACGGGCGACGGCGATGAGCATCCCGAGGACCAGCACCGCGGCGCCACAGATCAGCAGCAGCCGCACGTTGAGCCAGAGCCCTTCGAGGACCTTGGGGAACGCCTCGCGCGCGTACTGCGCGTTGAAGAACGTCTCCTTGGTGCGCGGCCAGCCCGGCGCGTTGACCACGACCAGGTAGAGGACGACGGCCGTGACCAGGGTGGAGAGGGCCGCTATCGCGGTGGCACGCCGCGCGCGGGCACGCTTGTGTCGCTCGCGGTCGAGGCGCCGCTGCGAGGGGACGTAGCCGTCGCCCCCGCAGGGCTCGCCACCGTTGTCGTCCGCGCCCTCCCGGCCGGACTCCTCCTTGATGACGGTCACTTGAGCACCGGGGCGTCGACGGCGTCCGACAGCCACTGCTGCTCCAGTTCGGCCAGGGTGCCGGCCTCGCGCAGGGTGTCCACGGCGTCCGTCACGCACGCGGTGAGGGCGCTGCCCTTGTCGAGTACGAGGCCGAACTGCTCCGTGGTGCCGCCCTGGTTCGCGAACTGGCCGACGATCGTCGCGTCCGTCACCTCGGCGGCGGTGATGTAGAAGGCGGTCGGCAGGTCGACCACGATGGCGTCGACCTGGCCGTTCTTCAGCGCGGACTTGGCCTGGTCGTTCTTGGCGTACGCGGCGGCCTCCTGCGTCGGCTTCACCACGTCGTCGATGTAGCCGAGACTGGTGGTGCCGACCTGCGCGCCCAACTTGAGGCCCTTCAGGTCCGCCACGCTCTTCGCCTGGGCGGCCTTGCTGCCCTTCAGCGCGACGACGGCCTGGCGGACGTCGTAGTAGCCGGAGGAGAAGTCCACGGCCTTCCTGCGCTCGTCGCTGATCGACACCTGGTTGATGTCGAAGTCGAAGGTCTTCTCGCCGGGCGCGAAGGCCTTGTTGAACGGCACGCGCTGCCAGACGACGGCACTCTTGTCGTATCCGAGCTGCTTCGCCACGGCGTACGCGACGGCCGACTCGAAGCCCTCACCGTTGGCCGGTTCGTCGTCCTTGAACCAGGGCTCGTACGCCGGCTCGTCGGTGGCGATCGTCAGCTTGCCGGTGGTTTGCGTGGCCAACTCGCCCTTGGCGCAGGTTTTCCCGGCCGACCCCGACGGAGCGTCGGCGGCCTTCTCGTCCGGCTGTGGAGCACAGCCGACAGCGGTGGCGAGCAGGGCGGTCGTGGCGACGGCGACGGCGTGGCGCAGCGCGCGAGCGGCAAGAGGCATGCCGGGAGATTGGCAGGACGCCGTCGTGTTTGTCGAGGTCACGACGGTCGGTTTTCGCATAGTGGGAACGGGTGTTGCGTTCTTGTGAACAGTTCTCTGGGAAGCCGCCGGGGTCGCCGGCCGAGGGCGGGGATGAAGGCCGGCGACCCGTACCGCTCAGGAGCCGTCATCCTGTGCGGGGCTGCTTCCAGTTGACTGCGCAACTACGCACGCCGGGAGCGCGCGCATGACACCGGCGCGTGTGAAGGATTCACACGGGGCGCGTGCGCGGGGCCGCGCTCCCGGCGTGCGGTCACCAGCCCCGCGCGTGCCACTCCGGCAGATGCGGCCGCTGCGCGCCCAGCGACGTGTCGTTGCCATGCCCCGGGTAGACCCATGTCTCGTCCGGCAGGGCGTCGAAGATCTTCGTCTCCACGTCGTGGATCAGACTGGCGAACGCCTTCGGGTCCTTGCGGGTGTTGCCCACACCGCAGGGGAACACCAAAGCTCACCGGGTAACACGGCAAATGTGACCGCCAACCCGGCTGTGCGATGTGCGGGCTATCGAAGCGGCAAC
>CBFGZZ010000040.1:0-34836 GCA_965653385.1 uncultured Streptomyces sp. | reverse complement strand
CGCCGGCCGCCGACATCCCGGCCCAGGCCACGCAGGAGCCGGCGGCCGCGGAGGAGGCACCCGCGCCTCGGCGCCGGACCCGCAAGGCCGCGGCGACCGTGGAGGCCGCCGACGGCACCGCCGAGGTGAAGCCCAAGGTGCGCCGCACCCGCAAGGCCACGGCAGCCACGGAGCCCGCGGAGAGCTGATCTCCCGTACGACGGCCCGGTCCCGCCCAGCGCGGGGCCGGGCCGTCGGCGTTCCCGGGCCGGTGGGTGGGGGTCAGGCGGTGCACGGGCTACCCTCCCCCCGTGACCACCGAACCCGCCTTCACGCCGCCCCCGAACGCCCGCGCCTACCCCCTGTCCACCTCCCGCGGCACGTTCGCCGTCGTCGACTCCCCGGTCGCCGCCGGCGTCGAGCCCCGAGGGGTCGCCCTGCTGCTCCCCGGGTTCACCGGCAGCAAGGAGGACTTCACGCTGATGCACGAGCCGCTCGCGGCACGCGGCTACCGTACGGTCGCCGTGGACGGGCGGGGCCAGCACGAGTCGGACGGTCCGGAGCGCGACGAAGCCCCTTACGCGCAGGGCGAGTTGGCCAGGGACGTGCTCGCGCAGGCAGCGGCTCTCGGCGACCTCGGTGCCCCGCTCCACCTCTTCGGCCACTCCCTCGGCGGCCAGATCGCCCGGGCCGCCGTCCTCCTCGACCACACGCCGTTCCGCTCGCTGACCCTGATGGCGTCGGGCCCCGCGCAGATCTCCGACTCCCAGCAGCAGCGCGTGAAGCTGCTGCGGGACGCGCTCGGCGTGATGGACATGGCCGAGACATGGGAGGCGATCCTCGCGATGGGCCCGCCCGAGGAGGTCGGCGGTCCGGCGCGCGGCATCGGCGGACAGGAGCTGCTGCGCCGCCGCTGGCTCGGCACGAAGCCCGCGCAACTCCTCGCCACGGGACGCCAGTTGTGCACGGAGCCGGACCGCGTCGACGAACTCGCGGCCCTGCCGCTCCCGTTCCACGTACTGTCCGGCGCCAGCGACGACACCTGGCCGGTCCCGGTCCTCGACGACATGGCCGCCCGGCTGAACGCCCGCCGCACGGTCATCCCCGGCGCCGAGCACTCCCCCAACGCCGACCAGCCCCTGCGCACGGCCCAGGCGGTCGCCGACTTCTGGGACACCGTGGACGACGCGGGCGTACGCGCGACCGAGACCTAGGGGACCCTAATACTGCGCCTGAAGGTGCTCCCAGAACCCGTCCCGCAGC
Organism: uncultured Streptomyces sp.; assembly: GCA_965653385.1. Classification (GTDB taxonomy): domain Bacteria; phylum Actinomycetota; class Actinomycetes; order Streptomycetales; family Streptomycetaceae; genus Streptomyces. The sequence continues at coordinate 33,594 of CBFGZZ010000040.1, read as the reverse complement.
GCCCGTCGCAGATCCGACTGGCCGCGCAGCGAGTACTGGAGCAGCCCCTCCGCCTCGACCAGCAGGTCCTGGTCGACGGAGCCGGGCAGATACGGATGTCCGGGCAGCAGTTCCACGAGCGACTCGCGGCCCCGTGCCGCGAGCCACTTCGCCGCGATCTGCGCGCCTACGAAGCGGACGTCCTCCCGCGTCGGCCGGGACCCGGCACCCTCGTAGGCGGCGGCCGTGCGCCGGGCGACGTACGGCTTGAAGAAGTCGAGGTCGAGGGTGCGCTGGCTGTCGACCTCCCAGAGCAGCGGCTCGGCCTGGTTACGCCCTTCCGGTGCCTCGATGCCCCACAGGTGCACCCGTGCCCCGTACCCCTGCGCCGCCTCGACCGCCGACACCAGGTCCTCGTCGCCGCCGAGCAGGGCGGCGTCGCTGATGGCCCGGTGTCTGGCCAGCGACTCCAGGTCGGTCCTGATCAGTGAGTCGACGCCCTTCTGCTGGTTGTTGGCGTTGAGGTTGCCCAGGCGGACCTTCACGTCGGGGAGCTCGGCGATCGCCTGCTGTTCCGCCGTGTGGATACGGCGCCGCGCGCCGTCGTACCAGTAGACGCGCAGCAGCCTGCTGTCCGCGAAGATGGTGCGCGCCCGGTCGATGAGCGCCTCGATCAGCCCTTCGGTGTCCACGTCGAAGGCCCGGCGGTCCTCCGTGCCGGCGACCAGCCGTCCCGCGGCCGCGTAGAGGTAGCCCGCGTCGACGAAGATCGCATGGGTCGAGGGCGTCTTCGCCACCTCGGCGAGCATGCGCTGCAGCAGCTCGTTGGTGTGGTCGATGCGGGCGGCGAGCGCCGCGAGGTCGTCGTTCATCGCTCCCATTGTCCCGGCGGTCACGCTGCGAACACAACCGGTCCCGGTCAGTCCCGCCTTGATCACTAGGCGGCCGCTTACCGGTCAGTAGTTAGCCGTTCGAAAAATTTCTTTAGCGTAGGGAATGTTTGTAACACGCAGCCCGTTGCATACGTGTGTAACCCCAGTAGTTCTCCGCAGGAGGATGACCAGACGAAGGGAGAAGCCATGCGCTTCGAAATCATGCGACTCGACGAGTTCGACGGGACCCCCGTGGACAGCACCGTCGTGGACGCCGCCTCCGTCAACCGGATCGTTCAGCAGGCCGCCGCGACAGGGCAGCGGCTGTGGATCCGACCGGCCGAGACCACGGCCTCATAACAGACGCGGATCACCGCAGAAGCTTCGAAGCCCCCGTACGGCCCTTGGGCCGTACGGGGGCTTCGCGCATACGTCGAGGTCAGGCGCCCTGGATCACCTGGGTGACGCCGTTGATGATCTGCTGCACCGCGATGGCCGACAGCATCATGCCCGCGAGCCTCGTCACCAGGACCACGCCGCCGTCCTTGATGACCCGGATGATCAGCAGCGAGTACCGCATCACCAGCCACAGCACCACGTGGATGGCGAGGATCGCCGTCCACACCGACACCTGCGTGGCGACGCTGCCGGCCTTCTGCACGGCCAGGATGACCGACACGATCGCGCCCGGTCCGGCCAGCAGCGGCATGCCCAGCGGGACGAGGGCGACATTGACGTCCTTGGTCTGCTTCGGCTCGTCCGTCTTGCCGGTGAGCAGGTCGAGCGCGATCAGCAGGAGCAGCAGCCCGCCCGCGATCATCAGCGCGGGCACGGATACATGCAGGTAGTCCAGGATCTGGTGCCCCAGAAGCCCGAACACCGTGATCACCCCACCTGCCACACAGACCGCCTGAAAGGCCATCCGCCTCTGCACCTTGGCCGGCCGCCCGGCGGTGAGCGCGAGAAAGATCGGGGTGATCCCGGGGGGATCCATGATGACGAAGAGGGTCAGAAAGAGAGAGCCGAAGACAGCGAGGTCGAACATGAGTGGAGGGCCTTGCGAGGTGAGTGAACGCGCGGTGGTCAGGCAGCGCGGGGCTACAGCCGCTGTGCCGCTACCGCTGTGGGCAGTCGTTCCGCGGGGCGGAACGGGTGGGCACGGCCGACAGCGCCGGGTGCCTCGAAAACGGACGTGAAGGTGACCTGGCTAGGCCCCGCCGGTCCCCGGGACGGGAAACGCTCCGGTGGCCCGCCGCGTGATCTCGCCGTACACCTCGGGATCCGTCGTGTACTCGCCGAGCACGCACGTCTTGCGGCTGCCGTGGTAGTCGCTGGACCCGGTCGTCAGCAACCCGAGCTCCTTCGCGAGCCCGCGCAGCCGCGCCCGCGTGTCGGGATCGTGGTCCATGTGGTCGACCTCGATGCCGTCGAGCCCGGCCGCGGCCATCTCGGCGATCACGGCCTCCGGCACCGTACGGCCCCGCTTGCTCGCGGCGGGATGCGCGAACACGGTCACGCCGCCCGCGGCCCTGACCAGCCGGATCGCCTCGAACGGGTCGGTCTCGTGCTTCTCGACGAAGGCCCGGCCACCGTCGGCCAGCCAGTCCTCGGTGAAGGCGTCCCCGACAGTCGGTACGACACCGAGCTCGACCAGCGCCGTCGCGACATGTGGCCGTCCCACGGATCCCTCACCGGCGATCCGCAGCACCTGCTCCCAGGTGACGGCCACGCCCAGCTCGTTCAGCTTGCCGACCATGCCCTGCGCCCGCGGCACCCGGTCGTCCCGCACCAACTCCCGCTCGGCGAGCAGCGCGGGCTCATCGGGGTCGAAGAGATAGGCCAGCATGTGCATGCTGATCCCGTCGATACGGCAGGACAACTCGGCACCGGTGACGAGAGTGAGCCCCTCCGGCAACGCGGCGATGGCCTCGGCATACCCACGGGTCGTGTCGTGATCGGTCAACGCCACGACATCCAGCCCGGCAGCGGCAGCATTACGCACCAACTGAGCCGGTGCATCCGTCCCGTCGGAAGCAGTGGAGTGGGTGTGCAGATCGATACGCACGCACGAACTCCAAACGCCGGGACAGGCAGGGACGCTCAAGGATAACCAGCTTTTCAACCATCCCTGTCACCCCCTGCACAGCCACACGCCCCTTACCGTCACCCACCCAGGGGCGCGAGGAACTGCGCGACCAGCCACAGAAGACCCGCAGCCGCCACACAAGAGACACCCCCTCTTCCGTGGGCGCTACGGCCCAAGCAAGCGCGGTGACAACGCTCCGCAGGGCACCAACTCCACCTCGGCCCCCGCATCCCGCAGATCCGTCAGCACCAGCTCGTCGTACATCAGCAGCCCCGACTGCTCGGGCCACACGACCGCCCACAGCCACATCCCGAGCGCCTCCCCCGCGAACACGGCACGGTCGTCGGGCGCACCCGAGACATGCCACAGCGGCGTAGGACGCCCGGCGGCGAGGACCTTGGCCTGGGGTGGCTTCTCGACGTTCATGTACGACCCCGGATCCGGGCCGTCGATACCGGCGTAGCGCGCCCCGAGCCCGACCCCGAGCTCCTCGGCGACCAGGATCATCTCGCCCATGCCGCCGAGCGGGCCGGGTCCGGAGCAGGCGACGGCCGTCGCACGACCTCCGGTACGGTCGTCGCCCGCGCTGGCGACGCCCGTGAACAGCCAGCCGATCGGCAGCGGCCACGGCATCCAGACCGGCACCTGAGTGCGGTGCACGACCACACCGAGGGCCTCGACGCTGGGCGGGATCACAGGCTGCACCGGATGCACGGTGCCGTGCACGTCGCACTGCCAGGTGTCGGCGAAGAGTCCGGGAGCCCTGACCCGGCCACCACACTTCGGGCAACTGGGTTCGCCCCTCATAGGCCCCCACGGTCCTACCCCTTCTGCGTCACGTCAAGGACGATCACCCGTCCGGACGGAACCGATTCACCGGCCAAATATAGATGTAGCTTACATTAATTAGACTAGCTAACATACTATGTGTAGCTGACAGCCACCTCGGACCGGATGGGAGCATCGGTATGGACACCTTCGACGCGGGAGCGGGCAGCATCCTGCGGCAGCCGAAGGCCGTGTGGGCGACGGCCGGAGCGTCCGTCGTCGCCTTCATGGGCATCGGACTCGTCGACCCGATCCTGCCGTCCATCGCGAGCGGCCTGAACGCCACGGCCGGTCAGGTCTCCCTGCTCTTCACCTCGTACTTCCTCATCACCGCCGTGGCGATGCTGGTCACCGGCTTCGTCTCCAGCCGGATCGGCGGCCGCAAGACCCTGCTGCTCGGCCTCGCGTTCGTGATCGTCTTCGCCGGGCTCGCGGGCACGTCAGGATCGGTCGGTGAACTGGTCGGGTTCCGGGCGGGCTGGGGGCTCGGCAACGCGCTCTTCGTCTCGACCGCCCTCGCCGTCATCGTCGGCGCGGCGGCCGGCGGCAGCGCCGCGGCGATCCTGCTCTACGAGTCCGCCCTCGGCCTCGGCATGGCGTGCGGGCCGCTGCTGGGCGCGCTGCTCGGGGACGCCAGCTGGCGCTACCCGTTCTTCGGTACGGCCTTCCTGATGGCGGTCGGCTTCCTGTGCATCGCGGTGTTCCTGAAGGAGCAGCCCAAGCCGGCCCGCAAGACCTCGCTGCTGGACCCGATCAAGGCGCTCGGCCACGGCGGCCTGGCATCCGCGGCGGTCTCGGCGTTCTTCTACAACTACACGTTCTTCACCGTGCTTGCCTTCACGCCGTTCGTTCTGAACATGAGCCCGTACCGTTCGGGCGCGGTGTTCTTCGCCTGGGGCGTGCTGCTGGCCGTGTCCTCGGTGATCGTGGCACCGCGCATGCAGCGGCGGTTCGGTTCGCTGAAGGTGCTCGGCGGGTCACTGGTGCTGCTCGCCCTCGACGTGCTCGTCCTCGGCTACGGCGACCACACCACCGCCGTCGTGTGCACGATCCTGTCCGGCGCCTTCATCGGGGTGAACAACACCGTCTACACGGAACTGGCGCTCGGCGTGTCGGACGCGCCGCGACCGGTGGCGAGCGCGGGCTACAACTTCGTGCGCTGGTTCGCGGCGGCGGCCGCGCCCTACTTCGCGCCGCGGATCGAGGAGTGGACCGGCAGCATCCGGGTCCCGTTCGTGGTGGCGGCGGTCACGGCCGTGGCGGGCGCGCTCGTGGTCGTCGTGCGGCGGAACTCCCTCACGCACGAGGCGGAGGAGCTGGAGACGAGGCACGCGACCGAGGACAGCGTCGCCGTGTTCGCCAACTGACGGTTTTCGGCCACTGGTTGGTGAGGTTGCTCACGCGTGGTCAGTCCAGCGGGACGGACTTACGGGCGGGGTCCCGAAGGTCCGTCCCGTTCGTCAGCCAGCGCTCCTGAAGGGCCTGGGCGCCGTGCACACGCTTCCAGGCGGCCTCGTTCGGTGTCATGGGCAGCAGCGGCAGGAAGTGCACGGGATCGGCGGGCGCGTCGAGCTCCAGGTCCTCGACCAGGCCGCCCGGCTCGGCGACCAGGACGGAGGTGAAGGGGGCGCCGGGCCAGAGCGGTTCACCGACGTCCAGGGAGGCACCGGGGGCGATGATCACACCCTCCACCTGCGGGGACGCGGCGAGCACGGCGAGCGGACGGAGCGCCTTGTCGGTGTCGGCGATCCCGGCGCGGACCGAGAGGACCAGCTCGGCGCGGGGGCCTTTGACCGGGTCGGCGACCATCGCGGTGGGGTCGCTCATGGGCTGCGCGGACATGCCGAGCGTGGCGTAGCGGACGAGGTCGCCCTCCTGGAAACGGAGCACCTCGATGCGGTCCGTGCCGAGGAAGGTGACCGCCGCGCGCGCGTCCGGTTCGCCCAGCGCACTGCGCAACCGGGCTTCGACCAGAGGAAGAACATCAGCCATGCCGCGAGCATAGAACTCGTCAGTACAGGGCAAAGCAGCGCCTTGACACTTCAGTCGGCTGATACTCTTGCCCGGTGTTCGGGGCAGCACGCAGACGGGGGTAACACCCAGACCCTTGAGGCTCTGGGGAGTCGCGATCGAGTCCCGACGCTGATGGAAACTCCCCTACGGGGAACCCCTCACGGGGTATGGAACGTCCCTTACGAGGGACCGGCCGGAGGAGGTGGGGCTGTCATGGATCGAAGTCGACCGTGCAGTACCACTCGCTCTTCCCGCCGCTGATGTAGCTGATCCGGCTGTTCCGCTCCGGCTGACCGCCGTCCTTTCACGCTTGCGTCCTCCCACGGAAGAGCACTTCGTTTCGCTTTGCCTGATCGTCTGATCTGAATCAGCAACGAAGCTTCCACCGCAACGGTGCGGTGCTCCCCGCTTTGTGGACGTGCCAAACATCCTGAGGTCAGGACGTCCCCATTCCGGGCAGTTCCAACCGTGCTGCGGTCCTTCACGCTTCGTTGCCCGTTGCGAAGGAGCCTGCTCATGTCGATGATCCGCGACCTGCGTGCCGTGGTCCGCCCCTCCCGCATCTCGCTGCGCAAGGACAGCGGCCCGTACGACACCACCCGCGACCCCGCGACCCCCTCCGCCGTCGTCGACTGCGCCGTCTACCGCGACGGCCGCCGGCTGGAGACCGACAAGCCGCTGACCCCGCACCAGGCGATGCGCCAGGTGCGCCGCGACGGGGGCTTCGTGTGGATCGGACTGCACGAGCCGACGGAGGCCGAATTCGCCGGCATCGCCAGTGAGTTCGGGCTGCACCCGCTCGCCGTCGAGGACGCGGTGCAGGCGCACCAGCGGCCGAAGCTGGAGCGCTACGACGACTCCCTGTTCACCGTCTTCAAGACCATCCACTACGTCGAGCACGACGAGCTCACCGCCAACAGCGAGGTCGTCGAGACCGGCGAGGTCATGTGCTTCACCGGCCGGGACTTCTTCATCACCGTCCGGCACGGCGGCCAGGGCTCGCTACGGGCGCTCCGGCACCGCCTCCAGGACGACCCCGAGCTGCTCGCCAAGGGCCCGTCGGCCGTGCTGCACGCCATCGCCGACCATGTCGTCGACGGGTACATCGCCGTCGCGGACGCGGTGCAGGACGACATCGACGAGGTGGAGACCGAGGTCTTCTCGCCGGGCCGCAAGGGCACGCCGCGCGGCACGGACGCCAGCCGGATCTACCAACTCAAGCGTGAGGTGCTGGAGTTCAAGCGGGCGGTGTCGCCGCTGCTGCGCCCCATGCAGCTGCTGAGCGAGCGGCCCATGCGGCTGATCGACCCGGACATCCAGAAGTACTTCCGGGACGTCGCCGACCACGTCGCCCGCGTCCACGAGCAGGTCATCGGCTTCGACGAGCTCCTGAACTCGATCCTCCAGGCCAACCTCGCGCAGGCGTCCGTCGCGCAGAACGAGGACATGCGCAAGATCACCTCGTGGGCCGCGATCATCGCCGTACCGACGATGGTGTGTGGTGTCTACGGCATGAACTTCGACTACATGCCGGAGACGCACTGGAAGTACGGCTACCCGGTGATCATGAGCATCACCGTGGCCATCTGCCTCGGCATCCACCGCACGCTGAAGCGGAACGGCTGGCTCTGACCGGGCCGGCGTCCGCTGGTTAGTCTTGGGCCATGACAAGCGAGCTGCTCGACCAGGCCCTCGTCGAGGAGGCCACGAAGAAGTCCGGCCTCATCTGGGTCAAGGGCCCCGGTCTCCCGGCCCGGGCGCTGTGGCACGCGTGGCACGAGGGTGCCGCGTGTGTCGTCGGCGACGGTCCGGGCGAGCAGCCGCTGCCGGGGCTGGCCGACGGCGGCTCCGCCGAGGTCATCGTACGCAGCAAGGACAAGGGGGGCCGGCTGGTCTCCTGGAACGCGAAAGTCGTCGAGCTCGTCTCGGGCTCCGAGGCGTGGGAGGCGGCGGTCGCCGAGCTGAAGGGCAAGCGGCTGAACGCCCCCGACGGCGAGGCGATGCCGGAGCGCTGGGGCCGGGAGTGCCGGGTGCTGCGTCTGGAGCCGACCGGCGCCATGGGGGTGCTGCCGGACGGGTCGCTGGCCGAGGCGCCGGTGCCGTCGCCGGCGACTACGCGTCAGCCGATCCCGGCGGGGGTGCCGCGGCTGCTGTTCAAAAGAAGGCGGCGTTGAGCGGTCCGCGACAGGCCGTCTTCTGTCATGACGTCGGTAGTTGCTTGCCGTAGTCCACTGTGTCGTCCTTGGCCGGCTTCTCAAGAGTGAAGTCCTTGCCCCAGTCGGAGAAGGTCAGGGTTCCTCCGTCGCCCGCGCGGGTCAGCAGCAGGGGATACGGCTTGCCCTCCAGTGAGACGTCCAGGGTGCCGCCGGAGCCCTTGTCGCCGGTGATGCGGATGGTGCGGGTGCCCGCCTGCTCGTGGTGGCCGTCCGTGGCCAGTGTGCCGTGCAGGGTCAGCAGGCCGTCCAGGAGCAGGCCCTTGTCGGTGAAGCCGCTGAACTTCTTGTACGTCGGGTCGCCCTGCGGCACCTTCACGTACTTGCCGTTCAGCTTGTCCACGGCCCCGGCGTCCGCCTTGCCGTCGCCGCCCGCGTCGCTCCAGAAGCCGGCGTCGGCCTTCAGGTACAGCTGCTCGTCGATCCGCAGCAGCTGGAAGGTGGCCCCCTGTGCGCTGACCGACCCGGTCCCGCCGTCGGACGTCAGCTGCATGTCGAGCTTGTAGGTGCGCCCGCCGGCCACCACGTTCCCGGCGAGATGTACCGCGTCGGCGGAGTCGGCGGCCGTACGGGTCTTGCGCTGGATCTCGGCGGCCGACAGCTTGCCGACCCCGTTGGTGCCCTCGTCCGGGTCCTCACTGCATCCCGTCAGGCCTGCTCCCGACACGACCAGCGCGCACACGGCGCTCGCCATCGCGGCCCGGCGAGTACGACCCTGAGGAATCGCAGTCACAGGTGGGGCTGCCTTTCTGTTGTGGGACCGGTCGGCGTACCGCAGCGTACCGGTGAGTCGGGGTCGCGGCGGAGCCAGTCCGTCCGGACCGCTCACCAGGGCGTATCGGATCCGGACGGGCTAGCCTGAAGCTCACCCGAGCGGGCAATTCGGAATTGCGGCCCGGCGGCACAGCCGCGACAGCGACACAGCACACCCCGCACGCAAAGGAGCCTCAGCCATGGCAGCCGGCGCTCCCCGGATCTTCGTCTCGCACCTGGCCGGCGTCGCCGTGTTCGACCCGAACGGCGACCAGGTGGGCCGCGTCCGTGATCTGGTCGTCATGCTGCGCGTCGGCCGGCGCCCGCCACGGCTGCTCGGCCTGGTCGTCGAACTCTCCACCCGGCGCCGCATCTTCCTGCCCATGACCCGCGTCACCAGCATCGAGTCCGGACAGGTCATCACCACCGGTGTGCTCAACGTCCGCCGTTTCGAACAGCGCCCCACCGAGCGCCTCGTCTTCGGCGAGCTCCTCGACCGCCGCGTCACCCTCGTCGAGACCGGCGAGGAGGTCACCGTCCTCGATCTGTCGGTCGGGCAGCTCCCGGCGCGCCGGGACTGGGAGATCGACAAGGTGTTCGTACGCAAGGGCGGGCGGAGCGGCGCCTTCCGGCGGGCCAGGGGCGAGTCGCTGACAGTCGAGTGGTCCGCCGTCACCGGGTTCTCCCTGGAGGAGAAGGGGCAGGGCGCCGAGAGCCTCCTGGCCACCTTCGAGCAGCTGCGCCCCGCCGACCTCGCCAACGTCCTGCACCACCTCTCCCCCAAGCGCCGCGCCGAGGTCGCCGCCGCCCTCGACGACGACCGCCTCGCCGACGTACTGGAAGAGCTCCCCGAGGACGATCAGATCGAGATCCTCGGCAAGCTGAAGGAGGAGCGCGCCGCCGACGTTCTGGAGGCCATGGACCCGGACGACGCGGCCGACCTGCTCGGTGAGCTCCCGGAGGAGGACAAGGAGCGGCTGCTGAGCCTGATGCAGCCCGCCGACGCGGCCGACATGCGCCGCCTGATGGCGTACGAGGAGCACACGGCCGGCGGGCTGATGACGACCGAGCCGATCATCCTGCGCCCCGACGCCACCGTCGCCGACGCGCTCGCCCGCGTCCGCAACCCCGACCTGTCCCCCGCCCTGGCCGCCCAGGTCTACGTCTGCCGCCCGCCCGACGAGACACCCACCGGCAAGTACCTCGGCACGGTCCACTTCCAGCGCCTGCTGCGCGACCCGCCGTACACCCTGGTCAGCTCGATGGTCGACGAGGCGCTGGAGGCCCTGGAACCGGACGCCGCGCTGCCGGTCGTCGCCGGGTTCTTCGCGACGTACGACATGGTCGCGGCGCCCGTCGTCGACGAGTCCGGGTCGCTGCTGGGCGTGGTGACCGTGGACGACGTACTGGACCACATGCTGCCCGAGGACTGGCGGGAGACGGAGTTCCACCTGGATGAGGACACGGGCGAGGGGGTGGCGGCCCATGGCTCCTGAGCGGGAGGGCACGCGCGAGCGTGTGGCGTCGGGCGCCACCGCGGCCACCCGGGCGCCCCGGGCGCGCCTCGACCAACCCCGGCCGCCGCGCCGCCGCATCCTGCCCGAGTGGGACCCGGAGGCCTTCGGACGGCTTTCGGAGCGGATCGCCCGCTTCATCGGGACCGGGCGGTTCCTGGTCTGGATGACGGTCGTGATCATCGTGTGGGTGCTGTGGAACATCGCCGCTCCGAGCAGCCTGAAGTTCGACGAGTACCCGTTCATCTTCCTGACCCTGGCCCTGTCCCTTCAGGCCTCGTACGCCGCCCCGCTGATCCTGCTCGCGCAGAACCGGCAGGACGACCGCGACCGGGTCAACCTCGAACAGGACCGCAAGCAGAACGAGCGGTCCATCGCCGACACCGAGTACCTGACCAGGGAGATCGCCGCCCTGCGCATCGGCCTGGGCGAGGTGGCCACCCGCGACTGGATGCGCTCGGAGCTGCAGGACCTGATGAAAGAGCTGGAGGAGCGGCCCAACGGTCACCGCGAGGCCGGGGTATTCCCGGCAGATCGGTCGCCTGGACGTGACGTAGACGACCGCTGACGGGCTTTCCGGGGCATGGCTACCGGGCCGTACCATCGTCCTTATGGCTACGGAAGACGCGGTGCGCGAAGCACTGGCGACGGTGAACGACCCCGAGATCAACCGCCCCATCACCGAACTGGGGATGGTCAAGTCGGTGGAGATCGGTGCGGACGGTGCGGTCGCGGTCACCGTGTACCTGACGGTCTCCGGCTGCCCGATGCGCGAGACCATCACACAGCGTGTGACGGACGCCGTCTCCGCGGTCGAGGGCGTCACGCGTGTCGATGTCACGCTCGACGTGATGAGCGACGAGCAGCGCAAGGAGCTGGCGAACGCCCTGCGCGGCGGCACCGCCGAGCGCGAGGTCCCCTTCGCCAAGCCCGGCTCGCTCACCCGCGTGTACGCGGTCGCGTCCGGCAAGGGCGGCGTCGGCAAGTCCTCGGTGACGGTCAACCTGGCCGCGGCGATGGCGGCCGACGGCCTGAAGGTAGGCGTCGTCGACGCCGACATCTACGGCCACAGCGTGCCGCGCATGCTGGGCGCCGACGGGCGTCCGACCCAGGTCGAGAACATGATCATGCCGCCGTCCGCGAACGGCGTGAAGGTCATCTCCATCGGCATGTTCACCCCGGGCAACGCACCGGTCGTGTGGCGCGGCCCGATGCTCCACCGCGCGCTTCAGCAGTTCCTCGCGGACGTGTACTGGGGCGACCTGGACGTCCTGCTCCTGGACCTCCCGCCCGGCACCGGCGACATCGCGATCTCCGTGGCCCAGCTGGTCCCGAACGCCGAGATCCTGGTCGTGACGACCCCGCAGCAGGCTGCGGCCGAGGTCGCCGAGCGCGCGGGCTCCATCGCCGTCCAGACCCACCAGAAGATCGTCGGCGTGGTCGAGAACATGTCCGGCCTGCCCTGCCCGCACTGCGACGAGATGGTCGACGTCTTCGGCACGGGCGGCGGCCAGGTCGTCGCCGACGGCCTCACCCGCACGACGGGCGCCACGGTCCCGGTCCTCGGCAACATCCCCATCGACGTCCGCCTCCGCGAGGGCGGCGACGAGGGCAAGCCGGTCGTCCTGACGGACCCGGACAGCCCGGCGGGCTCGGCCCTGCGCGCCATCGCGGGCAAGCTGGGCGGACGCCAGCGGGGTCTTTCGGGACTGTCCCTGGGGATCACTCCAAGGAACAAGTTCTAGACGCCCCAGGAGCGCGGGGAACTGCGCGACCAGCCACGACGCACGCGCAGTCGCCAGACGGCATCAAGCCCTACGGCGAGGGGGCACCGATATCACCGGTGCCCCTTCTGCTTACGCGTACGCGGAAATATCCTTGATCATGGCGAAGCCGAGCCCGTACGCACTCATACCGCGCCCGTACGCCCCCACATGCACCCCCTCCTGAGTCGAGCCGGCGAGCACCCACCCGAACTCCGACTCCCGGTAGTGGAAGGGCGTGGGTACGCCGTCCACCGGCAGGGACAGCGTCGACCAGTCAGGCCCGTCCAGATCGTCGGCCAGCGCCCACGCCGTCTCCGTCTGCTGCTCCAGCCAGTCGTCCCGCAGCGAGTGGTCCATCTGCCCCGGCCAGGTGAAGGACAGCAGTCCCACCCCCGCGAGCCAGGCCGCCGAGGACACCGACGTGGCCTCCAGCAGCCCCGTGCCGTCGGCGCTCCGTCGGGACGGGTGCGCCGCGACGGTCACGACCACCGCGAACTTCTCCCGGTCCTCCGTCGCCTCGTTGCGTACGGAGGGCTCGTCGCCGTGCCCGGTCGAACCGTGTTCCACGGTCCCGTCGGCCGCCGTGCCGACCTGCATCAGCCAGCGCGGCCCGGTGAAGGCCTCGTCGAGGCCGTACCAGGGGAAGGGCGCCAGCAGGTAGCCGTCGACCGTGCGCCGGGCGGAGGGGAACTGCTGTCCACTCTCCACGGCCGGTTCCTGCGCGACTGCCCGACTAGTCGTCTGACTCGTCGTCTCCATGTGCCCGGACGCCTCCTCGTTCTCGCCGGACCAGCCCGGCCCGCCCCCCTTCGGGCGTACTCGTCCGGTCCGCACAACAACTCGGCAGCATAGCCACACCGCTCCGAACGGCAGGGAAACCGCCCGGCGCGCGGGGCGCACAGAGGGCGGGTTCAGGCCGTGCGCGACCCGGGCGGAGTATGAGAAGCGTCACGTACGAGCGGTGTCCCGCCCGCGTGTTCGTACGGCTCAGGTGGCGTCCGCGTCGTAGGGCGGGCGCTCGTCGCGGGGCTGCTCGGGCTTCTTCGTCATGTCGACGCTGCCGCCGGAGGCACCCGCGGAGGACGACGAGGCGGACGAGGACGAGGACTCCGATTCGCGGCCGTGGACGGCGTCGGTGACCTCGGCCATCTCCTTCTTCAGGTCGAAGCCGTTGCGGATCTCCTTGATGCCCAGTTCGTCGTTGTCCATCTGCTTGCGGATGAACGTCTTGGGGTTGAGGTCCTCGAACTCGAAGTCCTTGAACTCCGGTCCGAGCTCCGACCGGATGTCCTGCTTGGCGCTCTCCGAGAACTCGCGGATCTTGCGAATCGTCCGCGTGACGTCCTGAATCATCTTCGGGAGCTTGTCCGGACCGAAGACGAGCACGGCGAGGACGACGAGCGTCACCAGCTCGAGAGGTCCTATGTCATTGAACACCTGAAGCTCCTTGCGATGTCCTCGGTCCTCGGCCCTCAGTGGTCGAATGCGGGTCTTCCGTGGTCCGGGCCGGGTCCACGGTACCCGGCGATCCGCTACGACCGGTACTGTCCCGAGGCCTCCGAATGCGGGTAGGCGTGCGGTTTTCCGGGTTGTTTGCCTTGTCAGGGCATAAGTGGGGCGGTTGGGCGACGTCGGGTGTGAGGTTTCTGTGAGTCTCAGTTGCCGCTCGACGAGCCGAGCGTCAGCGAGATCCTGATCTCCTTGCCGCCGCGTTCCAAGGTCAGTTCCAGGTGGTCGCCTGGGCGGTGGGCGCGGGTCTTGACGATGAGTTCCTCACCGGAGTGGACGCGCTGGCCGTCGACCTCGGTGATGACGTCGCCCGGCTTGATGCCGGCCTTGTCGCCGGGGCCGCCGTCGGTGACCGCGGAGCCGCCGTCACTGCCCTTGGTGCCGACGCGGGCTCCGTCGCCCGTGTAGTCCATGTCGAGGGTGACGCCGATGACCGGGTGGGTCGCCCTGCCGGTGTTGATCAGCTCCTCGGCGACCCGCTTGGCCTGGTTGACCGGGATGGCGAAGCCGAGGCCGATGGAGCCGGCCTGGCCGCCGTCGAGGTCGGAACCGCTGTCGGCGGAACGGATCGCGGAGTTGATGCCGACGACCCGGGCCCGGGCGTCGAGGAGTGGGCCGCCGGAGTTGCCGGGGTTGATGGGCGCGTCGGTCTGCAACGCGTCCACGTACGACACGTCGCTCGCGTCGCCGCCCTCGCCGCCGGCCGTGATGGGCCGCTCCTTGGCGCTGATGATGCCGGAGGTGACGGTGCCCGCCAGGTCGAACGGGGCGCCGATGGCGACGACCGGGTCGCCGACCTGGACGTTGTCGGAGTTGCCGAGCGGCAGGGGCTTCAGGCCGCTGACTCCGGTGACCTTGACTACGGCGAGGTCGTAGCCGCCGTCGCGGCCGACGACGGTGGCCTTGGCGGTGTCCCCGCTGTGGAAGGTCACGGATATCTCGCCGTCGTCGCCCGCGGGTTCGACGACGTGGTTGTTGGTGAGGATGTGACCGCGGTCGTCGAGCACGAACCCGGTCCCGGTGCCCTGCTCCTCGCTCCCGCTGACATGCAGGGTCACCACGCTGGGCAGCGCCCGCGCGGCGATCCCGGCGACACTGTCCGGCGCCCGCCCGGCGGGCTCGGCTTCGGCCTGGGGCAGCTCGACGTCCCCGACCCCGCCGTTGCGCTCCAGAGACGCCCCCACGACCCCGCCGACGCCTCCGGAGACGAGCGCGAGCAGCACGGCGCCGATGAGGAGCACCTTCATTCCCCGTTTGTGCCGCTGCTCCTGGGTACGGACCGCGGCGCCGTTCTGCTGGAGGGGCGCGCCGGGGCGGGCCTCGCGCGACCAGGGGTCGTAGTTCTGCCAGGGGTTGGCAGGGGGCGGGGGCGGGGCTTCGGCGTAGGTGGGGGCCGGGACGGCTTGGGCGGGGGCGTCGGGGGCGGAGGGCCCCGCCTGCGCGGGGATGCCGGGGGCCGGGCTGGGGACATGAGCGGGTTCGGCGGCCACCGGGGGCGGGGCCGGAGGTGCCGACGGCGCGGGCGCGCCGGGCACGAGCGCCGGCCCGCCATGCGTCGGTGGCGGCGGCGACGGTACGGCCGTCCCGTGCGCCGGCGTGGTCGCCGGGTGCTGGACCGGCGGGGCGGGGGCCCAGGGGCCGGGCTCGCCGTAGGGCGGGGTGCTGTAGGGGTCGGGGGCGTGCAGGGGCTGGGGGCGCGGGTCGCCGGGTTCTGCGGGAGCAGAGACAGCAGGGGCGGCAGCCGCGGGAACAGGGGTGGCGGGAGCCGGGGGGGTGGGGACTGGCGCAGCGTCACTCACCGGCGGGACGGAGAGCTCAGGGGCGTCGGCGGGTCGCGCCAGCTCGAAATCGCCCTCCGTCGAAGCCCTGCCGCCGGTTGCGCTCGCCAGGGGACGCGCCAGCTCGAAGTCGCCCCCGTCCGACGCCCTGTCGCCGACCGTGCCCACCGCGGGCCGCGCCAGCTCGAAGTCACCGTCCGTGTCACCGGTCCGGTCCCGGTCCCCGGCGCCTTCAGGTGCCGATACGGCCGGCTCGGCCCCGCCCGACTCGTCCGGCGTCGGTGCCACCCCGTCCGCCTGGCCCGAAGGTCCCTGCGGTCTGGGTCGGTTCCACCACTTCGCCTTCGCGGGCTTCCCCTCGTTCATGCTCTGCTTCCTGCTCGCTGCTGACCGTGGCTCGAGTAGGACGCTTCATTCCGGGCCGCATCCGCACGGAGGACCGAACGGCCCACGTCGTCGGAGGCGGACGCAGGCGACCCCGGTTTCACGGCGGGCCGCCACCGGGAACGCCGCGGCGCCCGAATGCCTACTCGACTCTGCGCTGTCGCACTCGATTCCCCCCGGGGAACCATGCGACCCCGACCTACCTCCCCCATCCGGCACGCGGCGTCAACGGCGGCCGCAGTTCCTCGACTCCGCGCCCGGCCCACCGGCACGGCGCGCGGCCCACCCCGGATTCAACCAGGTTCGTGGGCCGCTGCGCAGATGTCGGGTCAGCGGCCGGTGGCCGACGGGGTGGAGGGGGCCGTGGTCGCGTCGGGGACGGGCGCGGCGAACAGGTCGGGCGTCGTCGCGATACCGGGGGTCGTCGACCATGCGGTCAGGGCGAGCGGCGGGTTCGCGCTGAGCGGGCGTATCAGCGGGGACATGGCGGCCGCGCCGGCCACCACGGGCGCCGTCAGGGTGTGCAGGTCCGCGTCGACGGGCTGGGCCGGCATCCCGGGCAGGAGCGGCGCCGACACCTCGGTCGGGGCCACCGGTGCGTCGGAGGTGCCCTGGCCCTGCGCTAGGAGCGGGCCGACCGCGCGGCGACGCTGGTTCTCGGCCGTCGCCGCGGCGCCGGTGCCCTGGGTCCGGGCCGGCGTCACATTGCTGCCGCCCGAGCCGCCGCGAGCCTCCGTGTCGGTCGGCGCGCTCGATGTGACACCGCCCAGCGCGATGGCGGCCAGCGAGACCGCACCCGCCGCGACGAACGCGAACCGCATCCGGGAGGACGCGGAGCGGTCGGCGTCCTGACGGCCCGCGGGGTGGGTACGGAAGCCGCTGTCGGTGGCGGGGAGCGCGGAGCCGTGCGAACGGGAAGGGACGTAGCCGAACTCGAAGCGGTCGCCGCGCTTCATGCCGAAGGCCCCGGAGGCGCCGGGTCGTCCGGACAGTCCGCCGAACCCTCCCCCGCCGAGCGGCGAGCCGCCGCCGTCCAGGTCACCTCCCCCGGGGAGCCCCTGAAGACGGGCCAGGAAGCTCTCGGAGGGAGGCGGTGGGGCCGCCTCCGCGAAGACGTTCTTCAGCCGGCGCTGGGCGTCGACCTCGGACTTGCAGCGGGCACAGGTCGCCAGATGGGCCAGGACGCGCTCACGCGTCTCATGACCGAGCTCTCCGTCGACGAGGGCGGAGAGTCGGTCGCCAAGGTGCTGCTCGGCGAGGAGCCGTTCAGCCGGGTCGGGTCGGGAGCCACTCACGCGGTCGCGCCCCCTCCCCCCAGAGCGGCCACACGTGGCACGAAGGAGCGACGCTCGGCGCGCGCCTCCGGCGAGCGGTGGGCGAGGGCCTTGCGCAGCTGCGAGCGGCCGCGGTGGATACGGGACCGGACCGTACCGAGCTTGACGCCCAGGGTCGCGGCGATCTCCTCGTACGACAGTCCTTCGATGTCGCACAGGACGACCGCGGCGCGGAACTCGGGCGCGAGCGTGTCGAGGGCCTGCTGGACGTCGGCGTCGAAGTGCGCGTCGTTGAAGACCTGCTGGGGCGTGGGCTCCTTGCTGGGCAGCCGCTCGGCGGCGTCGTCGCCCAGCGCGTCGAAGCGGATGCGCTGCTTGCGGCGGACCATGTCCAGGAAGAGGTTGGTGGTGATGCGGTGCAGCCACCCCTCGAAGGTGCCCGGCGTGTAGGTCGACAGGGAGCGGAAGACGCGGACGAAGACTTCCTGCGTCAGGTCCTCGGCGTCGTGCTGGTTGCCGGTGAGGCGGTACGCCAGTCGGTAGACGCGACCGCTGTGCGTGCTGACGATCTCCTCCCAGGTGGGCGGAGTCCACGCCTGCCCGTCCGCGTCGGTGGAGAAGGTCGCGGTCTGGGCGTAGTCGCCGGCGTGGCTGTGGTCAGCGGTGTCGTTCACGGATTTCGGCCTGCCCGCCGATCCGAGGAAGCGCCGCAGCACTCCTCCCCGATCCACAGGCGCAGCCGCACCTCCCCTATCGGCTCTGGTGGTGTCCAGTGGAGCCCCTACCATAGCCACCTCGCCCGTTAGCTCCGGATAAGCGGTTTTACGAGAATTTGATCTGGGCTGGCACGGCTGATGCGCGTGCGTCAGCAGTTGCTCGCCGCCCCGCTCGTCATCGTGATCCAACTGTGTCCCCCCGGTCGTCTTCCCACCCCTCTAAACGCCCGGTCCCATCTGCGGGTTCCCGGCCGCAACGGATACAGTCACGCCCAGGCAACCACGGGGACAGGAGAGGGCCATTACCGGCAACCGGCAGACGAGCTGGGCGTTCGCCGACGCCTACGTCGCCGAGGACGACGTCCTGCGCTGGGCCCGGGACCGGGCCCGTGAGGCGGGACTGCGCTCGGTGTCGCCCGGCACGGGCGCCGCGCTGCGACTGCTGGCCGCCTCCGTGGACGCGAAGGCGGTGGCGGAGATCGGCACCGGCACCGGTGTCTCCGGTATCCACCTCCTGCACGGCATGCGCCCCGACGGCGTCCTGACGACCGTCGACCCCGAACCCGAGCACCAGCAGTTCGCCCGCCAGGCCTTCCGCGCCTCCGGCTTCGCCAGCAACCGCGCCCGCTTCATCCCGGGCCGCGCCCTGGACGTCCTGCCGCGCCTCGCGGACGCCGGTTACGACCTCGTCTTCTGTGACGGTGACCGGCTGGAGTTTCTCGACTATCTCGCTGAATCGTTGCGCCTGCTGCGTCCGGGTGGCCTCGTCGTCTTCGAGGGCGTCTTCGCCAACGGCCGCACGGTCGACTCGGGCCCGCAGCCCACCGAGGTCATACGCATCCGGGAGCTGCTGCGCGCGGTGCGCGAGAGCCAGGAGCTGGTGCCGTCGCTGCTGCCGGTCGGGGACGGCCTGCTGTGCGCGGTCAAACGCTGACCGCGAGGCAAGCGGCGGGGAAAGCAGCGACCCCGGCACCAGGTGCGATGCCGGGGTCGCCGAAAGGTCAGGGTCGCTGCCGCGTCAGCCGACGACCTTCTTGAGGGCGTCGCCGAGCGCGTCGGCCTCGTCAGGGGTCAGCTCGACGACGAGCCGACCGCCGCCTTCGAGCGGAACGCGCATGACGATGCCCCGCCCCTCCTTGGTCACCTCGAGCGGGCCATCACCCGTTCGCGGCTTCATGGCCGCCATGCTCGTTCCCCTTCCTGAAACCAGCTCATCGTCAAAGCCGACGGCCCTGGGAGGGCACGCGCGTCCAGCGTGAGACACGCGACACCGGCATCGAACACATTGCTTCCAAGCCATTATCCCGCATCTCAGGACCCGATGACCAACATCAGTCGGCATCGCTTGGGCAACGCGCGCGAGCAAAACCACTCAATTCGGCGATGTGACTGCGATACTGCGCCACCGCACTCGCTTCCGCCGAGCGGAACCGGACACGAATTCTTTGATGCAGGTCACACGTCCGGTCAGGGCCGTCGCCGGTGATCTCCGCCATGCTGTCCTTCAGACAGGCGCGTACCGACCAGTACGCCCAAGCCACGACAGCGGAGGGGACACCCCATGGCCGACACCGTGCTCTACGAAGTGAGCGACGGACTCGCGACGATCACGCTGAACCGCCCCGAGGCGATGAACGCGCTGAATGTCGCGACCAAGGTCGCCCTGCGGGACGCGGTTGGCTCCGCGGCGGACGACAGTGCCGTGCGCGCCGTGCTGCTGACCGCTGCCGGGGACCGTTCCTTCTGTGTGGGACAGGACCTCAAGGAGCACATCGGGCTGCTGCTGACGGACCGGGAGACCGGGTCCCGGCAGACGATGAGCACGGTGCGGGAGCACTACAACCCGATCACACGGGCGCTGACAGAGATGCGGAAGCCCGTGGTTGCCGGGGTGAACGGGGTCGCTGCCGGGGCGGGCTTCGGTTTCGCGCTGGCCGCGGACTATCGGGTGGTCGCGGATACGGCTGCCTTCAATACGTCCTTCGCGGGGGTCGCGCTGACCGCGGACTCCGGGATCTCGTGGACGCTGCCGCGGGTCGTCGGCCCGGGGCGGGCCGCTGACCTGCTGCTCTTCCCTCGGAACATCAAGGCGCAGGAGGCGTACGAGCTGGGGATCGCGAACCGGGTCGTGCCCTCGGCCGACCTGCGCGCGGAGGCTGAGAAGGTGGCGCGGGCGTTGGCCGAGGGGCCGACGGTGGCGTACGGGGCGATCAAGGAGGCCGTGGCGTTCGGGATGTCCCACTCCTTGGCGGAGACCTTGGAGAAGGAGGACGAGCTGCAGACTCGGGCGGGGTCTTCCGAGGACCATGCGATTGCGGTGCAGGCGTTCGTGAACAAGGAGAAGCCGAAGTATTTGGGCCGATAGGTCCGAGGGACCGGAGCGCCGCTGGGGGCTGCGGGTCCGATGTGGCCGGCCGCGCCCCCGCGGCGGAGCCTCATATCGACACAGCCCCGCGCCCCTCAAAGGGCGCTTCTCGCCACGCATGCTTCCAAGTGGTCGTCCACCAGGCCGCACGCCTGCATCAGGGCGTATGCCGTCGTCGGGCCCACGAAGCGCAGGCCTCTCTTCTTGAGAGCCTTGGACAGGGCCGTCGACTCGGGTGTGACTGCGGGGACGTCAGCGAGCGTCCTCGGGGCCTTACGGGTGCTGGGGTCCGGGGCGTGGGACCAGATCAGTTCGTCCAGGTCGCCCCGGGTCCAGTCGGCCAGGGCACGGGCGTTGGCCAGGGTCGCGTCGATCTTGGCTCGGTTGCGGATGATGCCCTCGTCGGCGAGGAGGCGGTCCCTGTCGGTGTCCGTGAAGGTCGCGACCTTGGCGATCTCGAAGCCGGCGAAGGCGGCGCGGAATCCCTCGCGGCGGCGCAGGATCGTGATCCAGGACAGGCCCGACTGGAAGGCCTCCAGGCTCAGGCGTTCGAACAGGGCGTCGTCGCCGTGGACCGGGCGGCCCCACTCCTCGTCGTGGTAGGTGACGTAGTCCGGGGTGGACAGGGCCCACGGGCAGCGCAGGGCGCCGTCCGGGCCGGCCAGGGCCGCGCCGTCGCTCACTGCTGGTCCTCCCGCGTGGGCTTCTCCATCGACACCTGGCCGGCCGACGCCTGCGCGCCGGACAGCGCGGACTCCAGGTCGGCGATCCGGGCGTCGCGCTCGGCGAGCTCGGCGGCGAGGCGGCTGAGGGCGTCGTCGACGTCGGACATGCGGTAGCCACGGGCGGCGAGCGGGAAGCGGAGGCTGTCGATGTCCGCGCGGTCGAGCGGGCGGTCCGGCGGCAGCAGGTCCTGGAGCCGCTCCGGCGCGGCCTCCGGCAGCGGACCGTCGCCCTCGCCGCCGCCCACCACGGCGAGTGTCACCGCGGCGACCACCACGGCCAGCGCGATGACCAGGAACAAGAACATAACCATCGCGGCGGCCCCCACGGTCGGTGCAGTCGGTGAATACGAGCGGTCGGATCTGTCAGTGTCCGATCGTGCCATGCGACTCTGACAGTTAGGGTCGCAGGCGGCCGAAAGGCCGGGACATGCCAGGACACACAGGGAGAGGTCACAGGGGATGCTCAGGCTGGGCAGGCGTGAGTTCGATACGCACGAGCCGGTGATCATGGCGATCGTGAACCGGACCCCGGACTCCTTCTACGACCAAGGTGCGACGTTCCGGGACGAGCCGGCCCTCGCGCGCGTGGAGCAGGCCGTGGCGGAGGGCGCCGCGATCATCGACATCGGCGGGGTGAAGGCCGGTCCGGGGGAAGAGGTGACCGCCGAGGAGGAGGCACGGCGGACGGTCGGGTTCGTGGCGGAGGTGCGGCGGCGGTTCCCGGATGTCGTGATCAGCGTGGACACCTGGCGGGCCGAGGTGGGGGCGGCCGTGTGCGAGGCGGGGGCGGATCTGCTGAACGACGCGTGGGGTGGGGTGGATCCCGGGCTCGCGGAGGTTGCCGCGCGGTACGGGGTGGGGCTGGTGTGTACGCATGCCGGGGGTGCGCAGCCTCGGACTCGGCCGCATCGGGTGGCGTACGACGACGTCATGGCCGACATCCTTCGGGTGACCGTGGGTCTGGCGGAGCGGGCGCTGGGACTGGGAGTGCCTCGGGAGTCGATCCTGATCGATCCCGGGCATGACTTCGGGAAGAACACGCGGCACAGTCTTGAGGCGACTCGGCGGCTCGGGGAGATGGTGTCCACGGGGTGGCCGGTGTTGGTGTCGCTGTCCAACAAGGACTTTGTCGGGGAGACGTTGGACAAGCCCGTGAAGGAGCGGGTCGTGGGCACGTTGGCGACGACCGCGGTGTCGGCGTGGCTGGGTGCCCAGGTGTACCGGGTCCACGAGGTGGCGGAGACCCGCCAGGTGCTGGACATGGTGGCGTCGATCGCGGGGCATCGGGCTCCGGCGGTGGCCCGGCGGGGGCTGGCGTAGGCGTTTCCTCGCCTCCGCCGCCCCTACCCGTCCCATCCTTGCAGGGGCTCCGCCCCGTCGACCCCGCTCCTCGAACGCCGGAGGGGCTGAGAACCCTGGGGCGCGGGGAACTGCGCGACCAGCCCCCACCGGGCGGTGGCCGCGCAGCCGCCGTCAGCCGTCATGACGCGGACGAACCCCGGCTCAAGCCCCGCGCTAGCGTCCCGCCTCCTTGGAGACCAGGGCCACCGCCTCCTCCACGTCGTCCGTGACGTGGAACAGGAGCAGGTCCTTCTCCGAGGCCTTGCCCTGGGCGATCAGCGTGTTCTTCAGCCAGTCGACCAGGCCGCCCCAGTACTCGCTGCCGAAGAGGACGATCGGGAAGCGGGTGACCTTCTGGGTCTGGACGAGGGTGAGGGCCTCGAAGAGTTCGTCGAGGGTGCCGAGGCCGCCGGGGAGGACCACGAAGCCCTGGGCGTACTTGACGAACATCATCTTGCGGACGAAGAAGTACCGGAAGTTCAGGCCGATGTCGACGTACGGGTTGAGGCCCTGCTCGAACGGCAGCTCGATGCCGAGGCCGACCGAGATGCCGCCCGCCTCGCAGGCGCCCTTGTTCGCGGCCTCCATGGCGCCGGGGCCACCGCCGGTGATCACCGCGAAGCCGGCCTCGACCAGGCCTCGGCCGAGGCGGACTCCGGCGTCGTACTCGGGAGAGTCGGCCGGTGTGCGGGCGGAGCCGAAGACGCTGATCGCCGCCGGGAGTTCGGCGAGGGTGCCGAAGCCCTCGATGAACTCCGACTGGATGCGCAGGACCCGCCAGGGGTCGGTGTGGACCCAGTCGGAGGGCCCGCCCGCGTCCAGCAGCCGCTGGTCGGTCGTGCTCGCCGTCACCTGGTCCCGCCTTCGGAGAACCGGTCCCAGACGCTGCTCCGACGGTGGCTGCTTCTTCCCCTCGGGGTTGCCGGTAGCCATGTGCGCTCCCTCCGCTGCGGGGCCTGCGAGTGTTGCAGGTCGTTCCACCTCAGCGTAGATCCACGTGGGTTACGGACGGGGGACGTGAGCATGACTGCCCTGAAGCGCCGCTACGCCGTGAGCCAGGCCCTCAGCCGCTCCTCCCCCGCGAGGATCTTCGCCGTCTCGACGCGTTCGTCCCGCTTGTGCGCCAAGTGCGGGTTGCCGGGGCCGTAGTTGACCGCCGGGATGCCCAGGGAGGAGAAGCGCGAGACGTCCGTCCAGCCGTACTTGGGGCGCGCGGTGCCCCCGACGGCCGCCATGAACGCCGCGGCCGCCGGGTGGGACAGGCCCGGCAGCGCCCCGCCGCTGTGGTCGTCCACCACGAACTCCTCGACGCCGCAGTCGGCGAAGACCTCGCGGACGTGCGCGACGGCCTCCTCCTCGGTGCGGTCCGGCGCGTAGCGGAAGTTGACGGTCACCACGCACTCGTCGGGGATGACGTTGCCGGCCACCCCGCCCTTGATGCCGACCGCGTTCAGGCCCTCGCGGTACTCCAGGCCGTCGATCACCGGGTAGCGGGGTTCGTAGGAGGCCAGGCGGGCCAGGATCGGGGACGCCGCGTGGATCGCGTTCGAGCCCATCCAGCCGCGCGCGGAGTGTGCGCGCTCGCCCTTGGTCTTGAGGAGCACCCGGAGCGTGCCCTGGCAGCCGCCCTCGACCTCGCCGTCCGACGGCTCCAGGAGGACCGCGAAGTCGCCCTCCAGCCACTCGGGGCGGGCCTCGGAGATGTGCTTGAGGCCGTTGAGGTCCGCGGTCACCTCTTCGTTGTCGTAGAAGACGAAGGTCAGGTCGCGGTTGGGGGCGGGGACCGTCGCGGCGATACGGAGCTGGACCGCGACGCCCGACTTCATGTCGCAGGTGCCGCAGCCCCACAGCACGCCGTCCTCGTCCAGCCTGGACGGGACGTTGTCCGCGATCGGCACCGTGTCGATGTGCCCGGCGAGGATCACGCGCTCCGGCCGGCCGAGGTCGGTGCGCGCGACGACGTTGTTGCCGTACCGGTCGACCGTCAGATGCGGCAGGGCACGCAGGGCGGTCTCGACGGCGTCCGCGAGGGGCTGCTCGGTGCCGCTGACGGAGGGGAAGTCGACGAGCTGCGCGGTGAGCTTCGCGGCGTCCAGCGTGAGGTCAAGGGAGGTGTCGGCCATGGATCCGACCCTAACCCGCCCGGCCGTCACCTCACTTTTCCCACCGATTTTCAACTATGCCGATACCCCTCAGTAACCTCAGCTACCTTGTAGGGCGTGCCAGAGCCGTCACCCTCTCCGAAACGCCGTGGCCGCCTGCTCCGTCGCGGGGCGGCCTTCGTGATCCTGCTCGCCGTCGCGGGCTATCTCGCGGTGCAGTACGTCACCGGCGGCACGGGCACACCCGGCTGCGAGGTCGTATCGGGCAAGGCCGACGGGGCGCGGTACGAGTTCACGCCGGAGCAGGCGGTGAACGCGGCGACCATCGCCGCCGTCGGCACCGGCCGCGGGCTGCCCGAGCGGGCCGTGACGATCGCGCTCGCCACCGCGCTCCAGGAGTCGGGACTGCGCAACATCGGCCATGGCGACCGTGACTCGCTGGGCCTGTTCCAGCAGCGGCCCTCGCAGGGCTGGGGCACCGAGAAGGAGATCCTGGACCCGATCTACTCGGCGGGCATCTTCTACGAGCACCTGGTCAAGGTCCGCGGCTACACGAAGCTGCCGCTCACGGTCGCCGCGCAGCGCGTCCAGCGCAGCGGCTTCCCGGAGGCGTACGCCAAGCACGAGCCGGACGCGACGCTGCTGGCCGCGGCCCTCACCGGGCGTTCGGCGGCCACGCTGACCTGCGAGGGCCGTCCGGGTGCCACGCGGACCTCGGGTCCGGACGCCGTACGGGCCGCGCTCGTACGGGACTTCGGGCAGGACGCGCTCCAGTCGGCCGGGGCCGAGGTGGGCGACCGGAAGGCCACGCCCTCGCCCACTCCCACCGTGATCCAGCGCGACGGGCAGACCGTCCTGCTGCCGGTGACCGGCGACTCCGGTTCCGGCGCCGGGCGCGGTGTCAGCGAGCGCGGCTGGCAGTTGGCCCACTGGGCCGTGGCCAACGCCTCCGATCTGCATATCAAGCGGGTCGCGTACGCCGGGCGGGAGTGGACGGCCGGGAACACCGACAGCCAGTGGCGGGCGGCGTCGGGTTCCTCGGGGGCGGAGAGCGGGCTGGGCTCGGTCCGGATCGTGACGACCCACTAGGACCTGCAGGTCGTACGCGCGGGCCGTACGTACAGGAGTTCGGCGGCTCACTCGTGAGGATCACCCGAGGTGTCGGCCGGCGATGGGGTGGGCAGGTTTCCGCGCGGTCACCCCGGTATCGGCAAAAGCCCTTGGGAATCAAGGGCTGTAAGGATTCGGCGGGCTTTCCGACGAGGATCTTTTTGCCCGTATTTATCCGCAGGCGATAATGCGACGCATTGCCAACTCTTTACGTTGCGGCGCCGCAACCTTCACGGGCTTCGAGCGGTAGTCACTGCGTCCGAGCCCGGAGATCAACAGCCAGTCGGTCAACTGCCGGGTGCGGTCGGACACTTCATCGTTCTCATCCGACATACCCGTCGAAGGAGCATCATGTCCCTCCCCCTGACCCGCCGGATCGCCCGTGCCGCGCTGATCGTCGCTGCGGGAGCGGCTGCCGGGGTCGGTGCGGCCGGCTCCGCCAGCGCGGCCCCCGAACTGCCCGACGCCACCAAGGTCGGCGGGCTGACCGCCCTGGACGGCGCGAGCGTCGTCGACGGCGCGGCCACCAACGCCACCGGGATCGCGGGTGGCGCCGTCGACACCGCGGTCGACGGTGCGCTGCCGACCGCCACGAAGGCCGGCGACAAGGTGACCAAGACCGGCGGCAAGGCCGCGAAGAAGGCCGTGCCGACCGCGACGAAGGCCGGCAGCAAGGTGGCGAAGAAGGCGACGCCCGCGGCGCAGCAGACCGCCGGTGGTGTGGCCGGGTCGGTCGGGTCCGTCCTCGGTGAGGCGGCCGGTACGGCCACGCAGGGCGGCGTGCCGGCGACCGGTTCGCTGCCGGTGCAGGGCCTGCCCCTCAGCTGACGGTCGGCTGACGCCTGGTCTGAGCCGGCGGGGTCCAGGGAGTTCCCTGGGCCCCGTCGGCATTTGTGTGCCCTACGTCGGTCGGGCCAGGGTATGGATCGCGCGGCGCCCTGCACTGCAGGCTGTGCCCACCCGTTCCGCCCTGCGGAACGACTGCCCACAGCGGGCACGGCAGCGGGCGCGGGAGCGGCAGCCGCCGTCGGCGGGGAGTGCCCTGGCGCTACGTCAGGCGTTGTACCGCTGCCCGTACCCGTTCGTCCGTCGCTGTGAAGGCCACGCGTACGTGCTGGGCGCCCGCCTCGCCGTAGAAGTCGCCCGGGGCCACCAGGATGCCGAGGTCGGCCAGGTCGGAGACGGTGGTCCAGCAGGACTCGCCCTTGGTGGCCCAGAGGTAGAGGCTGGCCTCGCTGTGTTCGATGCGGAAGCCGTGGCCTTCCAGGGCTCCCCGGAGGGCGTCGCGGCGGGCGGCGTAGCGGTCGCGCTGGACGCGGACGTGTTCGTCGTCGCCCAGGGCCGCGACGACGGCCGCCTGGGTCGGCGCGGACGTCATCATGCCGCCGTGCTTGCGGATCTGGAGGAGGGGGCCGAGGACGTCCGGGTCGCCGGCCAGGAACGCGGCGCGGTAGCCCGCCAGGTTCGAGCGCTTCGACAGCGAATGCACCGCGACGATGCCCTCGTACGAGCCGCCGTTCACGTCGGGGTGCAGGACCGAGATCGGGTCGGCGTCCCAGCCCAGCTCCAGGTAGCACTCGTCGGAGAAGATCAGGACGCCGTGCGAGCGGGCCCACGCCACGATGCGGGTGAGCTCCGGCTTGGAGAGGACCTTGCCCGTGGGGTTCGACGGCGAGTTCAGCCAGAGCAGCTTCAGGCCTCGCGGGTCGAGCTCCGTCGGGTCGTCGTAGACCTCGTGGTCCGCGCGGGCCAGCCGGGCGCCCACCTCGTACGTCGGGTACGCCAGCCGCGGGTAGGCCACCCGGTCGCCGGGGCCGAGGCCCAGCTGAGTGGGGAGCCAGGCGACGAGTTCCTTGGAGCCGACGATGGGGAGCACGTGGCGGTGGGTCACCTCGCGGGCGCCCAGGCGGCGCTCCACCCAGCCCGTGATCGCGTCCCGCAGCGCCGGGGTGCCCCAGACCGTCGGATAGCCCGGGGAGTCCGCCGCGTCGATCAGAGCCTTCTGGATCAGCTCGGGGACCGGGTCGACCGGCGTGCCGACGGAGAGGTCGACGATGCCGTCCGGGTGCGCGGCGGCCGTCTTCTTGTACGGCTCCAGCTTGTCCCAGGGGAAGGTCGGAAGGCGGTCGGAGACTGCGGACACGGAATCTCGCTCACTTTCTGGTACTGCCGGATACGGCAACGCCTCGGTCCCGTACGGCGATCAAGGGCGATCAGGCCGTACGAGACCGAGGCGGCACGCTGTGCGGGTCGCCGGTGGGGACTACTCGGCCTGCGGCGGCAGCGCGGCGATGAAGGGGTGGTCGCGCTCGATCAGGCCCAGCTTGCTGGCGCCGCCGGGGGAGCCGAGCTCGTCGAAGAACTCGACGTTCGCCTTGTAGTAGTCCTTCCACTCCTCCGGAGTGTCGTCCTCGTAGAAGATCGCCTCGACCGGGCAGACCGGCTCACAGGCACCGCAGTCGACGCATTCGTCCGGGTGGATGTACAAGGACCGCTGGCCCTCGTAGATGCAGTCGACCGGGCACTCCTCGATGCACGCCTTGTCCTTGACGTCGACACAAGGCTGCGCGATGACGTAGGTCACGCTGTCGTTCCTCCTCGATAGGGCGCTGGCGGGCCTCCACAGGCTCCGCCGCCTGGCGCGCGGGAGCGCGGCGTCGTCGATGCCCGCCCCTAGTATCTCCGTTCTTGGGCATGATCCGAACAGGAGGGGTGAACCGACCTGTGGAAATCTCTGCGACAGGGCGCCTTGAGGTCCGTATCACCGCTGCTGACGTGGGTAAACGCGTCTCCGTACGCCGCCTGAACGATCCTGCGGCCGGGGGTGAGAAATTCACCGACACGGTGGGTGTTCTCGCATCATGGAACGAAGGTGTGCTGCTGATCACACGGAAGAGTGGCGAGACCGTCCGTATCGCGGAATCGTCGCTGGTGGCGGGGAAGGTCGTGCCGAGCGCGCCGGCTCGCCGCCGGGGGCCGTCCGCCTCGTACGAGGAACTCGCGCGCGTCTCCACGCGTGCGTGGCGGCCGGTGGAGAGCGAGATGCTCGGCGCGTGGGAACTGCGGGCCGCGTCCGGGTTCACCCGGCGGGCCAACTCGGTGCTGCCGCTCGGCGACCCCGGGATGCCGCTGCCGGACGCGCTCGATGTCGTACGGCGCTGGTACGGCGACCGGGGGCTCCCCCCTTACGTCCAGACCGCGACCGGGGCCGAGGGCACCCAGGAGCTGCTGTGCGCGGAGCTGGAGCGGCTGGGGTGGGTGCGGGAGGTCTCCGCCGAGATGTGGGTCGGGGCGCTGGCGCCGGTCGCGGACCTGGGTGAGGGTGCCGGGGTGGTGCTGTCCCGGGAGGCGGACGAGGATTGGCTCGCGCGGTATCAGCGCAAGGGGGTGAGCGAGGTGGCCCTGAAGGTGCTGGGCAGCGGGCCGTCGGTGTGGTTCGCGACGGTTCCCGGCGCGGGCGGCGGTGCGCCCGCCGCCATCGGACGGTGTGTCGTGGACGGGCGGTGGGCCGGGTTCGCCGCCGTTGAGGTCGATCCTGCGCTGCGTCGGCAGGGGCTGGCGACCCGGGTGATGACCGCGCTGGCGCGGCGGGCGCTGGACGAGGGGGCGTCGGCGGCGTGGTTGCAGGTCGAGGCGGAGAACGTGGGGGCGCGGGAGATGTACGCCGGGATGGGGTTCGGCGCGCATCACTCGTATCACCACTACCGATCAGCTTGATCAGCCGCATTCGATCAGTGTGAGCAGCGGTACCGATCGTCGTGAAAGGGCACTAGCCGGCTATGCGTCCCCCCTACCCCCCGCCGCCCGAACGCTCCGCCGAACTGCGTCGGCGATTCGCCGAAGAGGCGCGGTCCGAGCGGCCCGATCTGTCCCTGCTGTGTCTGCTGGTGGGGGCCGAGGCGGACGGGGAGCTGGACGAGGCGGGGATGGACGCGGTGCAGGTGGAGCTGGACTCGCTGGCGGGGCAGCTGCCGTTCCGGCCCGGTGGGCCTCGGGCGTGGGCCGTCGCCCTGCGGGAGCTGCTCGGGGAGCGGTACGGGTTCCGGGGGTCCGCCGCGGACTATCAGCGGCTGGAGTCGTCGTTGTTGCATCAGGTGCTGGTGCGTCGGCGTGGGCTGCCGATCCTGTTGTCGGTGCTGTGGATGGAGGTGGCGCGGCGGGCGGGGGCGCCGGTGTACGGGGTCGCTCTGCCGGGGCACTTCGTCGTCGGGTTCGGGCCGGCCGAGGAGCAGGTGCTGGCCGATCCGTTCGACGGGGGGCGGGTGCTGACCGGGGGCGATGCGGAGTTGCTGGTGGCGGGGGCCACGGGGGCGGCGCTGGAGCCGTCGATGTTGGCGCCGGCCGATCCGTTGGACGTGGTGCTGCGGATTCTGAACAACGTCCGGGCGTGGGCCACGGCTCGGCCCGAGCGGACGGATGTGGCGCTGTGGGCCGTGGAGTTGTCGTTGGCGTTGCCTTCGCATCCGGCTCGGTTGCGGGTTGAGCGGGCGCGGTTGCTTGTTCAGCGGGGTGACTTCGTCGATGGGGCCGTGGGGTTGGAGGAGTACGCGGAGTTGATCAGGGGGGTGGATGAGGGGGCGGCCGAGCGGGTGCGGGGGGAGGCTCGGGCTGCTCGGGCGATGTTGAACTGAAGGTCCGCCCAGGCGCCGTGGGGGGTTCGGTGATTGCGCGAGTGCGGGTGCGTCGTGGTTGATCGCGCAGTTCCCCGCGCCCCTGGGTTGGCTGCCCTGCCCGGCGGTCAGAGCCACCCTTTCTCTCTGGCGATCCGCACCGCCTCCGCTCTGTTTCGTACCGCCAGTTTTTGGATTGCTGTCGATAGGTAGTTGCGGACCGTGCCCTGGGAAAGGTGCAGGGTCGCTGCCAGTTCGGCGTTCGTGGAGCCGTCCTCCGCTGCTCTGAGGATCTCTCGCTCGCGCTCCGTCAGGGGGTTGGCGCCCTCGGCGAGGGCCGCTGCCGCCAGGGTGGGGTCGATGACCCGCTCCCCCGCCAGGACCTTCCGTACCGCCTCGGCCAGTTGGGCCGCGGGGGCGTCCTTGACCAGGAAGGCGTCGGCGCCGGATTCCATGGCGCTGCGGAGGTAGCCGGGGCGGCCGAAGGTGGTGAGGACGACCAGCTTCACGGCGGGGAGTTCCCGGTGCAGCAGGGCCGCGGCCTCAATGCCCGTCGCGCCCGGCATCTCGATGTCCAGGAGCGCCACGTCGATGTCGTGCTCGCGGGCGGCGGCCAGGACCTCGTCGCCGCGGGCGACCTGGGCGACGACCTCGATGTCGTCCTCCAGGCCGAGCAGGGCGGCCAGTGCCTCGCGGACCATCGACTGGTCCTCGGCGAGCAGGACCTTGATCGTGGGGCTCATGGCGCGGATTCTACGGCTGTCGTGCCGACGGTGACCGGGACGCGGGCGGTCAGACGGAAGCCGTGCCTGGTGCCGTCGGCGTCCAGGGTGCCGCCGGCCGTCTCCAGGCGTTCCGTCAGGCCCGTCAGACCGTTGCCGGGGCCGCTGCCCTGGTCGCCGGAGCCGTTGTCCTCGACGGAGAGTTCCAGGACGGGGCCGTCGAGGGTCTGGCGGCGCAGGAGTTCGACCGTGCAGCGTCCGGCGCCGCTGTGGCGCACGACGTTGGTGATCGCCTCGCGCAGGGCCCAGGCGAGGGCCGTCTCGCTGTCCTCGGCGACGCCGGTGAGGTCCGGTTCGGCGGCGGGCAGGGCGGCGACGACTCCGGCGGCGGTCAACGCGACCTTGGCGCCCGCCAGTTCGGCGGCGAGGCGCGGGCGACGGTACCCGGTGACCGCCTCGCGGACGTCCACCAGGGCCTGGCGGCTTACCTGTTCGATGTCGGCGACCTGGCGGGCCGCCTTGTCGGGGTGGTCGGGCAGCATCCGGCCCGCGAGTTCGCTCTTCAGCGTGATCAGGGAGAGGGAGTGGCCGAGCAGGTCGTGCAGGTCCCGGGCCAGGCGCAGCCTCTCCTCGTTCGCGGCGAGTTGGGCGACCGTGGCGCGGGCCTCGCGCAGCGCGATCGTCGTGCGGACGAGTTCGCGTACGCCCGTCATGGCGAAGCCGCCCAGCAGGGCCGGGACCAGCAGACTGGCCAGGAACGCCCTGCCGCCCGGTGTCGCGAGGGCGATCAGGGTCATCAGGGCACACGCGCCCGGGATCGTCCAGCGGGCCATGCGCAGGGGCAGGGCCGCGCCGGACGCGATGGAGACGTACACGAAGAGGACCAGCCACTCCCGGCCCAGGGTCAGGGCGAGGACCGTGGACTGGGCCGCGAGGACGCCGAGCGAGGCGAGGACGACGCTGTTGCGTTCGCCGCGGCCGGTGCGGAAGAGCAGCAGCATGTACCAGGTGACGAAGGCGCCGAGGCCGATCCAGCCGAGGATCCGCACGCCCGTGCTGTGGCCGCCGTGCAGCAGGTCGCTCGCCGGGGCGCTCAGGTAGACCAGCCAGATGCCGGTCCACAGGAGCTTGACCAACCGCTGCCTGGTGTTCTCCGGGCGCTGCCCGATGCCGACGCCTGTGCCGCTCACGCCTTCAGTGTGTCCTTCCGGTACAGCCAGGCCGCGCCGCCCGTGAACAGGGCGAAGGAGACGGCGAGGACGACGAGGTCCTTCGCGTGCGGGGCCTGGCTCTGCTCGATGGCCTGCCCGAGGGCAGCGTACGCGTGCGTCGGGACCCAGGCGGCGATGTCCTGGAGCCACCGCGGGAAGGTCGTCGTGGGCATCCACAGGCCGCCGAGCAGGGAGAGGCCGAAGTAGACGATCATCGTGATCGGGCGCACCGCGTCCCCCGTCGCGGAGTATCCGATCGCCACCCCGAGCGCGGCGAACACCAGGCTCCCGGCCCAGATCGCGCCGGTGAGCGCGAGCCACTGCCAGGCGTCGAGCCGTACGTCCTTCACCACGGCGGCGACCACGAAGATGACGACGATGGACGGGAGGCTGACCACGGCGGCGCTCGCGGTCTTGGCGAACACGTACCCGCGGCCGGGCAGGGTCGTCAGCCGCAGCTGCCGTACCCAGCCGCTCTCGCGCTCCTTGGCTATGCGTTCGCTGTTTCCCATCAGGACGGCCGTCAGGGCGCCGAAGGAGGCCATCGAGACCATCATGTAGGTCGGCAGCGTCAGGCCGGTGCCGTCGATCTTCGTCGTGCTGTCGGCGCTGCCCGCGATCAGCAGGAACAGGATCGACGGGTAGAGCACCGAGAAGAACAGGAACTTGCGGTTGCGCAGGGCGCGGGTGAGCTCCAGCCGGATCAGGCCCTTCATGAGGTACGCGCCTCCTCGGCGGTGGTGATGGCGACGAAGGCCTGCTCCAGGCCGAGCCCGGCGACCTCGATGTTGCGGGGGTGGAGGCCGAGGCCGTAGAGGGAGTGGACGGTCGCGTCGGCGTCGGCGGACTGGAGCCGGACCGTACGCCCGGACACGTCGATCGTGGTGAGGAAGGGCAGGGCGCGCAGTGCGGCCTCGTCGATCGGGCCGTCGGGCAGGTCGAAGGAGATCCTGCGGGCGCCCGCCTTCGCCTTGATCTCGGCGGCCGTGCCGTCGGCCAGCAGCCGGCCGCGGTGCAGGACGAGTACCCGGTCGGCGATGGCGTCGGCCTCCTCCAGGTAGTGCGTGGCGAACAGGACCGTACGGCCCTGGTCGGCCTGTTCGCGCATGGTGGCCCAGAAGGCCTGCCGGGTGGTGACGTCCATGCCGGTCGTCGGCTCGTCCAGGACGATCAGGTCGCTGTCGCCGGCGGTGGCGAGGGCGAAGCGGACGCGCTGGGCCTGGCCGCCGGAGAGCTTGTCGACCCTGCGGTCGGCGAGTTGCGTGACGCCGGCCCGGGCGAGCACCTCGGAGACGGGGTACGGCCGCGGATGCAGGTCGCAGGCCAGCCGCACCAGCTCGGCCACCGTGACCTCGTCCATCAGTCCGCCGCTCTGGAGCATGGCCCCCACCCGCCCGGCGACGATCGCCTCGCGCGGTTCGGTGCCGAACAGGCCGATCGTGCCGCTGTCGGGGCGCTTGAGGCCGAGCAGCAGGTCGAGGGTGGTCGACTTGCCCGCCCCGTTCGGGCCCAGCAGGGCCACGGTCTCCCCCGGGTGCATCGCGAGCGTCAGGCCGTCGACGGCACGCACATCCCCGTAGCTCTTGGTCACCTGGTCGAATCCGACCACTGTCGTTGTCATGTGGTCCAGGGTGGCCGCGCGGGCCCCCCGACCGGCAGTGTCGGCGGTCCCGACTGCCGGATGACAGATGTCATACGACGGCCAGGGGGCACCCGGCGAGTG
>CBFGZZ010000039.1:0-35159 GCA_965653385.1 uncultured Streptomyces sp. | reverse complement strand
GCGGACAGCCGCCCTACGACCCACCCCGGCAGCAGCCGTTTCCGCCGCATCCGGGACCGTACCCGCCCCAGCCCACCCCGCCGGCCGGCGGCCAACCGCCCCATGGCCCGCAGCCGTACGCGCCGCAGCCCAACTCGCCGTACCCGTACCCGTACCCGCCGTACCCGGGTCCGCCGGCGCCCGCACCGCCCGGCCCGTTGATGCGACTGTGGCGGCGGATCGGCCCCGTCCACACCGCTCGCAGGGTCTTCAAGCCGTCCAGGCCGGGCATCGTCGAGGACGCCACGGTGGCCCGTATGCAGAAGATCCGCACCTTGGTGGGTCTGGCCTCGATGGTGTGGATGTCGGTCACGTACAAGATCGCGGACTCCATCGGGGACGTCGTCGACAACCGCACCGACCAGTCCTGGATCAGCGTCCTGCTGCTGTCCGTGACGTTCCCGGTCGCCGTCGGCATCCTGCTCGCCCTGGTGCCGGACACGGCCCGGCGCGAGCTGCTGCGCCGTTCGGCCAAGTGTTTCGGCGCGATCGTGGCGCTCCTGGCCGCGGTGTTCGTGTTCCCGGTGATCGTGCTCACCGGCTTCGCCGAGGGCCGTTTCGCGACCGGCCCGGCGATGACCGTCGTCACGGTCGTCGTCCTCGCGGTCGTCTTCGTGTGGGTGCTGCCGTTCATCGTCTGGGGCGTGGGCCTGGCGCTCACCCATGTCTTCCGCACCGCCGACATCCACGAGACGCTGCCGCCGCTGCTGGCCATGACACTGGTGTGGGAGATGGCCCTGGTCGACCTGTTCACCGGCGCCTACGCGGGCGTGCCCGTACCGGTCCGGATGCTGCTCGTGCTCGGCGCCCCGGCCTCGGTGACCGCGGTGGCCCTGTGGGAGCTGCGCCGACTGCGCGTCAACCACGGGCTTTCCGTGCAGGGGTTGCTGATGCGCTAGGTGTTTCGATCACGAGCGTTGCCCGCGGGGCGCTGGCCGTTGGCGGCGGCCTTCGGCTTCCCGCGCCCCACCTGCGTCCGTACCGCCCCCATGCTCGCCGCGATGACCAGGGCGACGGCCAGGGCCTGGGGGGCGGTGAGGGACTGGTCGAGGATGAGGAAGCCGGCGGTCGCGGCGACGGCCGGTTCGAGGCTCATAAGGATGGCGAAGGTGGCCGCGGGCAGGCGGCGCAGGGCGAGGAGTTCGAGGGTGTAGGGGAGGACCGAGGAGAGGACGGCGACGGCCGCGCCCAGTCCGACGGTCACCGGGTCGAGCAGCTTCGTGCCCGATTCGGCGATGCCCAGAGGCAGGAACAGTACGGCCCCCACTGCCATGGCGAGCGCCAGCCCGTCGGCCTGGGGGAAGCGTCGGCCCGTACGGGCGCTGAAGACTATGTAGGCCGCCCACATGGCGCCGGCGCCCAGGGCAAAGGCGACACCTATGGGGTCCAGGCTGTCGAAGCCTCCGCCGCCGAGGAGGAAGACACCGGCGAGGGCGAGTCCGGCCCAGATGACGTTGACCGCGCGCCGGGACGACAGGACGGACAGGGCGAGGGGGCCCAGCACCTCCAGGGTGACCGCGGCGCCGAGCGGGATGCGGGCGACCGACTGGTAGAAGAGGCCGTTCATCGCCGCCATGGTGATCCCGAAGACGATCACCGTGCCCCAGTCGGTGCGGGAGTGGCCGCGCAGCCGGGGACGGCAGACCAGCAGCAGGACGACCGCCGCCACCAGCAGCCGCAGCGCCACCACGCCGAGCGCACCGGCCCTCGGCATCAGGGTCACGGCGAGCGCGCCGCCGAACTGCACCGAGATCCCTCCGGCGAGCACGAGACCCACCGGGCCGAGGGAGCCCCAGCGGCGCGGGCCGCCGACGGCCGGCTCGGGAACGGCCCGGGCGGGGGTCGGTGCGGGGGTGGCGGCGGCGTCGGGGGTGCTCACGGGCGTTCCAGGGCTCGACTCGGGCGGACAGGGCAGGGGAGGGCAGGTCTACTTGCGTTCATCATGCTGTACTGCCCAGTCCAGGGTAGTAGACCCCGTCAGGTGTGTGAACCCATTACGCCACTGTCCCAGAGTGTGGACGGGCGGACTGGAGCGGCCCGGCCCAGCCGCCGCCGGACTACCGCCGCGCCATGTACAGATCCAGCGCCTTGTGCAGCATCCGGTTCAGCGGGAAGTCCCACTCCCCCAGGTACTCCACCGCCTCACCTCCGGCCCCCACCTTGAACCGCAGCAGGCCCAGCAGGTGGTTGGACTCCTCCAGCGTGTCGGTGATGCCGCGGAAGTCGTAGACGGCGGCGCCGAGTTCGTGGGCATCGGTCATCATGCGCCACTGCATGGCGTTGTTCGGCTGGACCTCGCGTCTGCGGCCGGTGGAGGCGCCGTAGGAGTACCACACATGTGTGCCGACCGTCAGCATCGTGGCGGCGGCGAGGGTGTCTCCGTCGTGGTGGGCGAGGTAGAGCCGCATGCGGTCGGGGTGTTCGGCGGTGAGCGCGGTCCACATGCGCTGGAAGTAGGGCAGCGGGCGCGGGATGAAACGGTCCCGCTCGGCGGTCTCGACATAGAGGTCGTAGAAGACGGGCAGATCCTCGTGGCCGCCCCGCACGACCTTCACACCCGCCTTGTCGGCCTTCTTGATGTTGCGCCGCCACTGCTGGTTGAGGCCGCGCTGGACGTCGTCCAACGACCGTCCGGCGAAGGGCACTTGGCAGACGTACCGCGGCTGCCCCGCCGCGAAGCCCTCCTCGCTCCCCGGCTCGGCCTGCCGCCAGCCGGCCCGCCGCAGCCCTTCGGCGATGTCGAGGGCACGCTGATCGCAGGACGTCGGCTCGGCGTCGCGCAGCCGCCGGGCGGCCGGGTCGGCGATGGCCGCCTTCACCGCCTCGCTGTTCCAGCGGCGTACGACGACGGGCGGGCCCATCTTCACCGAGAAGGCGCCCCTGCTCTTGAGGTACGCGAGCATCGGCGCGAGCCACCGCTCGGCGAGGTCGGGCGCGTGCCAGTCGATCAGCGGCCCCTCCGGCAGATACGCCAGGTACTTCTTCAGCTTCGGCAACGGCCGGAAGAGCACGAGCCCGGCCCCGGCCGGCCGCCCCTCCTCGTCGAACCAGCCCAGGCTCTCCGGCGTCCAGTCCGGCTTCACCTCGCCCCAGGAGGGCATCTGCATATGGCTGGCGGACGGACGGGCCGCGACGAACGCCAGGTGCTCGGCGCGGGTGAGGGGCTGGACGCGGAGGGGCAGGGGCACGGTCAGGGCTCCTAGAGGCGCGTGGCTCAGGACGACTGAGGCCAGTCCAGCACAGTCGGCGCGGGTTCGCGGGTCGGGCGCTGCCTCCGGCCCGGCGCACCGGACAGAGCTCGGCCGAACGGCTGATCCGGCCCGGTCACGAGCCCGTCTCCCGCCCGTCCCGGGGCGCGAACGCCCCGAGCGCGTCGGCGTCCGTGGCCCGGGCGTTGAGGTAGGTGTCGGCCCACTCGGCGATCTCCGGATACGCGCACCGCGCCACGATCCGGTCGACGGCCCCGGCGATGTCGTACGGCGTCACCCGCATGTCGGCTCCCGGGCCCAGCAGGCACCAGTGGGCGCCCACCCGGCCGTACGGCATGCCGACACTGCCGGGGTTGACCACCAGACGGCCGTGGACGAGGCGGACGTAGGGCATGTGGGTGTGGCCGCAGACCACGGTGCGGACGTTCTCCGGCAGGTCCGCGAAGATCTCCGTCCACCGGGCGAGCCGCGAGTCGACCAGGACGATCCCCTCGTCGTCGCGGGGTGTGGCGTGGCAGAAGAGGACGTCGCCGAGGCCACGGACGGGAAGCGTGAGCGTCTTGGGGAGGGACGCGAGGAACGCGACGTGTTCGTCGGTGAGACAGGCGGCCGCGTACGGGCCGATCGGGTCGGGGATCGCGTCGCGCTCGCCCCGCCGGTACTCGACCAGCTCCCGGTCCGCGTTCCCCGCCAGCCACAGCACGCGTTCACCCTGCTCGCGCAGCAGGCCGAGCACTTCGGCAGGCTGCGGGCCCGCCGTGATGTCCCCGGTGAGCACGATGCGCTCGGCGTCGGCCACCTCCGGCTCGGCGAGCACTGCCTCCAGGGCGGGCAGCACCCCGTGGATGTCGGAGAGGACGGCCACCCGCCGCAGCTCGTTCGTCACCTCTCCTCCAGCCCTTCCGCCAGGACCTCCGCCAGATGCCGCCCTCGCACCCCCGCCAGCTGTTGAAGCTGCGTCCGGCACGAGAACCCGTCCGCCAGTACCACGGTCCCCTCCTGCGCCGCCCGCACCGCCGGCAGCAACTGCTCCTCAGCGCACGCCACCGACACCTCGAAGTGCCCCTTCTCGAACCCGAAGTTGCCCGCGAGACCGCAGCAGCCACCGCTCAACTCCCCGCTCAACCCCGCCGCGGCACGCAGTCGGCGGTCGGCCGCGTCGCCCAGGACCGCGTGCTGATGGCAGTGGGTCTGCCCGGCGGCCGGCCGGTCCAGGCGGGGCGGCGTCCAGTCGGGAGCGAGCCGCTCCAGGGTCTCAGCGAAGGTCAGGACGCGGTCGGCCAGACGGCGGGCCCGCGGATCGTCGTGCAGCAGCTCCGGCAGGTCCGAGCGCAGTGCCGCCGCGCAGCTCGGCTCCAGGACGACGACCGGGGCGGGGCCCTCCAGCACCGGCTCCATCAGGTCGAGCGTGCGGCGCAGCACCGCGCGGGCACGGTCGAGCTGCCCCGTGGAGACGTACGTCAGCCCACAGCAGACCCGCCCGCGCCCCCGGAACACCGAGACCGGGTCCATCGCCACCGCCACGCCCCCGTCGGCTCCCCCGTCCCCCGACGGGGTCCTCATACGCACCGTCGGCGGCAACGCCACCCGCAGCCCGGCCGCCTCCAGCACCCGTACGGCCGCCTGCCCAACGGACGGCGAGAGGTGCTCGGTGAAGGTGTCCGGCCACAGGATGACCAGCTCACCGTCCCTGCCCAGGCCCTCTCCTGCGGCCGCCGCCTGCGCACGCCGCCGCTCCCACCACCGGCTGAACGTCCGCGTCGCCAGCCGCGGGATCTCCCGCTCCGGCGCGATCCCGCCGAGCCGTTTCGCCACCCACGCCAACGGCCGTACGGCGGCCAGCACGTTGACCAGCGAAGCGGTACGCGTGCGTGCCACCAGGCGCAGCCACTGTGGCAACCGCCCCATGCTGTGGTGGGAGGCCGGGCGGCGCCGTCCCTCGTAGTGGTGGTGCAGGAACTCCGCCTTGTACGTGGCCATGTCGACCTCGACCGGACAGTCGGACCGGCACCCCTTGCAGGCCAGGCACAGATCCAGGGCGTCCCGCACCTCCGTCGAACGCCACCCGTCGGTCACCAGTTCCCCGGCGAGCATCTCGTGCAGCAGCCGGGCACGCCCGCGCGTGGAGTGCTCCTCGTCGCCGGTGGCCCGGAAGGACGGGCACATGACGGCGGAGCCGGTCGCCGATGTCGTACGGCACTTGGCGACCCCGACGCAGCGCCGTACGGCCGCCGAGAAGTCGCCGCCGTCGGCCGGGTATCCGAAGGCGACGTCGACCGGCTCGCGGGGCAGGACGGCGAAGCGGAGGTTGGAGTCGAGGGGCGCGGGGCGCACCAGCATGCCCGGGTTGAGCAGGTCGTCGGGGTCCCAGACCCCCTTCGCCCGCTCGAAGAGACCGACCAGCTCCTCCCCGTACATCTTCGGGAGCAGCTCGGCCCGAGCCTGCCCGTCCCCGTGCTCCCCGGACAGCGAGCCGCCGTGCGCCACGACGACCTCGGCGAGCTCCTCCGAGAAACGCCGGAAGCGGCCGACGCCCGCCTCCGTGAGCAGGTCGAAGTCGATACGGACGTGGATGCAGCCGTCGCCGAAGTGCCCGTAGGGGGTGCCGCGCAGGCCGTGGGCGGTCAGCAGCGCACGGAAGTCCCGCAGGTAGGCCCCGAGCCGCGCCGGTGGCACCGCGCAGTCCTCCCAGCCGGGCCAGGCCTCTCCTCGGTCGGGCATCCGGGTGGCCGTACCGCTCGCGTCCTCCCGGATGCGCCACAGGGCCCGCTGTCCGGCCGGGTCGGTGACGACGAGGGCGTCGACGACGTCGGCGGCGCGCACGATCGCCTCCGCACGCGCGCGTGCCTCCGTCTCGGACTCCCCGCCCGTCTCGACGAACAGCCAGGCTCCGCCGGCCGGCAGCGCGGTCGGTGAGGGCACCAGGTCGGCCGCCATGCCCTCCACCGTGAGCGGCCCGTACGGCAGCAGCCCGGCGGCCGCCTCCGCAGCGGCGCTCTCGTCCGGGTACGCCAGCACGGCGAGCGCACGCGCGCGTGGCGCCTCCACGAGCCGTACGACCGCCCCGGTGAGGATGCCGAGGGTGCCCTCGCTCCCGCAGAAGGACCGGGCGACATCGGCGCCCTTCTCCGGCAGCAGGGCGTCGAGCGCGTAACCGGAGATACGGCGGGGCAGCTCGGGGAAGCCGGTCCGCAGCCGGGCCAGGTCCCCCTCCACCAGCTCCCGCAGCCCCTCCGGCGCCCCGGCCCACTCCCGCCCGAGCCGCAACCGCTCCCCTCGCGCGGTGATCACGTCCAGCTCCCGCACACTGTCCGCGGTCGTCCCCCACGCCACCGAGTGCGAGCCGCACGAGTTGTTGCCGATCATTCCGCCGAGCGTGCAGCGGCTGTGGGTGGAGGGGTCGGGGCCGAAACGGAGCCCGTGCGGGGCCGCGGCGTCCTGGAGGCGGTCGAGGACCAGGCCGGGCTGGACGACGGCGGTGCGGGTCTCCGGGTCCAGCGACACGACCTTGTTCATGTGCCGCGTGAAGTCCAGGACGACGCCCGTGCCGGTGGCCTGTCCCGCGATCGAGGTACCTCCGCCGCGGGCCACGACCGGCACCATGTGGTCCCGGCACACCTCCAGTACGGCTGCGACGTCGTCGGCATCATGTGGTGCGACCACACCGAGTGGGACACGCCGGTAGTTGGAGGCGTCCATGGTGACCAGTGCCCGGGCGGCGACGTCGAACCGGACCTCACCCCGGACGACGGTACGCAGCTCTGCTTCGAGATCCGTCATCCCTCCAGCAAACCAGCCGACGTCCACCCGCTCCGACGCCCACGGAAACGCCGTCTCACCCGACGGACGAGGTTTCACCCAGGTTTCCCGAAACAGCTACGCTCCCCCCGTGGCTGAGATCCAGATTCCCGCTGACATCAAGCCCGCCGACGGACGTTTCGGCGCGGGCCCCTCCAAGGTGCGGACGGAAGCGCTGGACGCGCTGGCCGCGACCGGAGCCTCCCTCCTCGGTACCTCCCACCGCCAGGCCCCGGTCAAGAACCTGGTCGGCCAGGTGCGCGAGGGCATCCGCGAGCTGTTCCAGCTCCCCGAGGGCTACGAGGTCATCCTCGGCAACGGCGGCTCGACGGCGTTCTGGGACGTCGCGACGCACGGCCTGATCGAGAACAAGTCGCAGCACCTGAACTTCGGCGAGTTCAGCTCGAAGTTCGCGAAGGCCGCCAAGCTGGCCCCCTGGCTGGCCGAGCCCACCGTCATCGCCAGTGACCCCGGCACGCACCCGCAGCCCGAGGCCGAGGCGGGCGTCGACGTCTACGCCTTCACGCACAACGAGACCTCCACCGGTGTCGCCATGCCGATCAAGCGCGTGGCGGGCGCGGACGAGGGCTCCCTGGTCCTGGTCGACGCGACGTCGGGCGCCGGCGGCCTCCCGGTCGACGTCTCCGAGACCGACGTCTACTACTTCGCCCCGCAGAAGTCCTTCGCCTCCGACGGCGGCCTGTGGATCGGCGTCTTCTCCCCGGCCGCCATCGAGCGCGCCGAGCGCGTCCACGCGTCCGGCCGCCACATCCCGGAGTTCTTCTCGCTCCCCACGGCGATCGACAACTCCCGCAAGAACCAGACGTACAACACCCCCGCCCTCGCCACCCTCTTCCTGCTGAACCAGCAGCTCGAGTGGATCAACGGCCAGGGCGGCCTCGACTGGGCGGTCCGCCGCACGGCCACCTCCGCCCGCACGCTGTACGGCTGGGCCGAGGACATCAAGTACGCCAGCCCGTTCGTCACGGACCCGGCCAAGCGCTCGGCCGTCATCGGCACGATCGACTTCTCGGACGAGATCGACGCCGCCGCCGTCGCCAAGGTCCTGCGCGCCAACGGCATCGTCGACACCGAGCCCTACCGCAAGCTCGGCCGCAACCAGCTCCGCGTCGCGATGTTCCCGGCGATCGACCCGGCGGACATCGAGGCGCTGACGAAGTGCATCGACTATGTGATCGAGAAGCTGTAGCCGTACGACGCGCGTACGCCGAAGGGCGCCCTGCGACGGTCCGCAGGGCGCCCTTCGTGTGCGCTGTGGAAGGCTCATGGCATCGTGGCGTGCTACGTGTGCGCATTGTCAGCGAGAGGTAGCAACGCCATGCCCGATTCCAGCCCTGTCGAGCTGATCCACCTTTCGGATGAGGAGCAGAGCGTCTCCGTGCGCATCGTCGATGGTCTGAGTCTCTCGGGCTCTGACGACTACGACGCCCTCCAGGCCGAGATCCTGGTCGACACCGGGTTTGTCAGTGGCCGCGTCGAGCTGTATCTCAACGCGTACGACCTCGACAGCTGGGCCGAGGTGCTGGACTCCGCCGAGGCCGGCCGGAAGGCGACCTGGCTGGAGAGCGGACGCTCCCCACGGATCATGATCGACCCCACGGAGGAGACCGAGAGCGGGTGCACGGAGGTGAGCGTCTACGACGTCACCGGCTCCCAGGTGTTCGTCACGGTGCCCGTGGTGCCCCCGGGCGACTGGGCCGCGCGTCACCGTCGGCTGCTCACCGACGTCAGGGACCGGTTCCCGCTGGTGCGTTGAGAAGCCGGGGAGGGTCGCCCCTCCCCGGCCGGTGCCTATCTCCCCGTCGGCGTGTTCTTCACGACGATCGAGTCGTTCGTGCCCTGATTGCCGATCGCGTACAGCCTGGTCTCGTACGGGATCACGGAATCGCCGTCGTACAGCGGAACAGCGAGGTAGTAGATCCGTTCGCCACCGGTGATGCGTTTGGCGATCCGGTCCTCGAAGCCCTTCTGGATGACGGAGTTCGGGATCGTGTACTGCGGGACGAGATTGCGCATCTCCGTCCCACTGCCGCCGAGCTGTCGGCCGATCAGGTGGCCCCTGGCGAGACCCTTGCCCTTCTGGTAGCCGGTCGGGTCGTGCTTGCCGTCGCGCCGGGTGTCACTGCCGACCAGGTCGGTGTCCTTGTCGTCGGGCGCGGCACCGCGCCCCGTCAGCTTGATGGCGTCCTTCTGCAGGCATCCGACCGCGCCCCTGGCCCGGTCCAGGTCGTCGAGCGGGTGGTAGTAGATCGAGCTCTGGTTCCCCGAGGTGCAGTTCTCCTCCTGGTCCTGCCAGTTCTTGACGAAATTGGCGAACTCCTCCTGGTAGGACGAGCCCTCCGCCGGACGCGGGAACATCTTGAAGAAGCCCCGCAGCTCGTCCTCCGAGAGCTTCAGGTCCTTCTGCGCCCGGGTGAACGCGTCGTCGACGTACTTCTGGTGCTCCTTGTCGACCTGGTTGCCCGAGGTCGGGCGCGCCGTCTTGGTCGTCAGGGCCTGCTTGATCAGCTCGGCCCACGGCGGCGGGGGCGGGGGCGGCGGCGGGCCCGCGTCGACGCAGCGGAACGCGCACGGGCCCGCGGTGCCGCCGCCTCCACCGCCGCCACCGCCACCGCCGTAACCGGAGGAGATGACGCGGCCACGGTACGGGCCGGTGCTGTAGTTGTTCGGTCCCGAGGAGGGAATGGGGGTGGCGTAGGGCAGCGTCTCCAAGCGGGTCTGCCGGTTGCTCAGCTGCTTGTACAGGTCGTACGCGTCCCAGGCCCAGCCGATCGGGCCGAGCACCCGCTTGCCGGCGAAGCGCAGCGCCTTGCCGGGGTGTTTGACGACCCAACGAGCGCCCGACTTGGCCGCGTTGTACCCCTTGTTCGCGTACCGTTCGGCCTCTCGGATGCCCTTGTCGACCCAGTCGGTGTCGATGCAGCCACCGAAGAGACATACGTCGTGTCCGCTCGGGTCGGTGTTCCGCAGCGGATCGCCGTTGCCGTACCCGTACCGGTTCGCGTTGATCGACGGCACGGGGTTCAGCGTCCAGGAGTCCCGCGAGGAGAAGCCGCCCGTCGCCGGGTCGTACCAGCGGGCGTGCATGTTCACCTGGCCGGTGGCCGGGTCGGTGTACTCGCCCTGGTAGCCGAGTGGTCCGGCGGTGCCCGACTGGGCCGTGATCTCGCCGAACGGTGAGTAGGACGTCGATGCGCCCAGCGCGCCGGTCGCCACGTCGAGGGCGCCCGTCACATCGTCGTGCACCACGTCCGACAGCAGCCCGCGCGCGTTGCTGCCGTCGCCGGCCGCCGAGGACAGTGCCTCGCCCGCGGGGTCACGGAAGATCAGACCCGCGGCCGTGGCGACCGGGTTGTTCGACTGGTCGGCGTACGTGAGCGGGTCAGCGCCCTGCTGAACCAGGCGGCCCAGCGCGTCGTACGCGTACGTCGTGCCGTCCGCCGACACCATCCGGCCGAGCGCGTCGAAGGCCGCGGTGTGGGTGCCGCTCGCGTCCGTGCTGCCGGTGCGGGTGCCGCGCGCCGAGTACGTGTAGGTGGTGTCCCCGGCCGACAGCAGCCGGTTGCGCTCGTCGTAGACGGCCGTCGCGGCACCCGCGCCGGTGCGGTTGCCCGACTTGTCCCAGGTGTACGACGTGACCGTGCCGTCGACGCCGGTCCAGCTGGTGAGGCGGCCCGCCCAGTCGTAGCCGTAGGACTGGGTGCCCGCGCCGGCCGCGCCCGTCGTCGTCTTCTCGGCGAGGCGGGACGCCTTGTCGTAGGTGTAGGCCGTCGACGCCGTGGTCGTCCCGGACGGGGACTTCACCTGGTCCGACGTGGGGCGGTCCAGGACGTCGTAGCCCAGGGTGCGGGTCGCGCCCGCGCCGCCGTACGTCATCGACGCCAGACGCGAGGCCGTGTCGTAGCCGTATGTCAGTGTGGTCTGCGTCAGCGGGTCCGCCGCCGTCCGCAGCCGGCCCGCGGTGTCGTAGCCGAAGGTGGCCTGACCCGCCGCGTCCGTGCGGGCGGTGAGTCTGCCCTCCTCGTCGTAGGTGAAGCCGGCCGTGCCGGACGGGCCGCCGGCCGACAGCAGGTTGCCGCGGTCGTCGTAGGTGAACGTGTCGGTGCCGCCCGGCGCGCTCGCCGAGGTCAGGCGGCCCATCGCGTCATAGCCGAAGGTGTCCGCGGTCGTGGCCGCCTCGGCGCCCGCGCCCGAGTTCCGGGTCAGACGACCCAGCGCGTCGAAGC
Source organism: uncultured Streptomyces sp. (assembly GCA_965653385.1). Taxonomy (GTDB): domain Bacteria; phylum Actinomycetota; class Actinomycetes; order Streptomycetales; family Streptomycetaceae; genus Streptomyces. Next base: position 23,866 of record CBFGZZ010000039.1, on the reverse strand, counting down.
CGCGCTCGACCGTCACGCCGCCCGGATGGAGCTCCTTCACCGGCTGGTCGGCCTCGTCGTACACGGTGGTCCAGGTGCGGTCCGCCGGGTCCGGGTGGGTCGTGGTGGAGGGCTCCACCACCGACTCCAGCAGGCCGTGCGACGTGAAGTCGTACCAGGTGGTGTTCCCCCGTCCGTCCGTCAGCCGCGTGCGGTGGCCCGCCGCGTCGTAGCCGTACGTCGTGGTGATCGAGGTGTCGGCGTCGACCGGCTCGGCCAGCTTGGTCAGGCGGCCCAGCGCGTCGAACGTCTGGGTGGTGGTGTGGCCGAGCTCATCCGTGACCGCGACCGGGTTGCCGTCCGCGTCGAACGCCGAGCCCGCGGTGCGCAGGACCGTGCCGGCGCTGTCCTCGTCGCTCGTCGCCGTCGCCCGGCCCGCCAGGTCGTACGTCGTACGGCTGGTGCGGCCCTGGGGGGTCGTCACCGACGCGGGCAGGCCCGTGGGGCCGTAGGTGTAGGCCGTCACGCCGCCCGCGGTGTCCGTCGCGGTGAGCGGAGCACCCGCCGCGTTGTAGGTCCCGGACGCGGTGAGGCCGGTCGGGCTGTTCGTCGACAGCAGGTTGCCGGCGTCGTCGTAGCGGAGTGTCGTCGTGAACGAGCCCTGTGCCGGACGGCGTTCGATGACGGTGGCCGTGATCTGACGGCCGAGGTCGTCGTACGTCGCCTCGGTGCGGGCCCCCGTCGGGTCGGTGGTCGACAGCTGTTCGCCCAGCAGGTCGTGGGTGAACGTGGACACCGGGGCGGCGGCGCCGTCCTGCGGGGCCGGCTGTGTCACCTTGGCGAGGTTGCCGAGCTGGTCGTAGGTGTACGTCGTGACCTTGCCGAGGGCGTCGGTCTCGCTGGCCAGGTTGCCCGCCGCGTCGTAGGTGCGGGAGACCTTGCTGGTCAGCGGGGTTGTCGCGCCCGGCGGGGTGTAGGCGGGCAGGGTCGTGCCCGTGACGCGGCCCAGGCGGTCGTACGCGGTGCGCACGACCTTCCCGTTCGGGTCGCGGGCGTCCGTCACGTCGCCGAAGGCGTTGTAGCCGAGGGTGCTCGTCGGGCGGACGGTGGCCGCCGCCGACTGCCGGGTCTCGGCGGTCACCGGGGGCAGCCGCGTCTCGGTGAGGCGGCCGAGCGCGTCGTAGGTGTGGTCGGTGGTGTACGCCGTCGGGTCGGCGCCCGTCGCGTTGCCGCGCGGGGAGGTCTCCGCGACCGCCAGGCCCCGGTCGTCGACCGTGTAGGTCGTGACGAGGTCGTCGGTGCCGTTCTCGACCGTCTGCCGGGTGACCGCACCCGTGACATGCCGCTCGTAGGTGACCTTCTCGGTGCGGGTGCCACCCGCGCCGGTGCGGGTCTCGGAGAGCACCGCGCCGACGGCGTCGTATGTGTACGCGGTGCGGCGTGCCAGGCCCGACGGGTCGAGGACCTCGGCGGTGGTACGGCCGGCCGCGTCGGTCTCGTAGACGGTGAGCACCTTGCCGTTGCCGGTGGTCTCGCGGGTCAGGTGGCCCGCCGCGTCGTAGGCGAGGTCGCTGAGGACGAGATCGCGTGTGGTGCCGTCCGGGTTGTGGAAGCCGACCAGGATCCGCCGCGCTTCGAGCCCGTCGTCGTAGTAGGTGGTGCGGGTGGTGCGGCCCATCGCGTCGGTGTGCTCGGCCAGACGGCCGGCCGGGTCGTACGCGTAGGAGTCCAGCACCACGTCCCGTGCGGCGGCCGGGTTGTTCGGGTCGCCGGTGTAGCCGGTGAGGGTGACCGTCGCCAGGTTGCCGACAGCCGTGTAGGTGTACTGGAAGGTTCCCTGTCCCGGCAGGGTGCGGCTGGTCTGGTGGCCGTGGACGTCGTAGGCGTACGTCTCCTGGTTGCCCTCGGCGTCGGTGTGAGTGGCGAGGCGGCCGTGGGTGTCGTAGGTGCGGGTGACGGTGCGTGCCGGGTCGCCGCCCGTCTGATCCGAGACGACCGTGGTCAGCACATTGCCGTCCGGGTCGTACGTGTACGCGGTGCGGGCCTGGTGGGTGACGCCCGTGACCTCGTTCTCGACCGGTGGTTCGCTCCGCGCCGTGACGCGGGACTCCCCGTCGTAGGCGGTGTTCCAGGTGACGCCCGTCGGGAACGCGTCGGAGATCCGCTTGGCGGACGTCTCCCGTCCCAGCGCGTCGTAGCCGTAGGAGGTCGTCACGTCCGCCGGGTCGGTGACCTTCGCCAGGTCGCCGGCGGCCGTGTACTGCCGCGTGGTCACCTTGCCGCGCATGTCGGTGCTGGTGGCGAGCAGGCCCGCCGGAACCGTGCCGCCGCCGACCGCCGCCTCCGTGCCGTCGGTGAAGGTGAAGGACTCGGTACGGCCGGACGGGAAGTCCGCGGTCGCCGGGGTCGTGGTGGACGTCCGGTCGCCGTAGGCGTTGTAGCCGTAGCCGGTCTTGTACGTGTTGTCGCTCGCGCTCGACGAACGGGCGTCGCGTACGGCGATGAGCTGGTCGTTGCGCGGGTCGAGCGGGTCGGCGGTGTTCAGGTGGTAGCTGTAGTAGGAGGTGTGGCAGCTGTTCTCGTCGCCGGTGTCACGGCAGGTGGTCTGCGAGATCTTGTTGCCGCGCTCGTCGTGGCCGAGGCGGGTGACCGAGCCGTCGGGGCCGGTGGTGGCCGCCAGGAAGCCGCCGGTGTCGTACGCGAAGTGCGCGGTGTTGCCGAGCGCGTCGGTCTGCTCGATCAGCCGGTTGCCCTGCAACGGGTCGTAGGTGTAGCTGGACTTGCGCTGGTCGGGGTCGGTGACCGTGGCGGTGAGGGTGGTGGTCCCGGCGACGGCAGGCCCGTCGTCGGTGGCGGGCTTGGCCTCGGTGCCGGTGACCTTCAGCGCCGACAGGGCGTAGGTGCCGCCGCTCGCGTCGGTGTAGGACGACACCCGGTCGTGCACGGTGTCGTACGCCACCTGGGCGTGCACCCGGCCGCTGGGCAGTGTCGCCGTGGTGAGCTGCTGGGCGACCTGCGCGGCGGCGTGATGCTCTGCGACGGTGCGGGCGCCGAGGGGGCGGTTGTAGACCGCGGCCTCGTCGATGTCGCCGGTGAAGTGGCCGATGGTGCCGGTGGTGGCGGGCCAGTTGTTCCAGTAGCCGGCGCCCAGGTAGACGAAGCGCTGGTCGTCCTGGGTGATGTCGCCGGCCAGGCTGCCGACCTTCGCGCCGTCCAGGTAGAGGGTCTGCGTGTTTCCGGCGGCGGTCAGGGCCGCGTGGTGCCAGGTGCCGTCGTTGACGGTGCCCGCCGAGGTGATCGGTGCGGCGGTGCCGTTCCAGAACTCGCCGCGCAGCTTGCCGTCCGTGCCCACGTAAAGGGCCGGGGTGTACTTGCCGGTGGTGGCCTCCTCCAGGGTGTGGTTCTGGTAGCTGAAGAGGACACCGCTGCCGGTGGTACGGAACCACAACTCGGCGGTCAGATAAGGGGTGTCGGTGACCAGCTGGTCCGGCAGTCGCACATAGGAGGTGCTGCCGTTGAAGGTGGCCGCGGTGGCCGCGCTGCCCGCGAGGGCACCGGCGGTGCCGAGCTGCACGTCCTGGTAGGTGCCGGCGTGTGCGTCGCGGTCCAGCGGCAGGTCGCTGGCCGCGTCGGTGGCGCCGTCCTGCTCGTCCAGGCGCCAGTAGGAGAACGGACCGGCATCGCGGACGACCGTGCGGTGATGCGAGCCGTCACCGTAGCCGTACGCGGTGCAGGCGCCGAGGCTGTCCTCCGGGCCGCAGACCAGCGTGAGCTTGTCGCCGTCGTAGGTGTACGACCAGGTCAGCGGGTCGGCGCCGGTGGCGGGGGCGTCGGTGGACACGGTCGCCACGTGGCCGCCCGACCAGGTGAAGTGCAGGGCGCGGCCGCCGGTGGCGGTGACCGTGGTCAGCTCGCCGGAGGTGTTGTAGGTGAGGGTCTGCTCGCGGTCCCGGTAGTCGGTGACACCGGTGAGCCTGCCGCCGTCGTCGAAGACGTAGCTGGTCTGGTCCTTGTCGGTCAGCTTCCAGCCGCCGCCGGTGACGGCGGTGAGGGTGGAGAAGCTGCCGTACGGGGGCGCGAAGCTGCCGTCGGGGTTCTTGCCGAAGCGGACCTGACGGCCTGTCGGAAGGGTGGCCACGACGTTGCCGGTGCCGTCGCCGTCCGGCTCGATCCGCATGTCGTAGCGGGTGGACCAGCCGGCGCCGAAGACGTTGTCGGAGCGCGGGTCGCGGCTGTTGTACGTGCGTGTCACGGTCAGGCCGGGGCCGGCCGTGGCGACCGTCGCGTCGGTGTCGGTGGTCGTGTAGTTGCCGATGCCGGGGTCGACCTCACGGCCGGATCCGTCCAGGCCCTGACCGCCCAGGTGCGAGGTGATCGCGGGCTGCTCGACGGCGGTGGTGAAGGTGTAGAAGGGGCTCAGCGGGGTCGCCAGGCCGTTCTCACGCGCCTTGACGCGCCAGATGTACTGCTTGCCCCAGGTCAGCTTGCCGGCCGGGACGTTCCAGGTGCGCTTGGTCAGCCAGCCGGAGTTGACACAGCCGGACGGGGCTGCGGCGGTGCCCGCGCAGACCTCGAAGTAGTAGTTGAGGGCGGCGCCCGCCGGGTAGTTGTCGATGGACTCGGCGGACATGTACAGCGCCGGGGTCAGGCTGCCGACCTGGCCACCCGGGTTCGGGTAGACGTCCGTGATGCGCGGGCCGACGTCCTGCGAGGTGACGGTGACGGTGGCGACCGGAACGTCCTCGCTGGAGAACCACTTCTGGTCCCGCAGCCGCTGCATATCAAAGTTGATCTTGTACTGCCCCGGGGGCAGCGGGGGTATGCGCGCGCTGAGGTCGGCGTCGTCGCCCGGCGTGAGGCGCTCGTTGAGGCGGGTGAAGGCGACCTGGCCCATCAAGGCGCCGGTGCTGTAGTTGCGCACCCGGGCGCCCAGGCGGACCTCGTTCCAGCCGAGCGGCTCCCAGGTGAAGTCGCCGAGGTTCTTGACGTTGACGGTGACCTCGCCGCTCTGGCCACCGGTCAGCGGGGCGGTCTGCGAGCCGACGCTGTACTGGGCGCCGTATGCGCTGTGCGTGATCGCCAGGTAGGGCTTGTTGGCGGAGTTGGCGCTGCCGAAGCGCTTCCAGGGGCCGGAGGAGGCGAAGTCGGCCCACATCGCCAGGCCGTGATTGGCGACCGATCCGTTGACCCAGCCCTCGACGAGGTCGGTGCCCTTCTTGCCCAGGTCGATGACGCGCCACTTGGAGCCGCTGCAGTTCTCACCGTAGGCGAAGGAGTCGGAGGCGATCACGTGGTCGGCGCTCGGCGGCCGGTTGTTCCAGGTGACCGTGGTCGAACTCCACGAGCCGGTGACCTGGTTGACCGTCATCTCCTGTGCGGTGCAGCTGGAGGACCAGACGTTGTACAGGCCGAGGTCGGCGTTGAGGATGTAACGGTTCTTCAGCTGGCTGGTGACGTTGTCGAACCGCATGTAGCTGATGGCGCGGTTGGTGCCGCCGTCGTAGCTGCCGATCTTCAGCTCGTCGTCACCGGCGAAGTTGCCGTCCGGCCAGGTGTCCTGGACGAAGGAGTCGCCGTTGGTGTCGATGTCGTCGACGCTCGGGTCGACCCGCACCGGGTAGACGCGCCGCGGCGAGTCCAGCCAGGCGTTGTCCAGTTCGACCTTGAGCGACCAGCGGCCGTCGCTCTCCACCAGGCGGTAGTCGACGTCCCCGGAGAGGGCCGGTCCGCCGGTCTTCGGATCGTGGCCGGAGTCCTCCATCCACCCCTTCGGGACGACGGCCTGGACCTTCCCCTTGGCGTCCTTCAGCAGCACGGCCCCGTGCTCGTCGAGCGACGGGGTGAGCCCGTCGAGGTGGAGCGGGAAGGTCCACTCCCGCGGCGCGTCGGGCGAGTTGAGGACGATCGTCTCCTTGACGGCCCCGTGCGCCGCCTCCAGCACCACGTCCGAGTCGGGCCGGATGTCCTCGTAGTGGGCGGCGTCGTCCCGCACCTCGGCGGTGCTGCCGGCGGCGCCGGCGAGGCCGAAGCCGACCTTGTGCCGACCGTCGTCGACCGTCAGTTCGGCCAGCGCGGGGTCGTCACCGCGGGTGGCCAGGGTGAGTCCGGTGTCGTCGGAGGTGGCGGCGAGCCGGTCGCCGCCCGCCTGCTCCGGCGTGCCCTTGGCCTCGGCGGCCGGGACCAGGGAGGTGTCGATCTCCTTCCAGGCCCCGGAGCCGTCCCGGTAGTGCACCGGCTCGGTGTAGACGCGGGTGGTGCGGGTGCCGTCGGGGTTGCGGAACTCCTTGGAGTTCGTGGTCCGTTCGCCGGACAGCTCGACGCTGCGCCCGGCGTCGAAGCCGGTCGAGCCGTCCGGGCCGCCCGTGGTGGCCGGTTCGAGCTTCGGTGCCTTCACCTCCGGCTCGACCGGGGTGAACCCGGGGCCGGACTCGTGCAGCCGCAGCGCGTCCTTCGCCGCCCTCAGGTCCTCGGCGTCGAGCGTGTCGCTTCCGGTGGCGTCGGTGCGCCCGGCACCGACCTCGTGCCCCCGGCCCGCGGCGGTACCGGTGCGCTGCTCGGGAGGCTCGGTGTCCGCCCAGGGCGCGGACTCGGCGGCGCGGGCCGTCGGGGTCAGCGCGGGCTGGGGCAGCACGGTCGCACACAGTGCCAGCAGCACACTGCCGGATGTCAGGGCGACGGCGCGCGCGGGACGTCCGGCGCGACGGCGCCGGAGACCCGCGAGCGAGCGGCGGCGAGAGGGGCTGGGCACGGCACTCCTTCAAACCACAAGGCCGATCGCCCGCGTGGAGACGATCGGCCGGGAGCAGGGGAGCCGGATGCGGTCGATACCGGAGGGCAGGACGCACCCGAGCGGCGTTCACGGTAGATGATCGCAAGCGCCCTGACTATGCCCATGACAACGGATTTGTAACGAGATCAACCGCTATGCCTGCCGCACACGGGCCGGTCACGGGATCTTCAGACGGTCTGCTACCCCCATTGACCAGCGGCAAACGAATTCAGCCACTGCCAGATCGGCATGCGGCGCCCCCTGTCGACCGTGATCAAGTCGAGATGAAAGCCGGGATAACCTGCGTCGTCGACCGCGCGGCCAGGTCTGTCGTGACCCTGGTCCGCACTCCCGGTCACGGGTCTCCACAGCGATTTCCCGTCACGGGAACTCCCGTACGGCCGCAGACAAGTGAAGGGCAGCCATGGCCGAAGAGAAGGCAACCAGACGTCGGCCCAGGGCATGGCACGCAGCCGTCGCTTTGCTCGTGTGCGCGGCTGCGGCGACCACGGTCGCCCTCGTCGCCGGATCCGGCGGAGCTGCCGCGCCGTACGACTTCAACGGCGACGGCAAGCCGGACCTCACCGTCGGCCTTCCCGGGAACTCCGTCGGCGGTCACGCGCGCGCGGGATCGGTCATCATCGCGGGCGGCACGTCAACCGGTCCGGCGAGTACCGCGGTCCGCATCGACCAGGCCTCCCCGGGCGTCTCCGGAGACCCGGAGGCAGACGACAGCTTCGGCCAGTCGGTGGCGAGTTGCGACTTCGACAGCAACGGCTACGCCGACCTGGCGGTCTCCGTCCCGCTGGAGGCCATCGACACCACCGAGGGCGCCGGCCTGCTGAGCGTGCACTACGGCAGCTCCGGCGGGATCTACGACTCCACGAGCGAGGTCTTCACCGAGGACACCGCGGGCTACCCCGGCACCGTCGCCAAGGACGAGATCTTCGCCCACTCACTGGCCGCCGGCGACGTCAACGGCGACGGATACTGCGACCTCGCCATCGGCCAGCCCCTCGACAACGCCGGCGGAAAGTCAAACGCCGGCACCATCAAGATCATGCTCGGCACGGCCACCGGACTCAACGCCGCCGACACCGTCCAGATCGACCAGGACACCGCCAACGTTCCCGGCATCCCCGAGGCCGAGGACCGCTTCGGCGAGCAGCTCGCCGTCGCGGACGTCAACGGTGACGGCGTCGGCGACCTGATCTCGGCCACCATCGGCGAACAGATCTCGGGCAGCTCGGACCGCGGTTCACTGCACATTCTGTACGGGCCCATCAACAACGGCACCCCCGCCTCCGGCGGATACGTCGACTCCGGAAACGTAACCGGCATCGAGGAGTTCGCGGGCAGCGCGCTGGCCGTCGGCCACTTCAACGACGACGAGTACGCCGACGTCGCCGTCGGCGTCTCCGACCAGCAGGTCGGCACCAAGGGTGCCGCCGGACGGCTCGCCGTCCTCTACGGCGGCTCCCAGGGCCTGTCCGCCACCAGCCGCGTGAAGCTCTTCGACCAGTCCTCGCCCGGGATCTCCGGCAGCCCCGAGACCGAGGACTACTTCGCCACCTCACTGGCGTCGGGCGACTTCGACGGTGACGGCACGGACGACCTCGTCATCGGCATGCGCAGCGAGGCCGTCGGCTCCGCCACCGGCGCGGGCGCCTCCATGATCCTCTTCGGCAACGCCACCGGCGGCATCACGACCAAGGGCGCGCTGTGGATAGACCAGGACACCGAGGGGGTGCCCGGCACCGCGGCCGAGGCGGACCACTTCGGCTGGACGGTCGGCGCCCTCGACACCGACGGCAACGGCCGCGTCGAACCGCTGGTCGGCGCCCCCGGCAACGCCGCCGGTACGGTCACCGTGCTCAAGGTCAGGTCCGGCACCCTGGAATCGGCCACGGCCCTCGCCGAAGCCGACCTCGGCTTCGCCGCGGGCAGCGACGGCGACGCCTTCGGCATCGCGCTGGCGCACTGATTAGGGGACGTGGGCGGCAGCGCGCCGCACAAGTCCGGCATCAGCTCACCTCCCCGGCCCAGCGCGATGTCCGCACCTTCGCCGCCTGCTGCCAGCCGCTCGGACACCCGGGCGATCGACCCGGCGTAGTCGTCCTTGCATGACGACGCAGGGCGCCCGGCGACCACCGTGCGCTCTGCGTCGCGCTCAGGCCGCGGCGAGCTCGCCGAGCAGCCGGAAGGTGAGGGCGTCGACCGGGCGGGCGGCGGTCGCGGTCTCCTCGCTGAAGGTGTTCACCATCATGACCACCGCCACGCCGCTCTCGCGGCTGAACGCGGCGCAGGTGCTGAATCCGCCGGTGCCGCCGTTGTGCCAGGTCATGGTGGAACCGTCGGGCAGTCGGCTCAGGTGCCAGCCGAGTCCCAGGCGCAGGTTCGGGTCCACCGTGAACCGGGGCCGCTGGGTCAGTTCGATCGCGTCCCGCAACGGCGAGCTCTCGGGCCGTAGTTGGGCGCGCAGGAAGCGCACCATGTCGTCGGCGGTGCTGTACATCGACGATCCGGCCGCGCTGAGAACCCGGTCGTGCCAGTCGGGAACCGGCTTTCCTTCGAGATGCCCGACAGCCTTGCGGGACGCCATGTCGGGCCGCAGGGTCGTCGTCGTGTCCACCATGCCGAGCGGCACCGCCACCCGGTGCCGCAGCATCGAGTCGACGTTGTCGAAGGCCAGCGCCTGGCCGAGCAGGCCGAACCCCAGGTTCGAGTACGCATAGTCCGCACCCGGCTCGGTGTTCAGCTCCGTGTCGCGCAGTCCGGCGGCCAGGTCGTCGAGCGTGTAGTGCGAATAGGGGTCGTACGGGTCCGCTTCCGCGAGCAGGTTCGGCGGCAGGGAGGGCAGACCGGAGGTGTGGGTCGCCAGGTGGGCCAGGGTGATCCGCCGAGTCCCCTTGCGCGGGACGGGGAACCGGGCGGGCAGCACGAGCGGCGCGTCCAGGCGGGCCGCGCCCGTGCCGACGGCGCGCGCGAGGGCCGTGGCGGTGAGCGTCTTGGTGATGGAGCCGAGTTGGAACACCGTCCTGCCGTCCGGCACCGCCCGCCCCACCGCCGCGCCCGCGCCCTCGACGTATGCACGCCGGCCGCGGACGACCCCGCAGACCACACTCGGACTGCCCGCGGCCACCGCCTGGTCCAGGTACCGCCTGACGAGCCCGGGCAGCCGGTCGTCCGCGGCCGCGGCGTTGCCCGGCAGCAGTGACACTCCTGCCGCCGCCGTCGTCACGCCGAGAAACTTCCTTCGGTTCATGGGTTGCTCCCCCGTCGAGATCACCAGTCCTGCTCGACATTACGTTATTACGTAATGTCGAGCAAAGACGATGATCCGTACGGCAACCCCCTACGCGGCCGTACAGCTCACACTCGGCACACCCCCGCCCCCGGGCGCGCCCCCGAACCCGAAGCTCGCCGAACCGCCCACGGGGACCGCCCCGTTGTGAACGGCGTTGGACGCGGTCACCGTCGACCCGCTCTGCGTGTACGACGCGTTCCACATGCTGGTGACCTGCTGGGAGCCCGGCCAGGTCCACGTCACCTTCCAGGACTTGAGCGGAGCCGCCCCCGTATTGGTCACCTTCACCTCTGCGTTGAACCCGCCACCCCAGTCGCTGCTGACGCTGTAGGCGGCTGCGCAGGTCGCCGTGCCGCCACCCGGGTCCGGGTCGGGGTCGCCCCCGCCGCCCGCCGGGAAGCCCGGCGCCTTGATGCTCGCCAGGTAGCCGTCCTTCACCGTGTCGACGGTCTGCCAGTCGTCCTTGAGGATGCCGCCCGTGTCACCGGAGTTGGGGTTCCAGGACCAGAAGGTCCAGTGGAAGGAGTCCGCGCCGTACGTCGACGTCGAGCGCAGGTAGGTCACCAGTGCGGCCAGCCACTTCTGGTCCACCGCCGGCTGGAGCGTCGTACCGAACTCACCGAGCCAGACCGGGGCGATGTTCTGCTTGAAGATGTAGCCCCAGTACTTGTCCCAGACGCCCGGCAGGTTGTCGGGGAACGACGGGTCGCCGAACCAGGGCTGCTGGGCGACGCTGGTGGCGTAGTCGTGGGCCGAGTAGACGAGCCGGTTGGGGACGTCCAGTTGGACCGGGTACTGGGCGACGCCCATGAGGTTGCCGCCCCACCAGCCGTTGACGCCGTTGTGCGACTGGACGCCCTCGACCATGACGAGGAGGTCCGGGTTGGCGGACAGGACGGCGTTGCCGGCCCGCTGGGCGGCGAGGCGCCAGTCGCGGGTCGTGTCGCCGCAGCCCCAGCAGGCGGGGTCGTGCGGCTCGTTGTGCAGGTCGATGCCGACGACGGTCGGGTTGCCGGCGTAACGCGTGGCCAGAGATCCGAGGTTGGCGATCCAGGTCGACTCGGGGACCGCCGACGTGTACCAGAGCGCCGACTGGCCGCCCGCGTCGGGACGATGCCGGTCGAGGACGATCTTCAGGCCGATCTGACCGGCGTAGGTCACGATCTTGTCCATGACCTGCAACGACGTCAGCCCTTGCAGGTCCGCGTTCTTGCCGTCGGCGTAGTTGATGCTGTCCGGCATCGTGCCGGGCTTGAGGATGTCGTCGCTGAAGGGCAGGCGGAGGGTGTTGTAGCCCAGCGAGGCCATCTGGTCGAGCATGCTCTTGTAGTCGCGGGCCCACAGGCCGTGGACGACGTGGTTGCCGGTCTCGAAGCCGAACCAGTTGATCCCGGCGATACGGACCGGCTGCCCGGCCGCGTCCAGGATCTGCCGGCCGCTGGTGTGCCAGTAGCCGGCCCCGGCCCCGGTGGCCCGTACCTCGCCGGGCTTCGCCGCGCCGACGGCCTGCGCCCCGGCCCCCAGCGGTATCAGCAACGCCGCCGCGGCCACGCACAACGCTCTTCGCAAGCTGCGGAACATGTCCCTTGTTCCTCTCGGGGTGGCGCGGCCCCGGAACGATGGGAGCGCTCCCATACACCGCGCACCTCCCAGGAAACTGACGCACCATGGGCACGTCAAGGAGGTGCGCGGCATTCACCGGTTCAGCCCGGGCTCGACCAGGCCCCCGTCACCGGCTCAGCTTCTGGAAACGGCGTACCGCCAGCGGCAGGAAGATCACCGTCAGGATCACCGGCCACACCCCCGCCATCAGCAGCGCGTGCTGCTCGACCCAGGAGTCCCCGGCCACCGCCTCGCCCGGCACCCCGAACAGCTCACGGCTGGCCGCCGCCGTGGAGGAGATCGGGTTCCAGGCGGCCACCCAGCCCAGCCAGTCGGGCATCAGCTGGGGCGCGACGAAGATGCTGGAGATCATCGTGAGCGGGAAGGCGACGGCGAACAGGCCACCGGCGGCCTCCGGGTTGGGCACCAGCAGCCCCAGCCACACGCCGATCCAGATCAGCGCGAACCGCAGCCACAGCAGCAGACCGAAGGCCCCGAGGAAGCCGAGGCCGCCGTCCGGGCGCCAGCCCATCGCGAAGGCCGTCAGCATCATGATCGCCAACTCGGCGCAGGCGGCGAGCAGATCGGTGATCCCGCGTCCGGCGACCACCGCGGACGAGGCCATCGGCATGGAGCGGAAGCGGTCGATGACGCCCTTGGTCGAGTCGTAGACGACGAGTGTGGCGGTGTTGATGAAGCCGAACGCCATCGTCATCACGAACATGCCCGGCATCAGGAAGTCCTTGTAGTCCCCGCCGCCGGGCACCTTCATGGCACTGCCGAAGACATAGCCGTAGAGGAGGACGGACAGGATCGGAAAGCCCAACTGCCAGGCGATGTTGACCGGTTGGCGCTGGTAGTGGGTGATGCCCCGGCGGACGATGTTCCAGACGTCGGCGAGGGCCCAGTACAGGCGGCCGCGCGTGGCCGGGACGGTCAGGTCTACAGCGGTCATGCGACGGCCTCCTTCTCGGCGGACTTGGCGGACTCGCCGGCACCGGCGGCGGGCTCGGTACGGTGTCCGGTCAGACGCAGGAACACGTCGTCGAGGCTCGGCCTGCGCAGCCCGATGTCCTCGACCTGGACGCCCTCGTCCTGGAGCGTCCGGGCCACCTCGGTCAGCGCGGAGACCCGGTCGGTGACCGGGGCGTGCACCCGCGACTCCTCCTCGTCCGCCTCGGGTTCGCCGTCCGAGACCCGGGCGATCACCTTCACCACGCGCGGGATGTCGGACCGCTCGGCGACCACGACCTCGATACGGTCGCCGCCGACGAGGTTCTTCAGCCCGTCCGGGGTGTCGTCGGCGATGGCCCGCCCCTGGTCGATGACGGTGATCTGCGAGGCCAGCTTGTCGGCCTCCTCCAGATACTGCGTGGTCAGCAGTACGGTCGTGCCGCTCGCCACCAACGCCCGCACCGACTCCCAGACTTCGCCCCGGCTACGGGGGTCGAGTCCCGTCGTCGGCTCGTCGAGGAAGAGGACCGCCGGGGCGAGGATCATGGAGGCGGCGAGGTCGAGGCGGCGCCGCATACCGCCGCTGTACTTGCCCACGCCCTTGTCGGCGGCGTCGGTCAGGTCGAACTGCGCCAGCAGTTCGCCGGCGCGGAGCTTGGCCCGCTTGCCGCCGAGGTGGAAGAGCCGGCCGAACATCTCCAGGTTCTGCCGGCCGGTCAGCACCTCGTCCACGGCCGCGTACTGCCCGGTGAGTCCGATCCGCGCCCGCACCTCGCGCGGATTGCGGGCCACGTCCAGTCCGGCCACGGTCGCCCGGCCGCGGTCCAGCTTGATCAGCGTGGACAGGATGCGTACGGCGGTGGTCTTGCCGGCGCCGTTCGGGCCGAGCAGGCCGTGCACCGTGCCCTCGCGGACGGCCAGATCGAAGCCGTCGAGGGCGCGCTTGTCGCCGTAGCGCTTCTCCAGGCCTTCGGCCCGCACCGCGTATCCGTCGCCGTATCCGTCGCTGCCGACGCTTCCCTCACCCATGGGGTCCCCCTCTCCTTAACTGAGTACACCGTACCCGATTGCGCGTACGGCGTACCCAGTTTTTTCGGAAGGACCTAAGCTGAAGTGCATGACGAGCGGCAAGGGCGGTACCGGCGGTACGGAAACCAGTGGCAGCGGCGATATCGTCCGCACGCTGGAACTGCTGTGGGAGACAGGCCGACGGCCCAGCCGCGGCCCCAAGCCGGCGCTGTCCCTGGACCAGATCGTGGAAGCCGCCGTCCGGGTCGCGGACGCCGAGGGCCTGGAGTCGGTGTCCATGCGCCGGGTCGCCGCCGAGCTGGGCACCGGCACCATGTCGCTGTACCGCTACCTCCCCGGCAAGGCCGAGCTGCTCGACCTGATGCTGGACCGCGTCCAGCGCCCCTCCGAGAACCCGTCCGACCTGGGCGACGGCAGCTGGCGCTCGGCGCTGGAAGCCCTGGGCCGCGCGACCCTCGACCTCTACCGCCGCCACCCCTGGCTGCTCCAGGTCAACCAGTCCCGCCCGATCCTGGGCCCGAGCGCCCTCGACGGCATGGAGAAGGTGCTCGACCGCATCAAGCCGATGGGGCTGAGCGACCCCGAACTGGTCTCGGCGATCGTCATGATCGACGGCTACGTCGTCGGTGCGGCGCGCACCCAGCTGTACGCGCGGGAGGCGGAGCGCCGGACGGGCCTGACGGACACGGAGTTCTGGCAGGCCCAGGCACCGATACTGGAAAAGATCATGACGTCCGGCCGCTACCCGCTCCTCGCAGGCCTCGACGAGAACACCTGGGGCCCCGACTTCGACCACTTCGAGTTCGGGCTGCAGCGGATCCTGGACGGCCTGGAGGTCTTCGTCGCGCGACGCGCGGCGGAGGAGCAGGGCTAGCGGCGAGCCTCCGACAGCGCTTCGTGCTCGGAGAGGCTGAGCCTGACGCGGGTGTGGTCCTCCGCCTCGACGTGCACCTGCTGCCCCCAGTGGGCGGTGAGCCGCTGCGCGACAGCGACGAGTCGCCGCCTGTCCTCCACGGTGTACGCCGGGAAGCGCACCCAGCCCCGGTCGGCGATCGTGTTGCCGAGCTCGCTGAACAGCACGGCCCGGACGCGCTGCTCCTCCTCGTCGGAGAGCGGCGTGGTGATGGGCCCCGTGGCGCCCTCCGCGGGCCGCGGCCGAACGTTGTAGAGATCTCGAATCACCGCACGGCTCACAATCTCTGCGTCTGCTCCACGTCCGTTCGCGCGAGCCTACCCACCTACGGCGTCGGCTCCGCCACCATGCCGATCCAGCTCAGCAGCCCCACGGGTACGGCGACCAGGACGGCGTACCCCACCCCCGGTCGCCCCTCCGCTCATCCCCTCCGCAACAGCCGCCGGAACCCGAAGACCACGACGCACGCGACGAGAACTGCGATGGCACCGGTCTTGAGCTTGCCGTCGGGGCCGTCGCCCCCGTCGTCCGACGAAGCCGAACTGCCGCTCCCGGAGGACGAGTCGGAGGATCCGGCGTCGCCGGGTGCGGGTTCCGCCACCACCGCGCTGCCGACGCCCTCGCTGCCGAGCATCAGCTTGGTGCCGTCGGTGGAGTAGCTGGCGGACTCGCCCTGGCCGAGGGGGACGCTGATGCGCTCCAGCCGTTTGAGCTTGCCGCCGTTCCAGTCGTAGGCGATGCCGCCGAAGTAGCCGCGTACGGCGAGGGTCCGGCCGTCCGGGGAGAAGGCGGCGTCGGTGGCCCAGAGGTCGACGGGGACGGTGGGCTTGAAGACGTTCGTGCCTGAGGCGGAGAGCTTGGCCGGGCCCTCGTACAGGTGCCCGCCGTCCTCCTGCTTGTCGATGATGTAGACGCGCCCGGTCCTGGGGTGCACGGCGAGCGACTCGGCGTCGCGGGTGCCGTCGGAGTACTTCACGACGTACTGCGTGGCCCGGATCGTCCGGTCCTTCAGCGTCTTGGGCTCGGGGAGGCGGTAGATCCAGACGTACGGCCACTGCACGCCGTCGTTGTCGCCGATGTCGCCGACCCAGATCTCGTTGTTCGGCCCGATGGAGATCGCCTCGACGTCGCGCGGGGTGCCCACACCGGTCATGGTGATCCTCGCGACGGTCTCGCCGGTGCCGCTGTCGACGGCGTAGAGGTAGGCGCCCTCGTCCTGGTCGTTGTGCGTCCAGTAGATGCCGGGGTGCTGACGCGAGGCGGCGAGGCCGCTGGACTCGGTGATGCGCGGGTCCTTGATCGTGAAGTCCTCGTTGCCCTTGCCGTCTCCGTCGGCGGCGGAGGCGGAGGCGGGCAGGGCGCAGGCCCCCGCGAGCAGCAGTCCGGTGAGAAGGGCGATCGGTCGACGCATGAGCCAAGCCTGCCATCCGGTCCGATGGTTCGGAGCCGGGGCGGCGGAGGGTGACGGCCGGTGGTGCCTCGGTGGCACGTCGGTGGCACGTCGGTGAGGCGCCCGCGTGGCGTCGGAGTGGCGTGTCAGGCTTCACACCCCGCCTGCCCCTACCGCCAGGTAGCGATCGTCCATCATGAGCGGATGCTCAGGTTCATGCCCGTCGGCGACTCCCAGACCATCGGCAGCGCCGGCGAACACACGTGGCGCTACCGCATGTGGCAGCACCTGCGTGAGACGTACGGCGGCCCCTTCGCCCTCGTCGGCCCGCGCGAGACCCTCTACGACAAGGCAACGGACGCGCCCACGTCGTACGAGTACGCCGACCCCGACCCGGCCTTCCCCCGCGCCCACCTGGCCGGCTGGGGCGAGGGCTGGCTGCACATGGCCCCGCTGATCGGCGAGGCGGTGCGGACCTGCCGGGCGGATGTGCTGCTGGTGTCCCTGGGCCTGATCGACCTCGGCTTCTACACGAACGCCGAGCAGACGGCCGAGAACGTACGGGCCTTCGTGACCGAGGCCCGCTCGGCGAACCCCCGGGTACGCATCGTCGTCCTGCCGGTGATCCCGAACATCCGCGCCGAGGCGGAGGAACCCTTCGCCACCGAGGTCACCCGCTTCAACGAACTCCTCGCGAAGGCCCTCGCGGACCTCGACGAGCCCCGCTCCCCGCTCCTGCTGACCTCCCCGCCCCCGTCGTACGACATCCATCTCGACACCTACGACGGCACCCACCCGAACGCGAGCGGCGAACACAAGATCGCGGAGGCGTTCGCGGAGGCGATGTACCAGGCGTGGGACCTGGGCGAGCCCTACGCCGCCCGCTGACGGCCGATGGCCTGCACGAGAAAGTCGGCGCAGGGGCGGACACCGGGCAACAGGTCGGACTCCCAGCGCTCATCCCTCTCCCCGAGGTAGATGGCGCGGGCGTGCGCCAGGACGGGCCGGTGTTCGGCGGGGAGCCTCGGAAGGGCCCAGTCGGCGGCGGCGTCCTTGGACCGGATGGCCCCCGTGGCGAGGGTGGTCCAGATCCGGGCCAGGGTGAGGAGGACGTTGCGGGTGTCGGTGTCCAACTCGCCCACAAGCTCCGGAACCCCGGCGACGATCGCGCGCCGCAGGTCCGCGTGCGGGACGGGGTCGAGGAGGTCGGCTGGCGGCGGCCCGTGCAGCGGGGCGTCCGCGAGCAGGACCATGGTGAGGAGCGGGGCGAGGTCGGGGCTGGGCTCGGGGCCCGGGGTACCGCCGCGCTCGTACTCGTCCCGCAGCCATTCGCCGTACAGGAAGTCGCAGGTGGGCGGGTAGCGCCAGGGCCGTACGTCGTCCTGTACGACGACGATGAGCTCGACGGGGCGGGCGGCGCCGCCGGACACCTTCATCAACTCCTCGACCAGCGTCCGGCGTTGGCCGAGCGTGGTGGGCTCGCGTACGACGACCAGGACGTCGAGGTCGCTGTGCGGGCGGAGGCCGCCGAGGGTGGCGGAGCCGTGGAGGTAGATACCGAGGACGGTGTCGGCGAGGGTGCGGTGGAGGAGGGGGAGGAGGTGCTGGGTGTCTGGGAGCGGCATGTGAGCCTCATCTCCGTGTCGCAGTTACTGTGCGTATCGTTGTACTGCGCGGCTGCACCTGTCCGTGGGGCAGCCGGGGAGGAGCGCCACGATGACCGTCCTTGAAGACAGGATCAAGATGGCCGACCCGAACACCGAGCGCCTGGACGAGTGGTTCGAGCTGCTGGAACGCATGCCCGTCCCCGAGGGATACAGGGTCGAGATCGTCGGGGGCAACGTCCACATGACACCGCAGCGGGACACGCACTGGGAAATCATCCGCCGGTTCCTCTGGGCCCTTGAGGACAGGTTCGGGAGGGAGATCAAAGTTTTCACGGACGTCCGCATCGACTTTCCCGGCCACGAGAACGGCTTCTGTCCGGACATCGCCCTGCTGAAGGACTCGGCGAAGAAGGACGACACGGGCCACTGGCGTTATCAGGACGTCGAGTTCGTCGCCGAGGTCATCTCCGAGGGCACCGCTGCCAACGACTACGGCCCGAAGAAGACGGCCTACGCGGTCGCCGAAGTGCCTGTCTACGTCATCGCCGACCCCTACCAGGGCCGGTGCTACGTCTACACCGGCCCCAAGGACGGCGACTACGAGGACCGGATGCCGGTGGACTTCGGCACCGACGTCGACCTGACCGGGACCATTGTCGACCTCCACCTCAAGACCGACGACTTCCCCCGCGACCGCTGAAAGGCTGGGGGACATGGCGATCATCCACCACACCACCCTCAAGCCCACCAAGCTCGACCTGCTCACCTCCTGGCTCCCCACTCGCCCCTGGTACACCGGCACCGGCGAACCGGCGTTGACCAAGGCCGGCGGCTTCCGGCTGGACGACCCCGAGGGCGAGGTCGGCATCGAGTTCATGGTGGCCACGGACACCTCCGGCACCGCAGCGGTCCCCTACCTCGTACCGCTCACATACCGTGGCGCCCCGCTCCCCGGCGCCGAGCACGCCCTCGTCGGCACCATGGAGCACGGCGTACTGGGCCCGCGCTGGGCCTACGACGGCGCCCACGACCCGGTGCTGGTCGCCCAGTTGCTGGCCCTGTTCGAGGGCCGTGTCCAGGCCCAGGCCCAGAGCCTCACCGACACCCCCGACCACGAGGTCGCCCACGCCTACACCGGCGACGGCCTGCCCTCCGGGGACTGGCCCGTCAAGGCCACCGACGACCAGAGCGGCACGGAACTGCCCACCCCGGACGGCACGACGCTCCGTATCCACCGGGTCCTGCGGCCCACCGCCCCGGACACCACCCCCGACGGCGCCACCGGCCATGTCA
The DNA here is from genome assembly GCA_965653385.1 of uncultured Streptomyces sp. Lineage (GTDB taxonomy): Bacteria > Actinomycetota > Actinomycetes > Streptomycetales > Streptomycetaceae > Streptomyces. The sequence continues at coordinate 5,023 of CBFGZZ010000039.1, read as the reverse complement.
TCGGCGCCTGGCAGTCCCCGGACGACACCCGCGCCCGCGCCGTGTTCGCCGCCCTGTACCCGGCGGCCCACCAGCTCTGACAGCGGCCAAGGCCGTCCAGGCAGCCCCACCACCTGGACGGCCTTCCTCAACTCCCGCCGCTAGAACATCCCGTTGTCGTTCGCGGCAGTGGCCGGCACGTCCTGGAGCACATCCCAGTGCTCCACGATCTTCCCGCCCCGCACCCGGAACAGATCCACCACGGCCTGCCCCCGCTCGCCCGGCGCGTTCACGTAGTGGCTGTGGACAGCGACCAGGTCACCCTCGGCGATCACCCGCTTCGGCGTGACCTTCAACTGCGGGAACGCCTCGAAGTAACCCCCGAGCCCCGCCCTCGCGCCCGCCACCCCGTCCGCGATGTTCGGGTTGTGCTGGTGGTACTCGGCCCCCCAGTACCGGTCGAGCGCGGACAGATCCTTCCGCACGATCAACTGCTCGAAGGCCTTGGTCACGAGCTTCTTGTCGTACGCCGTCAGCCACCGCGGCCCCGGCCACTCCGTCCGCGGCCAACTCTCGGTCGAGAACATGTCGTTGCCGTTGGCGGAGGACTCCGGCACGTCCTGGCCGACGTCCCAGTGCTCGGCGATCTTCCCGCCCTGGAAGCGGAAGATGTCGAAGACGGCCTGCCCCCGGGCACCCGGCGTCGCGACGACGTTGGAGTGCACCAGCACGAGGTCGCCCTCGGAGACGACCCGCTTGATGTCGTACCGGAAGTCCGGGAACTGCTGGTGGACCGAGACACCGAGGTTCTTCAACGTCTCCGCCCCGTCCGGTGCCAGCGGGTTGTGCTGGATGTAGTCGGGGCGTACGTGACGGTCGACGACCTCGGTGTCGCCGTGCTCGAACACGCCCTTGAGAACGCGGACGGCGACGGCCTTCTGATGGCCGAGGCGGGTGGCGGAGCCGTAACCGGTGTGGGTGGCGGAGGCGGTCGGCGGTGCCGCGACGGCGGGCACGGCGGCGGCGCCCAGCAGGGTGGCGGAGGCCAGGATGGCGACAAGTGCCCTGCGGGCAGGCGTGGTGGGGGTCACGATGTGCGCTCCTCAGGAGGACAGGAGGGATGCAGGAGATTGAAACTTCAAGATCTCACTTCCCGAAGGAGAGCACTAACCCCAAGTTAGTGTCAAGCTCCTTGCCTAGAGCGCACTCCACGCGACTAGCGTGCGGACCATGAAGTACACGCAGCTCGGACGCACGGGACTCAAGGTCAGCCGACTGGTGCTCGGCACCATGAACTTCGGTCCGCAGACAGACGAGGCGGACAGCCACGCCATCATGGACGCGGCGCTGAACGCGGGCGTCAACCTCTTCGACACCGCGAACGTCTACGGCTGGGGCGAGAACAAGGGCCGTACCGAAAGCATCATCGGCAACTGGTTCGCGAAGGGCGGCGAGCGCCGCGACAAGGTCGTCCTCGCCACCAAGGTCTACGGCAACATGGGCGCCGACGGCGAGGCGTGGCCCAACCACGACAAGCTGTCGGCCGTGAACATCCGGCGGGCCGTCGACGCCTCGCTCAAGCGGCTCCGGACCGATTACATCGACGTCTACCAGTTCCACCACATCGACCGCGCCACTCCGTTCGAGGAGATCTGGCAGGCCATCGACGTGCTGGTCCAGCAGGGGAAGATCCTCTACGTCGGGTCCTCCAACTTCCCGGGCTACAAGATCGCCCAGGCCAACGAGATCGCCGCCCGCCGCGGCGGAACCATCGGCCTGGTCAGCGAGCAGTGCCTCTACAACCTCTACGAGCGCCGCGCCGAGATGGAGGTCATCCCGGCCGCGCAGGAGTACGGCCTCGGCGTCATCCCGTGGTCGCCGCTGCACGGCGGTCTGCTGGGCGGCGTGCTGAAGAAGGAGGTCGAGGGCGGCCGGCGCAGCTCGGGGCGGGCCGCTGACACCCTGGCCGACCCTGCCGTACGCGGGAAGATCCAGGCGTACGAGGACCTGCTGGACAAGCACGGCCTGGAGCCCGGCGAAGCCGCCCTGGCCTGGCTGCTCACCCGTCCCGGCGTGACCGGCCCGATCGTCGGCCCGCGCACGGCGGAGCAGCTCGAATCCGCCCTGCGGGCCGTCGAGTTGGAGCTCGGCGAGGAGCTGCTGACGGGGCTGGACGAGATCTTCCCGGGCCCGGGACCGTCCCCGGAGGCCTTCGCCTGGTGACGCCCGCTTCCCAGGACACCGTTCCATCGAACGGTTGAACAGGAAGACAGCGGGTGGACGACGCGGAGTGACGTCTCCCGTCGGCAGACTTGCCGCGCCGCCGCGTAACGGACGTGGCGGCGCACAGGTTTGGAGGACCCCCCATGTCCAGGGACTTCAGCAGGCGCCGGCTGCTCGCCACGGGGGCCGGTGTCGCGCTCGGCGGTGCCGCCGCGGTCTCGGCGACCGGAGCGCCGGCCAACGCGGACACCCTTTCCGCGAACGGCCACTCCGCCAACAGCCCCTCGTCGGGTCGCCGCGTCCGCGAGGAGACCCGCTCGCTCGACGAGCTGTACGCGGCCGCCGTCGCCGAGGGCGGCAAGCTGGTCCTCTACCAGGGCGGGGACGTCGACGGCCAGGCGGCGGGGACCCGGGCCGCGTGGGCCGCCCGCTTCCCGAAGGTCGAGCTGACCGCCGTGGTGGACTACAGCAAGTACCACGACGTCCGGGTCGACAACCAGCTCGCGACCGACACCCTGGTCCCCGACGTCGTACAGCTCCAGACGCTCCAGGACTTCACCCGCTGGAAGCGCGAGGGCAGGCTCCTGCCCTACAAGCCCGCCGGGTTCTCCAAGGTCCACAAGGGGTTCAAGGACCCCGACGGCACGTGGACGGCGCTGATGGTCATCGGCTTCAGCTTCCTGTACGACGTCCGGGCGGCGGGCGCCGACGCCCCCAGGACCCCGCTGGACCTGGTCGACCCGCGCTGGAAGGGCGCCATCGCCTCCGCCTACCCGCACGACGACGACGCGGTGCTCTACCTGTACCACCTCTACCAGCAGAAGTACGGCTGGGACTGGGTCGCGAAGTTCGCCGCGCAGCAGCCGCGGTTCGCCCGGGGCACGCACACGCCGGACGAGGCGGTGGGCGGCGGCACGAAGACCATCGGGGTCGGCACCGCGGGCAGCCCGGTCGCCACGTCGGACCCGATCAAGTGGGTCGTGCCGGAGGGGGACCACCCGTTCATGGCGTGGGGCCAGCGGGCCGCGATCCTGAAGCAGGCGGCCCACCCGGCGGCGGCCAAGCTGTACCTGAGCTGGATGCTGTCCGAGGAGAGCCAGAAGACCAGCTTCAACGGCTGGTCGGTGCGCACCGACGTCACCCCGGCCGCCGGCCTCAAGCCGGTGTGGAAGCTCCCGAACGCCCATGTCGACGGCTTCCCGCGCTTCATGGAGGACCGGGCCGCGATCGAGCGGCTGAAGCAGACCTTCGCGCTGTACTTCGGCGAGGTGAAGGGCGACCCGTCGCCGGGGTGGCTCGGACTGCACCCGGGGCGGTAACACCACTGGGCCCGGTCACACGGAAAGCGCTTTACCCCAGTCACACGGGCATCGCTTTACACTCCTGACGGCATTGCCGAATCCCCGTCGGCCCGTCCAGGGAGCCACCGTCGTGCCCGCCACCCTTCGCACCGTACGCCGGCCCCGTATGCCGGCGGAGCACCTCCCGCACCTGGTGTTCCTCGTCGCCGTCGCCGGCACCCTCGTACGGCTCGTCCAGCTGAACGACGAACTGTGCTGGTCCGTCGCGCCGCCCACCGCCGCGCTGGCCCTGCTGTACGCCGCCGGACTGGCCCGGTGGGAGCGGCTGGGCAGCCGCGGCCGGCCGGTGTGGCTCGGTCTGCTTCTGCTGCTGTGGACCTGGATCGCCTGGGCCGTCCCGGCCCCGCTCGCCTTCGGGTACGCCTGGCTGGCCGTCCCGTTCGCCGTGCTGGCCCTGCGGATGCCCACCCGCGCGGTGCGGGGCGCGGCGCTCGGCGTCGTCACGGCGCTGCTGGTGGCGGTGCTCGTCCGGGTCGGCGGCGGGCCCGACCCCGATGTGCTGGCGCCGCCGGTCGCCGCCGTTCTGGCAACGGCCGTCCTCTACCGCACCCAGCAGCGGCTGACCCGCGAACTGGCTGAGACCCGGGGCGAGTTGGCGCGCCGGCAGCGGGAGGCCGGGCGGCTCGCCGAACGGGCCCGCATCGCACGGGACCTGCACGACACGCTCGCCCAGGAACTCGCGGGCAGCCGCATGCTCCTCCAGGCGGCCGAGCGGGACTGGGACCGCCGCCCGGACGCGGCCCGGCGGCAGATGCGGGCGGTCACCGACGCACTCGGCGAGCATCTCGCCCAGACCCGCGGCATCATCGACGACCTCACCCCGCCCGTCCTCGCCCGGGACGGCCTGGAGGCGGCCCTGCACGAGCTGACCGCCCGTGCCGGTTCCGCCGCCGGGGCGCCCAGGATCTCCTTCAGCGCCGAGAACCCGGCCGTCGCCCCTCCCCTGGAACAGGCGGTGGCCCTGCTGCGGGTCACACAGTGCCTCCTCGCCAACGCCCGCGAACACGCGCGTGCCACACACGTACAGGTCACGCTCCTGCACGGCGGCGAGGCGACGGCGGCCGTCGAGGTCCGCGACGACGGAGTGGGCTTCGACCCGGCCGTTGTCCGGTCCGCCGTCCCGTCGACGTGCCCGGGCCGCGGCTTCGGGCTCGCCGGGGTACGCGACCGGCTGGAAGCCCTCGGCGGCACGCTCACCATCGAGTCCGCGCCCGGCCACGGCACCCGCGTCCGGGCGGCCCTGCCGACCGCGGACCGCGTACTGGTCGGCGCCCGGTGAGCGACACCGGCGCCGCGCCGCTGCGGATCGTGATCGTGGACGACCACACCGTCGTACGGGCCGGTCTGCGCGCCCTACTCGAAGGCGAGCCCGGTTTCGATGTCGTCGGTGAGACCGGCGACGGCACCGACGCCGTCGACCTGGCGGCGCGGCTGCGCCCCGACGTCGTCCTCATGGACCT
>CBFGZZ010000038.1:0-35519 GCA_965653385.1 uncultured Streptomyces sp. | reverse complement strand
CCGCGATCCGCTGGGTCGCGTACGCCAGACGCGACTGGGCTGAGTACCTCGCTGCACGGGCTGAGGACGACGCCCGCGCGAGCCGTTAGGCCACCTTGCGCGAATCACGCCGAACGTACGAGCCCGCAACACGCGTACTACGGTTCCCCGCCGTCAGTCGATTCATTGCATGTGGGTCACCGCAGTTCGGCTTCCGACCCGGCGATGGCAGCACAGTCAGCGGCAGGATCCATCCGGCGGCACGCTATCCGGGGCGGGCCGGGGCGGCGATCGATTACTCGTCCGCCCTGGCCTCGGGATCAGATGGCGGTCAGGATGGCGCGCAGCCGCTCGTCCTCGCGGATGATGCTGTTCGCGACGCCTGAGTCGACGATGCGCCGGTCCTGCTCGGCGAGTTCGGCGACGCGCAGGCGCTGGTGGGTGCTCAGGGCGGTGGCACCGAGGGCTTGGAGGGCCTCGCAGGCGCCGGAGATGTCCGCTCCGGTTTCGGCGGAGTGGAGGGCTGCCTCGGCGAGTTGGCCGAGGTTGACGACGTCGAGGGCGGTGATGGCGAGCAGTGCGAGGGCGGCAGCAGGGGCCTTCTCGGGGTCGGCGAGCAGTTGTTCCAGTCGGGGGATCAGGGGCCGGGCGGCCGCGCCGAGGAGGGCGGTGGCGCGGATGGCGCGGACGACGGTCCACCGGTACCAGAGCTGGTTGCCGGTGGTGCGGTCGAGGACGGAGGCCAGGATCGTGACGGCTTCCTCGGCGTCGCCGTCGATCTGCCACAGGGCGGTGGCGATCGCGATGTCGCGGTCCAGTTGTGGGGTCGTCGGCTCGGCGTCTTCGCTGACGGCTGCCCGCAGGGCGGGGAGCAGTCCGGCGGCCGTCGCGCCCAGGGTGGCGGCGGCCTGGGCGGCCTCCGCGACCTCGCGCGGACCGGCGGCGAGCGCCTTGGAGACGGCGTCGAGCAGGAGGTCGGTCTCGCCGGTGAGGTCGTGGTGGGCCCGCGCCACCATCAGCGACCCGGCGGCGGCACGCAGCACGGCGCCGGCCTGCTCGCGCTCGGCCTGCGGGCCGGCGGCTGCCACGGCGGTGATGGCGGTGGACGCGTACTGGAAGCGGGGCAGCACGGCGTACAGCTCGGGCAAGGCGGCAGCGGCCTGCGGGCCCCACTGACGCAGGAGGTGGACCAGGTCGGCGGTCTCGTTGTTGCCGAGCCCGTCTGCGGCCAGGCGTGCGCGGACGGCGGCGAGCAGGGCCGGGTCGAAGGGGAAGGCGGGGGCCTGGAAGTCTCCTGCGGCGTCGAGCGCGCGGGGACGCCGGTCGAGGTCCCGGGCCAGCAGCGGGGCGGCCTGTCGGGGCGCGACCCGGACGAGCACGGCCAATGCCTGGTCAGCCGCCTCGTCGTCGGGTTGGGCGGCGAGTTCGGCGAGGGCGGTCGCGGCCTCGGCGGCGGCCGGGCCGAGCTTGCCGAGCAGGGTTGACGCCGGGTACTCGGCGGCGAGTGGGGCGATGGCCGGGACGAGTCGCTGGGGAGCGCTGCGGGAGAGGTAGCAGGCGTGGTCGGCCGCGGAGAGCGCCTCGGCCCGCACTTCGGGGCGGCCGTCGCGCAGGGCGGTGTCCAGCAGGGCGAAGGCGGCCTCGCGGTCTGCCTTGGTCTCGCGGCGCAGCAGGCTGTCGACGATCGCGTGCAGCGGCTCTCGGTGGTGCATGCTGTACCGGTCGACGGTGAATTCGCGGGCGGGCAGCAGGCCGAGCGCGGCATCGTGGTGGGCGTCGGTCCAAGGCTCCCCGGCGGCCAGAGCGACGAGGAGCGCGGCCAGACGCAGCGGCGCGGGCGTGTCTGCACCGAGCAGCGCGCGGGTCTCGACGGCGGCGCCGGAGAGGTCGACCCGGCCGAGGGCGATGAGCAGTTCGGCCCGGACACCGGGATCGGCCTCGGCCGTCCACCGGCTTCGCAGGGCGACCGGGGCGGCCTCGGAATTCCGGGTGTGGCCGAGCGTCCAGGCGGCGAGCAGCCGGACGTTCACGACTTCATGTGCCAGCAGCGGTATCAGCAGCGGGATTTGGGTGGCAACGGCGGCCCGGACGGCGCCCGGCGCGATCTCCCATTCATCATCGCTCTCGGCCAATCCGCCGAGCAGGCAGAGGACTTCGGTCATCCCAGGCCGGGCGGCAGCGGCGATCCGGGCGAGGTACGGGACGGCGTCCACGCTGGCGGAATACACCGTGCCCTGGTGGAGGATGCACGAGTACAGCTCGGAGATCGCCTCCTCGGCATCCCCGCCGCCCTCGGCGAGGGCGCGCAGCAGGTCGGGCAGGTCCTCTGCGGGGCCGTAGGCGTGCGAGACGGAGGCCCAGGGGTGGGCGTCGAGGCCGGCGAGGGCGTCAGCGAGATCCATGGGTCTGATCTTCGCAGCCGGGTCCGACAGGACGGTCGGGGGCCTGTGGCGACCTGCGTCAGCGCGCCTGCTTCGTCCCCTTCGGGAACGTGCGTCCCCGCCCGCCCCGCGCACTGGCCGGGGACGGTTGGCGTCCGGCGCCCTGAGACAGCAGGTGGACCTCCGACCGATCAGGTTCTGAAAACGGCTCAGCACGGGCATGGCGCACGGTAGTACAGGGACTGCGGTCCGGTAGCTGAAACGTCACCAACGACGACGGCCACCACGTCTCCGCCGGCGAGGACCGCAAGGTCCCCTGGGTCGCCATCGCCCCCGTCGGCCACGCCATCCGCGTCCTCGAACGCATCGTCCCCGGGGGAGACTTGCTGTTCAACTCGGCCCACCACGACTTCATCAACCCCCGAGGGCACTATGGCGTGTTGAAGGGCAAAAATCTGAAGCAGAGGATCGAGGACTTCGTAGCCTGGGTTAACCGTGAGGCTCCCGCTCAAGGGCTACCCGACCAGACCATCCCCGCGGATCCGCACGGCGCGATCGGCCTTGCCACGGGCGTACCCCGACGAGAGGCGCCGGTTCGTACGGTCGGTACGGGGGCGAGGAGATCGGCGGTGTCCTCAGCGGAGGGCGTATGCACCCGAGAACAGGGCGCTCCTCAAGTTCTTGAGCACATCGACTTTCCGACACCGTTTGATGAACACGATCCGGTGTCGATCCGGCTGACACTGCTGTCAGTCTCCGAAGTCGGCTGCACAGATGACTGGAGTCGGGTGCACTGAGCACGGCCTCCGCTCGCGGGCCGCCGGCCCTGGCCCCCTGCTCAGTCGGGTGGGGCGCCTGGGTCGATGATCCGATACCCCACGCCGGGTGTGGTGGTGATGACCGGGGGGTCGCCGAGTTTGCGGCGCAGGCGGCTCATGGTCACCGTGACTGTGTTGGTGAACGGGTCGGCGTGCTCGTCCCAGACCTGTTCGAGGAGGTTCTCCGTGCTGAGGAAGGCGGGGCTCGCGCCAAGGAGGGCTTCGAGTACCGCGAATTCCTTGACGGAGAGGTCGAGTTGGTGGCCGTCGCGGCTGGCAGTGCGGCGCATCGGGTCGAGTTCGATGCCCGCCGTGCTCAGCGTGCGGGACCGGGCGGCGGGGCGGCGGCGGGCCAGGGCGCGGATGCGCAGGATGAGTTCGGGAAAGTGGAAGGGCTTGGCGAGGTAGTCGTCGGCGCCCAGGGTCAGGCCGGTGACGCGGTCGCTGGGTGAGTCGGCGGCGGTCAGCATCAGGACCATCACGTGGCCGTCCCGCTCGGTGATCATCTGGCAGAGGGTGTCGCCGTGGATGCCTGGCAGGTCGCGGTCGAGCACGACGACGTCGTACGCGTTGACGTCCAGCTTGGCCGCGGCGTCGAGCCCGTCGTGGGCCACGTCCACGGCCATGCCCTGGTCGCGCAGTCCCTCGGCGATGACTTCGGCGAGGGGGCGGGCGTCCTCGACCACCAGGACTCTCAACGCGCCACGCCCGTCTCTGCGTTGGGAGCTTCCGCCGTCGCCCTGCCGTCCGTACGGGGGAGGGTGAGGGTGACGCGCAGGCCACCGTCGGGGCGGGCGCGCAGGTCAAGGGTGCCGTGGTGGGCCTGAATGACGGCCGCGACGATGGAGAGGCCGAGGCCGCTGCCCTGGCCGGTGCCGGTCCGGTCGGCGCCAAGGCGGCGGAAGGGCTGCGCGAGGTCCGCCACCCGCCGCTGGTCGAGGACCGGTCCGCTGGACTCGACGACGAGGGACACCGCGCCGGCGTCGTCTCCTTCGGCCCGTACCGCGACACTGATCCAGCCCCCGGGATCGTTGTGCGCGATCGCGTTGTCGACCACGTTGTCGACCGCGCGGCGCAGCAGCGTCTGGCTGCCCCACACCCGCGCGGAGTCGTCGATCCGGTTTTCACACACGGTCAGGCCCTTGGCCGCAATGTCCTTCGCCCGTCCGGTCAGGGCGGTCAGCGCGAGTTGGCCGAGGGCGAGGCGCGCCGAGTCGGTGAACTCGCCGTGCTGGGTGCGAGCCAGGACGAGGAAACTCTCCAGCAGCCGGTCCACCTGGTCGAGTTCGGCGCGCATCCGGGCGGCCAGCGTGGCCGTGGTCTCGGGTACCGGGCCCGGCTTGGCGAGGGCCACGTCCAGGGAGGCCCGCATCGTGGTGAGCGGGGTGCGCAGCTCGTGGGAGGCGTTGGCGACGAAGAGGCGCTGGGCGTCGAAGGAGCCCTCCAGGCGGCCGAGGAGGTCGTCGATGGTGTCGGCGAGGTCCTTCACCTCGTCGCCGGGGCCGCCGATGGCCAGGCGTTCGTGCAGGCTGTCGGCGGTGATCCGGCGGGTTGCCGCTGTCATCACGCGCAGCGGGCGCAGCACCCGGCCGGCGACGAACCAGCCGAGCCCGACCGAGATCACCGCCATGACGCCGAGGGCGATGGCGGAGCCGAGCAGGATCTGTCGGGACTGGGTGTCGTGCGCCTGGGCCAGCTGCTGCTCCAACTCGTCGATGCGGCCCTGGGCCTGCGCCGCCGTGGCGGGCTGATCGGTGCCGCCATCGGGGGCGGTCCGGCTGGAACGCGATCCGCCGGATGCCACCACGGCCGCGATGGCCAGCAGCGCCGTTCCCGACAGCAGGAAAAGAGTCACGTACAAGGCGGTGAAGCGGGTGCGGGCAGTGCCACGGCGCAGGCCAAGCCGGGCAGTCAGGCTCGCGAGCCGTCGGGGCGGACCCCATTTCATCCGCATGCTCCCCTCTCACCACCGCACCAGGACACGTACCAGGCCAGGCTAAGCCGAGGCGCCTAACAGCGAGATGACAGTGGCCGTTCGGCCCCTGTAACTCGCTCCGTCACAGGGTGGGGCCCATGAGCGATGAGAGTACGAAGGCGACGATCGAGGTCATCGGTGTGCGTAAACGCTTCGGGCCCCAGCTGGCTCTGGACGGGATGACGTTCACCGTGCGGCCCGGACGGGTGACCGGCTTCGTCGGCCCGAACGGCGCGGGCAAGTCCACCACCATGCGCGTGATCCTGGGTCTTGACGCGCCTGAGGAGGGAACGGCCCTGGTCGGCGGGGTGCCGTACCGCACCCTGTGTCGCCCGCTTCGGCATCTGGGGGCACTGCTCGACGCCTCCGCGCTGCAGCCGAGCCGCACCGCCCGTAACCACCTGCTGTGGCTGGCCCACTCACAGGGCGTGCCGCCCCGGCGCGTGGACGAGGTCATCGAACAGGCCGGCCTGGGCACGGCGGCCCGGCGCAAGGCCGGCGGCTTCTCGCTGGGCATGCGCCAGCGCCTGGGGATCGCGGCGGCGCTGCTCGGTGACCCGCCGGTGGTCATGCTGGACGAGCCGTTCAACGGCCTCGACCCCGACGGCATCGTGTGGATGCGCGGCTTCCTGGCGGAGCTGGCCCGGCAGGGTCGCGCCGTCCTGGTCTCCAGTCACCTGATGAGCGAACTCGAAGACACCGCGGACCATCTCGTGGTGATCGGTCGCGGCCGGGTCGTCGCGGACACCAGCGTGTCCGAGCTGCTCGCCGAGGCGTCCAGTGGCCGAGTCACCCTTCGTACCTCCGCGCCTCCGCGCGCCGCCCAGGTCCTGCACGGCGCGGGCGCCACCGTTCTCGCCACCGGCCCCGACACCCTCGGCGTCACGGGCCTGCCCGACGAGGACGTCGTGGCCCTGCTTGCCCGGAACGGGGTGCCGTTCTCCCAGGTGTCCGCGCACCGGGCGACGCTCGAAGAGGCGTACATGGAGCTCACCCGGGACGCGGTGGAGTACCGGGGCATCCCGGCGGGGGAGGCCACGCGATGACAGCCACCCTCACCCCTCGCCCCCCGGCCACGAGGCACGCTGAGCGGAGCGGGTTCCTCAGAACGCTGCACGCCGAGTGGACGAAGTTCCGTACGGTACGCGGCTGGGTCCTCGCCATGGCGGGGGCGCTCCTGGTGACGATCGTGGTCGGCCTGCTCGGCACGGCCGCCCCCGCCCCCGGCGGTCGGGGCGCCGACTCCGCCTCGTATCCGAAGGGACCCGGCGGCGAGGCCGTCAATGACAGCTTCTACTTCGTCCACAGGACGCTCACCGGCGACGGCGCCCTCACCGTTCCCCTGCGGTCCCTGACCGGTGTGGCCGACACCGGGACCGGCAAGACGGCCCAGGGCGCCCAGCCCTGGGCGAAGGCAGGGATCATCGTGAAGGAAAGCCTCACCCAGGGATCCCCGTACGCGGCGGTCATGGCCACCGGCGGCCACGGCGTACGCATGCAGTACGACTACACACACGACACGGCGGGCCCTTCCGGCAAGGTCACCCAGGAATCCCCGCGCTGGCTGCGTCTGGTCCGCTCCGGCGACAGCCTCACCGGTTCCACCTCCACCGACGGCTCCCACTGGACCAAGGTCGGCCATGCGAAGCTGCCTGGGCTTGCGCGCACCGTGCGGGCCGGGCTCTTCGCCACGTCACCACAGGCGAAGCAGGACACCGCGGCGGGCACGGGCTTCAGCCCCGCCGTGGCCACCGGCACTTTCGGCCGCCCCGCCCTCACCGGCGACTGGTCCGAGGGAGCGTGGAGCGGCACACAGGTGGGCGGCGACGCGGGCACCTCCGGCAGCTACACGAACACCACCGAGGGCGGCTTCACCCAGACCGACGGCGGCGAGTTCACCGTGACCGGGGCCGGTGACATCGCACCGGTCGTCGGCGGGCCCGTCATGGGCGTCGGCTTCTCCGTCGAGAACTTCCTCGTCGGCACCTTCGCCGGGCTGATCGTGGTGATCACCGTGGGCACGGTGTTCATCACCGGCGAGTACCGGCGTGGTCTGCTGCGTACGACCATGGCGGCAACTCCCCTGCGGAGCCGGGTGCTTGGTGCCAAGGCGCTGGTGGCCGGGGGCGTCGCGTTCGCCATCGGCCTGGTCGCCGCCGCGATCACCATTCCCATCGGGGAACGCAGCGCGCATGGCAGGGGCTTCCATGTCTTCCCCGTCACGTCGGCGACCGAAGTGCGCGTCATGGTCGGCACCGGCCTGCTCTGCGCGGCCGCCACCGTGCTCGCCCTCGGCGTCGGTGCCCTGCTGCGGCGCAGCGGCACGACTGTCACCCTGGTCATCGCATCGATCGTGCTGCCCTTCCTGCTTGCCACCTCCGGCGTACTGCCCCCGGGCATCTCGGAGTGGCTGCTGCGGGTTACCCCGGCTGCGAGCTTCGCCATCCAGCAGACCCTGCCCCAGTACACGCAGGTGCTCAGCGTGTACGAGCCGTCGACCGGCTACTACCCGCTGGCGCCCTGGGCCGGCCTCGCCGTGCTGTGCGGATACGCCGCGCTCGCCTTCGGTCTGGCCGTGGTGCGGCTGCGCGGGAGGGACGTATGAGTCTCCTGAGCGGTGCACGACTCACGAGCACGGCTGACGGCGCGTGGCGAGGGAACTTCGGCCGCGCCCTGCACGCGGAGTGGACAAAGCTGCGCACCGCAGGAGACATGGGGAGGTTGCTCCTGCTCGCCGTCGCGCTGACCGCGGCCGTCGGCTGCGGCACCGCCAAGGCCGTGAAGTGCCCGGACGCGGGGTGCGGCCAGGACGCCGTCAAACTCGCCCTGACCGGCGTCACCGTCGGGCAGGCGGTCATCGCCGTCTTCGCGGTGCTGGCCGTCAGCGGCGAGTACGGCACCGGCATGATCCGCACCACGTTCACGGCGGTGCCGAACCGGCTCACCGTCCTCACCGCCAAGGCGACGGTTCTCACCACGGTCGTCCTGTCCTGCGGGACGGTTGCCGTCCTGGCCTCCCTCCTCGTCGGCCGCTACATCCTGCCCGGTAACGGATTCACCGAGACGCATGGCTATGCCCCGCTGTCCCTGGCCGACGGCCCGACCCTGCGCGCGGCCGTGGGCTCGGTCCTCTACCTCGTCCTGATCGCCGTGATCGGCCTCGGCGTGGCGACGGCGGTACGGGAGGCGGCGACCGCCATCGGGATCGTGCTCGGGCTGCTCTACCTCTTCCCGGTCGTCACCCAAGTGGTCAACGACCCGGAGTGGCAGCGCCACCTCCAGCAGATCTCGCCCATGACCGCCGGGCTCGCGATCCAAGCCACCGTCCATCTGCACGAGCTGCCCATCGGTCCATGGGCCGGCCTGGGCGTGCTCGCCACGTGGGCCGCGGCCGCGTTGCTGGTCGGCAGCCTGCTGCTGCACAGGCGCGACGCGTAGCCGAATCGAGCCGTCCGCGAGCACGTTGGCATCGGGCCCCAACGACTCTGGGAACGGACCGACAGCACGTATGCGACGGCCACCCCGGCTCCCCGCACCGCTTATCCCTTCAGGTAACGGTGCAGGGAGGTCTTGGGGATGCCGGTCTTGACGTGGATCTCCCCGTAGCCGGCGCCTTGATCTTGGAGCAGACGCGCGTACTCGATCTTGTCGGCTGGGTGGGCCACGGGCCGCGCAGCACCATCGCGAAGATGCACCAGCGAGTCCGCGAGCGGCTGCCGCAACTACCGGTGCTGGTCGAGACAGCCGACCGCTACCGACGGGACCAGGAAGCCCTCCTGGCCGCGGCGAAGGCTACGCCGGTCGGGGAGAAGTTCGAGCACGCCGGGACTGCTTACCGCCGCGTGATCTACAAGACCCATCTGAAGTCGCAACGGCGGGCTCGCACCGAAGCGGTCCTCGTCGAAGATCCCGGGACTGGCGAGACCATCGACTTGACCCAGCGCGAGGACGAGGCGTTCTGGTCCTGGGCCATCATCGAAACGCTGCGGCACACCGGCATCCGGCGCGAAGAGCTCTTGGAGATCACCCACCTCGCTCTCGTGTCCTACCGGATGGCCGACAGCGGCAAGCTGGTCCCGCTCCTGCAGATCGTGCCGTCGAAGAACAACCAGGAGCGGCTGCTGCTGGTCAGCCCGGAACTGGCCAGTGTCCTGGCCACGATCATCACCCGCCTGCGCAACAGCAATGGCGGCACGATCCCGATGACCAGCCGATACGACACCCACGAAGGTCCTTCGGCCCGATACTGCCGCACCTCTTCCAGCGTCGGCCGCGCGGGCATCGCAACGAAGTGATCTCTCCCGTCACACTTCAGGACTTCCTGGACGCGGCCCTCGCCCGCACCGGCTTGCGCGATGCGGCCGGTGAACCCTTGAAGTTCACCGCCCACGACTTCCGCAGGATGTTCGCGACCGAGGCGGTCACCGGCGGACTCCCCGTCCACATCACCGCCCGCCTTCTGGGACACGAGGATCTGGCGACCACGCAGGCATACCTCGCCGTGTTCCAGGACGACCTCATCCGTTCCTGCCGGTCCTTCCTCGCCCAGCGGCGCAGCCTCCGGCCTGAGGCTGAGTACCGGGGCCCGACCGATGAGGAATGGCGTGAGTTCCAGCAGCATTTCGAGCTTCGCAAAGTCGAGTTGGGCACCTGCGGACGCCCCTGCGGGACTCCCTGCAAACACGAGCACGCCTGTGTTCGCTGCCCGATGCTGCGGATCGGCCCAGGACAACGACAGCGGCTGGTCGAGATCATCCACAGCCTCAACGACCGCATTAAAGAGGCCAAGGCGAACGGCTGGCTCGGCGAAGCGGAAGGACTCCAGGTCAGTCTCGAAGCTGCGGGCAAGAAACTGGCCTCCCTGGACCGGGCTGCTACGCGCGGCTCACCCCACGTCGCTGATCTCGGAATCCCTCAGATCAGGAACCGAAGGGGGACCTCGTGACCAAGGCGCATCGGCCTCGCATCCTCAACCGGTAAGCACGGATGGGCTACCGCCGGCGAGTGCGGCAAGGATATGAGGCCAGGCAGTCTTGCCGAGGAGTGCGTCAGCTTCAGGCGTGCCTCCGTATTGAAAGTGTGGGGACGCGGATGCGGGGCTCTCGCCAGGAAGGCGCGGGCGGTGGCCGGCATCGTCGCGCGCGATGAGACGCACGGTGGCTCTGGCCGAGCGCCGGCGTTGCGCCAGTTGTTCGGCGAAGGGCAGCGACGGCCACATCGCGTCGTCGCCGCCTGCAATCAGCAGGAGGTCGGCTCTGGCAGCCTCCACGGGAATCTCTGCTGGCGAAAGGAGGTGAGCGAAGGTCCGTTCGCTGAGTTCGTACCACCCCCGGATGGCGACGGGCTCGCTGTCCGGCTCAGGGGAAGTCCACGAGTCGTCCATCGGGACAAAAGGTAGTGGCCGCCCCTGCCACGTCCAGGACGAGCGATATGGGTGATGCGTTCCGTCATGGCCTGAACCAACGTTGCACCAGACCCGCGAAGTGGGCGACATAGCGACGACCACGTCCACGCGTGGGTCATGCACCGCCGTCAGCAAAGCCGCTTCAGCGCCCTTGGAAGCACCAAGAATTCCGATACGTCGCGCTCCCTCACGTTGAAGGACGTCGACGGCGGCGGTGAAGGTCTCCAAGGGGACCTCACAAATCCCTGGGGTCTGCCCTGGCCCACCGAACCAGCGGATCGCCAGGGCTATGACCCCTTGCTGAGCCAGGATGCGCGCTCGCTCGCGTTCAATGCGCCCGCTGGACCCTGCCAGGACCAGGACCCCGACGTCACTGCCACGAGCAGGAGCGGCGAGAAGCCCTTCCCACGGATCCGCCAGCTCGTGCTCGGTGATCTCCATGCGCGCTTCCTGCCTCCACAACTCTCCTAAAGCCCTGTCCAGCACGCGGGGCGCGGCCACCTACCAAAGCCGCCGCACCCCGCCTCCACTCGCATGGAGGTCTACATCATGACGCCCCACACGCCACCTGAGTTAGTCCGGGAAAACCCGTTCAAGCCCGCCTCCGTCCTGCTCAAGGCCAAGGACGACAAGAGCGGCAAGCTCCTGCCTGGAGCCACCGTCAACATCGGCACCGGCGACAAGACCCTCCTTACCCTCACTACGGGCGAGGGCACCGCCATGGCGAAGCTCGCGGTCAACAGCCGTACCGGTACCGACTTCTGGGTCAGGCAGACGAAGGCTCCCGAGGGATACGACTTGTACAAGGGGCAGCGCGACTTCAAGGCCAAGCCAGGCGACCCCGTCACATTGACTGTCACCAACACCAAGACCGCATCGCCGCGCCCTGACCCCTCGGACAAGCCAACGGACGAGCCGACCGAGAAGCCCAGCAGCAAGCCGACGGAAAAGCCGACGTCCGGCAGCTCCGGGGCTCCCAACACGCCGGAGCCGACCGAGAAGCAGACCGACTCCCCGTGGCCTGACAAGACCGCGTCGAGCACCGCGGCCCCTGAGCCCGATGGCTCCCTCGCCGCCACCGGCGCTGACGCCACGCCGTGGCTGATCGGCGGCTCCGGTGTCCTCCTGGTCGTTCCATGCCAGGAGCCAGGAGCCAGGAGCCAGGAGCCAGGAGCCAGGAGCCAGGCACGGGCACTGATGCCTCAGCTAGCGAGCAGGGCCTGCATCCACTGGCCTTCGCGTTGCTCGATGTATTCGGCGTCGTTTCGCCAGGCGTCGCCGTGGCCTTCGGCCCACAGCCTTGCCCAGGGCTGGGCTCCTTGGGCTGCCTGGTCGCGCAGGAAGTCGTGCATGGAACGCGTACGGCGCCCCAGTAGAGGGACCAACCGACGGCGTTCGGACTCAGCCAGACCGTAGGCGTCGGCGAAGACTCGCAGTCGGTTGGCCGCGTCCGGGCTCTGCCAGTCCGGATGCGCGGACAGCGGGATGAACCCGTGAATGGCGTATGTGACATCCCATAGGCGCGAGCCGGGTCCTGCACCGTCCCAGTCGATGAAGGCCCATCGCGCCTCGTCTGCGACCACGAGGTTCCAGGGGGCCAGGTCGTTATGGGCGATGATGTCACTGCCCTCAGCAGGGATCAGCGTCTGCCACTGCGCATCGGAGGGCGGCGTGAAGTCCTGCACGGCGTCGTGGAAGTCCCGGATCAGCCGTGCAACGCGAGCCAGTTGTCGAGCGGGTTCCATCAGCGAGAACCGGTCGGGCCAGACCACATCTCCCGGCATGAAGGTCAGGACCTCACGTCCCTGATCGTCAATGCCGAGCGGACGAGGCGCCGCGCCGAATCCCACCTCGTGCAGGTGGGCAAGTAGGGCATGCACAGCGGGGGTCCATGGTCCGGCCGGACGGCGAACGGTGTCCCCGACGCGAACGACACCATCACTGACGTTGCCACCGGACAAAGGCTGTTCATCATCGTGCCGCATCGAACCAGTCTGTCGGATCAGCTCGTCATGATCACCCCATTAAGGGTGAGGGGACTGCTGCAGAGTGGGGTGACACCTGACCTGGCTTGCTGAGAGGCGGCCTGGAAGGATGTCGCAGTGCCCAAGCCGTATCCGAAGGAGTTCCGCGAGGACGTCGTACGGGTCGCGCGCAATCGCGAGCCCGGCGTCACGCTGGAACAGATCGCCGCCGACTTCGGCGTCCACCCGATCACGCTGTCGAAGTGGCTGCGCCGCGCCGAAGCCGATGAGGGCGCCAGGCCCGCAACAGCGTCGGGTGAGCCGGCCGAGCTGCGCGAGGCCCGCAAGCGGATCCGGCTGCTGGAGCAGGAGAACGAAGTGCTCAGGAGGGCTGCGGCGTATCTGTCGCAAGCGAACCTGCCGGCAAAATGATGTACCCGCTCGTCCGCGAGCTGGCCGCCGCCGCTGCCCCTCACCGGGTCCCGGTGGCGGTGACGGGCCGGGTGCTCGGGCCGGCCCGCCAGCCCTGCTACCGGTGGCTGGCCCGCCCGGTCACCGGCGCCGAGCTGCTCCAGGCCCACCGCGCCAACGCCCTCTTCGACGCTCACCGCGACGACCCCGAGTTCGAGCACCGCTTCCTCCTCGACGAGGCCCGCGCCACCGGTGAGCCGATGGCCGAGCGGACCGCCTGGCGGATCTGCCGGGACAACGGCTGGTGGAGCTCCTTCGGCAAGCGAAAGGGCCGCGCCAAGAACGCCAAGGCCGGGCCGCCGGTCCACGATGACCGGGTGCGGCGCAACTTCACCGCCGACGGGCCGAACCGGCTGTGGCTCACGGACATCACCGAACACCCCACCGGCGAGGGCAAGCTGTATCTGTGCGCCGTCAAGGACGTGTATTCCGGGCGCATCGTGGGCTATTCCATCGACGCCCGGATGGAGTCCCGCCTCGCGGTGAGAGCCCTGGAATCCGCCGTCACCGCCTACACCGCGGCGCCGTCTCCCACGCTCTCGGCCTTGTCGGCGGCGCGGTCCTCCCGCTGACCACCGGGTCACTCCTGGGGGGCCTGCTCCGACTGCTGCACGGTGATGTCGTCCAGCGTGTCGCTTGGTGTGCCCGCTGTGGTGGACACCCACGACCAGGCCGCCAGGGCCAGGGCGATCGCGGCGGCCGTGGCGACGGCGCGGCCGACCCGCCTGACTCTGGCCCGACTGTCCAGGTCCCGCCAGGCCGGACCGGCCCATAGGTCCACCGGTTGCCACAACTCACCGACCGCGTCGGCCTCGGGGCTCGTCGGCTCGTCGTGCCGGGACTGCTTCCGCTCTCTTGTCCCGTCCGGGGAGAGGGGACGAGGATGCCGCCCCTGTCCCCGTTCCCGAGCGGAGGGTTCTCTGGGGGCGGATGCGCGGATGGCGCGCTCGTTGTCCGTGAGGAACTTCAGCCATATCTCCTCGGAGCGGGACGCGATGCCGTCCCGCTCCTCAGGCGTTCCGTCGCCGCCTGCACCGTGTGTGGTCACGGCCCCGCCCTCTCCCCTCAGGCCCGCAGGCGGTGGGCTCTGCGGGAAAGCGTCCCCGTGGGAGGGGCGGCCGACGGTCGGTGTGTCGTCCCGTGCCGCGTAACCTTGCCGGTGTTCACTCCTGGGCGCCGAACGGCAATCGAACGTCGGCTCGCCCCCCTGGCAGATCATTGCATAGTGCAAAAAGAGATCGCCAGATGTTCCGGTCGATTTCACCAGACCCTCAGTGGGCTCCGCCTGCCTTCGTCGAGCCGGCCTGGGCCGCCTCGCGCCGCGATCCGGTGGGGAGCTGGCGGCGGGCCGTCGCGTGTCTGTGTGTCATGGTCGCCTTTCGCGGTCGGAACGTCAGCTCTCGGACCCGATTGGGTAAAGGCGTGGCGTCGGGGGCAGCGGCGTCCGGAATACCCTTGCATAGTCTAAAGGTGTGGAGGGGCGCCTGCGGAGACGAAGGGGGCGGCTCCCGAGTGCCATGACGCCTCTGGAGTACGTCATGACCGGGCAGAAGTCGCCATGAAGCTGGACGGTGCTCTCCTACATGCCCGGTCGTGGTGATAGCGGTGTGGCGGTCGCTGACGTGGTGGCAGGGCGGGGGTGGGTTCCTCCCGCTCGTCTCGCTCGGGCCCGCCTTCTCGGGACTGGTCGGGGGGTGGCGCCGTTCGGCGGTCTTCGGACTGGTGGCGCTGGTGCTTTGTGTGGGACTCGGGCTGTACGACGGGCTGTTCGAGGAGCGCCGGGGGTTCACCGCGACGGCAGCGGTGGCCGGCGTGACCGGTATCGGCATCACCGGGGCCGTGATGCGCTCGCGCCGGGAGGAGGAGTTGGCGAGTGTGCGGTCGATCGCGGAGGTCGCTCAGTGGGTGCTGCTGCGTCCGGTGCCGCTGACCGCGGGGCCGTTGCAGGCGGCGGTGTCGTACACCTCGGCCGTCGCGTAGGCGCGCAGCGGCGGGATCCGTACGAGGTGGTCGCCTCGCCGCACGGTATCCCGGTCATCGTGGGCGACGTCCAGGGCAAGGGCCTGACCCCGGTGCGGCGCGTTCCGGGAGGCCGCGCACGAGGAGCCGCACCTGGCGGGGCTCGGCGAGCGCCTGGCACGAAGCGTGGCCCGCGAGTTGGAGGGTGAGAGTCCGTCACCGCGATCCTCGCCGAGATGGGCACGGACCACGAGGCCGTCTTCCTCAACTACGGTCATCCGGCCCCGATGCTCGTACGCCGGGACGGCACCGCCGACTTCCCGGAGCCGCCCGCCTACGCCCTTCCACTGGGCCTGGGAGCGCACGGCGGCGAGGGCCCGAAACCCTGTCGGGTGGATTTCGCATGGGGGTGATCAGCTCCTGCTGTACACGGGCGGCGTCACCGAGGCCCGCGACGACACCGGCCGTTTCCACCCCGTGAGTGAGCGAGCGCATCTGCTGCAGGAACGGGATGCGCACCGTGCCTTGGAGACGCTGTGCGCGGATCTCGCCCAGCCCGCCCGGCGGGCCGCCCCACGACGACGCCGCGATGCTCCTTCTCCGTTGCCATGGTCATGGGGGAGGAAAATCTGTGTCATGCGCGTGAGGGAGCAGCGGCTTCGGCGAGGTAGAAAGGACTTATGCCGGAGCGTGAGGCCCTCGCAGGGGCGATGGACGATGTGGACGTGGTGACTCGGTCGGTGCTGACCGCGTCCCGGCTGCTGGTGGCGGTCTCCGCTCGCTCCCTCGCCGAGGTCGAGGAGCGGGTGACACTGCCGCAGTTCCGCATGCTGGTGGTGCTGTCCACACGCGGGGCGACCAAGCTGGTCACGCTCGCCGACCTGCTCCAGGTGGCACCGTCCACCGCCATGCGGATGGTCGACCGGCTGATCGCGGCAGGGCTCGCGGACCGGCGGGCCAATCCCGACAATCGCCGTGAGACCTTGCTGCAGCTCACTGACGAGGGGCGGCGCACGGTCGAGGACGTCACCGCCCGGCGCCGCGCTGAGATCGCCGCGATCGTCGAACGGCTCTCCCCGACGCAGCGGCTGGCCCTCATAGAGGCCCTGGCCGCCTTCAATGAGGCCGGGGGAGAGCCTCTCGCGCCGGCGATGGACGGCGCGGAGCCGCACCCGCTGGGCTGGGCGGTGGATCTGCCGGTCGTCCGCGACGCCTGAGCTGCTCGGGGCACCGTCGGACCCGAGTCGAACTTCTCCCCGCCGCGTTTTGCGTAATGCAGGCGAATTGTGCACGCGCGAGCCCGCTGCCCGCTCCCGCCGGCAAAGACCACTGCGGCGTGTCCGGCTGAGGGCAGTGGCAGCGTCCGCCCGGCACTCGACGATGGCGGACGTGGAAGGGCGCGCAGGGAGCGAAGCCGCGCATGCGACGAAGACGTCGGCCGTGTCCACTCCGGAAGCGCACCTGATGGGGCATCTGCGGAGCACGGCGTGGGGCCCGGTGTGGGGCCCGGCCGAGTTCGTCGGCCTGCCGCCGTGGTGGCTGACGGCACAGGGACTGCTGACCGGATGTGTGGCGGCGGGGGCGATCATTGTCGGTACGGTCGACGGCGCCTGGTACGGGATTCCGGAACTGGCGGACGGCGAGGGCGGCCTGGTGTGTGCCGCCATGCTCACGCTCTACCTCTGCGTGGTGCGGGCGGGGCGGGCGCTGGTCGGCATCGTGGCCGTGCTGGTGGTCTGCCTCGCGCTTCAGGCGCCGCAGGCGGCCGTGGGCCTGGTGCTAGCGGAGCGAGGGCAGGTGGAGTCCGCGCTGGTCACCTCGGTCGAGGGCGCACCGTAATCCGTCTCCGGCCGCTTTCTGTGTGCGGTTGCCGACCGTGACGGCGCGGGACTGTCCTGGACGGAGCCGCTTCGTGTGCTGGGGGCTGGGTTGCGGTCTTGGTCGCCGCGTGCGCCGTCGCGGTCGTACGCTCCTTTCGTGCCTCTCACACCACGTCTGGATCACCGGCGTCCTCGGCCCCGGGCGCAGGCACCCCTGGTGACCACACGGCTTCCGCTTCCTGATCATCCGGTGTTGGGTGTGGGGCTCGGGGACGTGGTGTTGTAGAAGTTCGGCAGGTCCGGGCGCGGAGTCAGGGCGACGGGCGGCGTGCCAGGCTGGGACACGGGCGGGGTGAGCTGCTCCTTGGGCAGCTTCGGCGGGGTCGTCTGCTGGAAGTTCACCTGGTCGAAGTTGATCAGACCGGTCTTCTCCAGGACCGTGATGTGATCGAGGACGACGTCGTTGGCCTGGTCGGCGAGCTGACGTACCAGCGTGTTCTCCGTGGTGGCGCGGATCTTGCCGATGGCCGGGAAGATCTGACCGTGCGTGACGCGCATGATGTTGGCTGCGGTGGAGTCGAACTCCTTGCCGCTCTTCGCGTCCACGGTCGCGACGAACTGCTGCTGTTGCGGACTGGCCTGGTTGGGCAGGGTGATGTCCAGCTCGACGGCGATCTTGCGGCAGCTGGCGTCGAGCAGGGCGTGTCCGACGACCAAGTGCTGGCCCGCTTCCTTCATCTCCTTCGTCGTACCCCGCTTCATGGACAGCTCACCGAGGGGGTATTCCCACAGCCCGGCGGAGCGCACCTTGACCACGAAGTCGCGGTCCGCCTCGGTGAGCGGCCCGTAGGCGGTGTTGGCAATGATCCGGGATGTGTTCGTCGAGGCGTTCTGCACGCCGAGCATGGACGGGTAGGCGAGCGCGGAGAGAGTGAGGACCAGCGCGCCGCCGACGACGGCGGTGCCGATCGTGTTGCGGGAGAGGGGCATGGAACCTCCTGACATGAGTGGACCGGGTGTCAGGAGGTACGGCTGGGGCGCCGGAATCCATCATTGCACTAGGCAAATTTTGCATTGCGCTATGTGGCTTGCGTCACGGGGGTCGAGGCGGGGCGTCGGGCACCTGGATGGTGAGCGACCGGTTCCCGCTCTTCGATGTCGAGGGCAACAGCGTCAGGGGGCCGCCTTGGGTGGCCCCCTTGAGAAGGAGTTCAGCGGGCGGCGGAGAGGTGGTTCGCGCGGAGGGGTGCGTCGGTGCGGGCCGTGATGTCCTCGAGGGTGATGCCGGGTGCGGTTTCGACAAGGGTGAGGCCGTGTTCGGTGATGTCGAGGACGGCGAGGTCGGTGATGATGCGGTGGACGCAGTGCTCGCCGGTCAGGGGCAGGGTGCATTCGGTGACGATCTTCGGGCTGCCGTCTTTGGCGGTGTGTTCCATGAGGACGATGACGCGTCGGGCGCCGTGGACGAGGTCCATGGCGCCGCCCATGCCTTTGACCATCTTGCCGGGGATCATCCAGTTGGCGAGGTCGCCGTGCTGCGAGACCTGCATGGCGCCGAGGACGGCGGTGTCGATGTGGCCGCCGCGGATCATGCCGAAGGACAGGGCGGAGTCGAAGAAGGAGGCGCCGGGCAGGACGGTGACGGTTTCCTTGCCGGCGTTGATGAGGTCGGGGTCGACTTCGGTCTCGGTGGGGTAGGGGCCGGTGCCGAGGATGCCGTTCTCGGAGTGCAGGACGACGTGGATGCCTGGTGGGAGGTGGCCGGGGATGAGGGTGGGCAGGCCGATGCCGAGGTTGACGTAGGAGCCGTGGGAGAGTTCGGCGGCGGCGCGGGCGGCCATCTGCTCGCGGGTCCAGCTCATGCTCGTACGGTCCTCTTCTCGATCTGCTTGTCTGCGGCCTGGTCGCCGGTCAGTTCCACAACCCGCTGGACGAAGACGCCCGGCAGGTGCACCGTGTCGGGGTTCAACTCGCCCGGCTCCACGAGCTCTTCGACTTCGGCCACCGTGACGCGCCCGGCCATGGCGGCGAGGGGGTTGAAGTTGGCGGACGCCTTGCGGAAGACGAGGTTGCCGTGGCGGTCGCCGCGCCAGGCGCGTACGAGGGCGAAGTCGGTGGTGATGCCGTGCTCCAGGACGTAGGTACGGCCGTCGAAGTCGCGCGTCTCCTTGGCCGGTGAGGCCACGGCGACCGTGCCGTCGGGGGCGTAGCGCCAGGGCAGGCCGCCTTGGGCGACCTGTGTGCCGACGCCGGCGGGGGTGTAGAAGGCGGGGACGCCCGCACCGCCCGCGCGCAGCCGTTCGGCCAGGGTGCCCTGCGGGGTGAGTTCCACCTCCAACTCGCCCGAGAGGTACTGGCGGGCGAACTCCTTGTTCTCGCCCACGTAACTGCCCGTCACGCGTGCGATGCGGCCCGCGCCCAGCAGGACGCCGAGGCCCCGCCCGTCCACCCCGCAGTTGTTCGACACAACCTGCAGGCCGCCGGCGCCCTGTTCGTACAGGGCCTGAATGAGGGTGTCAGGGATGCCGCCGAGGCCGAAGCCGCCGACGGCCAGCGACGCGCCGTCGGGAATGTCGGCGAGCGCCGCGGCGGCGCTCGCACAGACCATGTCCCTGAGGGGCGTTCTCTCGTGACTGGTTCGCTCGGCGTACGGCGTACGAGATCGACGTGGTGCCGCCGTGCGCGGTGAGGCCGCCGTCGACCGGGATCTCCGCGCCGGTGATGAAGGACGACTCGTCGCAGAGGAGGAAGATGACGAGAGGGGTGATGTCGGCGACGGTGCCGGTGCGGCCGAGCGGTGTCTCGCGGACGTTGGCGTCACGGAAGGCCGGCGCCGCGGAGGCGGTCATGTCCGTCTCGATGAAGCCCGGGTGAATGGTGTTCACGCGGATACCGCGGGGGCCGAGTTCCATGGCGGCGGTGGCCGACAGGCCGCGCAGCGCCCACTTGCTGGCGGTGTACGCGACCGGGTAGTGGGCGGTCAGCGCCGCCGTCGAGCCGACGTTCACGATCGACGAGCCGGGGCGCATCAGCGGTGCCAGGTGCTGGATGCCGAGCAGCGGTCCGGTGACGTTGACCGCGTGGACGCGAGCCATGTCCTCCGGGCTTATGTCGTCGAGGCGGGCGCGCCAGGTGACGCCGGCGTTGTTGACCAGGCCGTGCACCTGGCCGTACGACTCCTCCAGTTCGGCGGCGAGTTCGGCCCAGTCCTGCTCGCTGGTGACGTCGAGGCGGCGGCAGCCGGGGGTGTCGGTCACGTCGGTGGCGATGACGCGGGCGCCCTCGCGGGTCAGTGCCTCGGCCTCCGCGGCGCCCTGGCCGCGGGCCGCGCCGGTGATGACGACGACCTTGCCGAGGAGCCGCTTGGGGTGCAGGTCACTCATGGCCGCTCCCGCGTGCGGCGCCGGGCGGCGGGCACCGGTATGGGGTCGGCGCCGGTCACCACGGTGTTGGTGACGCTGCCGATGCCCTCGACGGTGAGCGTGACCGTGTCGCCGGGCTTCAGCGGCGCCGGGTCCTGCTTGCCGCGTACGCCCCACAGTTCGGCGAGGCAGCCGCCGTTGCCGCAGGTGCCCGAGCCCAGGACGTCACCGGGTCGCACCCAGGTCCCGCGCGAGGCGTAGGCGACCATCTCCTCGAAGGTCCAGCTCATGTTGGACAGCAGATCCGTGCCGACGACCTCGCCGTTCACCGAGGCGGTGAGCCCGAGCCGCAGGAACCCGTCCGCGTCGCGGTACTTCTCCAGCTCGTCGGCGGTGACCAGGTACGGGCCCAGCGTGGTCGCGGTGTCCTTGCCCTTGCACGGTCCGAGGCCTACCTTCATCTCGGCGGACTGCAAGTCGCGGGCGGACCAGTCGTTGAACACGGTGTAGCCGACGATGTGTTCACGGGCCTGCTCGGGGGTGAGGTCGCGGCCCTCCACGCCGATCACTGCGGCGACTTCGAGTTCGAAGTCGAGCACGGCCGACCCCGGCGGCATAGGGATGTCGTCGTGCGGGCCGTACACCGCGTAGGGGTTGGCGAAGTAGAACGTCGGCGCCGCGTACCACTGCTCTGGCACCCCGGCCGTACCGTCCACGGACCGTCGTACGCCCTCGACATGCTCCTCGAAGGTGACGAAGTCCCGCACGGTGGGCGGCTGCAGCGGCGGCAGCGGCCGCACCTCGGAGACATGGGGACCGGCCGGGACGTCGAGCGTCGCAGCGCCCGCGTCCAGCAGTCCGGGCAGGCCGTCGCCGTCGGCGAGCAGGCTGGTCAGGGAGCTGACACCGGGGAGAGGGTGGAGCGTGCCGTCCGCTTCGACGACGGCCACGTGGCGTCGGTTGCGGTACTCGTACGCGGCGAAACGCATGACGGATTCCTGTCGGCGTGAGGGTGGGCGCGAAGGCCGGGGGCGCGGCGTGGGAGCCAGGGCAGTCGACAGGGCAACCGCGCCCCCGGGGACTGAGGGCTTCGCCGGTCAGACCGGCGGGGCGACGAACACGCCGCGGTCGACGTCGTTGAAGGACTCCTTGGTGACCAGCTCGTTCATGGGGTTGGCGGTGCCCCACTGGTCGGTGACCTCGGGCTGGGAGAAGTCGTAGACGTGCGGGTGCCAGGTGTCCTCGTCGAGCAGTTCCAGCTCGGTGGTGTACTCGACGGTGTTGCCGTGCGGGTCGAGGAAGTAGGTGAAGGTGTTGTCGCCCGCCATGTGCCGACCCGGACCCCAGATCTTCTTGAAGCCGGCCCGCATCACGCGGCCGGAGCCGCGCATGTACTCGTCGATGCCACGCATCTCGAAGGAGATGTGGTGCAGCGAGGTGTGCGGGCCCTTGGCGATGGCCATGGAGTGGTGCTGGTTGCTGATCCGCATGAAGTGCATGACGTCACCGATGTGCGGATGGCCGAGCGTGTCCGACAGCCGGAAACCGAGGTGCTCCTCGTACCAGGCCTTGGTCTTGTCCAGGTCCGGCGAGTTCAGCACCACGTGCGACAGCTTGACCGGGATCGACTCCTTCTCCTCGATCTTCCGGTGCTGCCTGACCTCGACGTCGGCGGAGACCTCGATGGTGCGCCCGTCGACGTCGAAGAAGCGGAAGCCGTACCCGCCGCCGGGGGTGTCGACCTTGCCCGGCTGGGTGATCAGCTGCACTCCGCCAGCGAGGAGTTGTTCGGCGAGGGTGTCGACGTCGGCCGGGCTGCCCGCCCCGTAGGAGACCAGGTCGAGGCGCTTCTCGTCGGCCCTGCGCAGCCGGACGACGTACTGCTCGGGGGAGCCCTCGGCGGCCAGGAAGGAGATCCCGGAGTCCTCTTCGACCTTGGTCAGGCCCCAGACGCCGGAGTAGAAGTCGAGCTGCTTGTCGTAGTCGGGCACGGCGAGGTCGACGTGCCGCAGATGGGTGAGCAGGCGGTTGTTCATGTGGGGGTTCCTTCTCAGGCGAGGTTGAGCAGGGCGGCGGCGTTTCCGCCACGTACGGAGTGGAAGTCGGTCTCGGGCAGCCGGGCGGCGCGCAGTGCGGCGAGCGGGTCCACGGTGCCCATGTCGAAGGCGTAG
This sequence comes from uncultured Streptomyces sp., assembly GCA_965653385.1. GTDB lineage: Bacteria > Actinomycetota > Actinomycetes > Streptomycetales > Streptomycetaceae > Streptomyces. Next base: position 13,215 of record CBFGZZ010000038.1, on the reverse strand, counting down.
TCGGAGCCGAGCAGCACCCGGTCCGCGCCCGCGGCTCGCACGAGTTCCCGCAGCACGTGCGGGTCGTGGACGAGGGAGTCGAAGTACAGGCGCTTGAGGTAGCTGCTGGGCAGGTGGGCGCAGCCGGCGCCCGCGTCGGACCGGGCCGACCAGGCGTGGTCGGAGCGGCCGATATGGGTGGGCAGATAGCCGCCGCCGTGCGCCGCGATCAGCTTCAGGCCTGGGTGGCGGTCCAGCACACCCGAGAAGATCAGGTGGGACAGCGCCACCGCGTTCTCCACCGGCTGGCCGACGGTGTTGGACAGGTACCACTGGTCCAGCCGCTCGTCGAGTGTGCAGCCGAAGGGGTGCAGGAAGAGGACGGCCCCCGTGTCCTCGGCGCGGGCCCAGAACGGCTCGTACGCCGAGTCGGACAGCTCGCGGCCAGGAGCGTGGCTGGAGATCTCCACCCCCAACAGGCCCTGCTCCAGGGCGTGTTCCAGAGCACGTACGGCCTGCTCGGGGTGCTGCAGGGGGACGAGGCCGAGCCCGTGCAGCCGCGCGGGAGCCTGGGCGCAGTGAGCCGCCGTCGCCTCGTTGGCGAGCCGGTAGACCTTCTCGGCCGTCTCCTCGTCCGCCCAGTAGTGGTAGTGCGAGGGGGACGGGCTGACCAGCTGCACGTCCACGCCCTGCGCGTCCATCGCGGCCAGCCGTGCGGTGACGTCAATCATCCTCGGGGCGCGCTCGCGGACCATCGGGCCGCTGACCGCGAGGGCCGCGGGGCCGTTGCGGCGGGCGTCGAGGGCCCTGGCCTCGGCCAGTCCCGGCAGGTCCGCCACCACGGCGTCGACCTCGGGCAGCAGGACGTGCGCATGCACATCCACGGTGGGGACGGTCACGGCAGCTCCTTCAGGGCGTTCATCGTGCCGCCGATCAGCCCGGGCACGTCGGCCTCGCGCACGCCGTCCAGCTGCCACTGGCCGATCTGCACCGACGCCTCGACGACCGTCCGCACTCGGGGTATGCGGCGCTCGTAGTAGCTCTGGAACAGTTCGTCGTCCCAGTCCCGGCCGCTGGTCAGCAGTTCGGCGAGGACGAGGGCGTCCTCCAGGGACATGGCCGCGCCCTGGGCGATGGTGGGCGGGCAGCAGTGGGCGGCGTCGCCGACCAGGACAACCCGGCCGCGGTGCCAGGACCCCTCCACGAGCATGCGGTTGAACCAGGTGTAGTTGACCTTCTCTGGATCGGTGATGTGTTTGGTGATCTCCGGCCAGGCACCGCCGTACTCCTGCGCCAGGCGGCGCATCTCGTCGGCGTACTCGGCCGGGTCGACGCAGGCACGCTCGCGGCAGCCCTCGACGAGGAACGCGTAGATGGTGTTCTCGCTGGTGGGCGTGTATCCGGCGATGTGGGCCGGGCCGCCGTAGGCGAGGTCGGTGCGTTCCACGCCCTCGGGGCGCGGGGCCGCGATGCGCCAGATGGCCATGCCGGTCGGCTCGGGTTTGTCGGTGATGCCGATCGCCGCGCGGGTGGCGGAGTTGAGGCCGTCGGCGGCGATCACCAGGTCGTAACGCCCTTCGGTGCCGTCGCTGAACCGTACCGAGACGCCGTCGGCGTCCTGCTCCAGAGTCTTGGCGGTGGTGCCCAGGCGCACCGTGGCACCGGAGGCGCGGACCGCGTCGATGAGGATCTGCTGGAGCTGGGGGCGCTGCATGCCGAGGGTGGCGGGCAGGTCGTCACCGCCGGTCTGGATGTCCTCGGCGACGTGCAGCACGGTGCCGTCGGGGGTGGTGATGCCCAGGGTGCCGAAGGGGAATCCGGAGGCTTCCACCTGCTCCCACAGGCCCAGTTCGCTCAGCACGCGCAGGGCGTTGCCCTGGAGGGTGATGCCGGAGCCGGTGGTGGCGTTCCAGTCGGGCCTGGCCTCGATCAGGTCGACGTCGAGGCCGGCGCGGCGCAGCAGGATGGTCACGGCGTTGCCGGAGGCGCCACCGCCTATGACCAGGACTCTGCAAGTGAGGCTGTCTGCCATGTCGGGGATACCTCCCGAGGTTGGGCCGCACGACTTCGGGCGGCGGGGGTGCGGCTCGCCCGCCGTCCAGGCGGGCCAGGGGGCTCTGATGAATCACCCGTCAGCGGGTGGAGCGGTCTGTGGCCGGATGCGCCGTTGCTGTCCGGGGAGGACGACGCATCCGGCCGGTTCCGCGGGCTACTTGACGGCGATCGGGTTGACCGGTGAGCCCACGGCCCCGGTGATGGGCAGCGGCGCGGCGGTCAGCCAGAACTCGTACATGCCGTCCTCGGCACAGTCCGCGGCGAGTGCGTCGAGGTCCCACATCTCGCCGATCAGCAGGCCCATGTTGGGGATCACGACCTGGTGCAGAGGCTGGAAGGCGCCCTCGAACTCGTTCGGCCGTACCTCGAAGCCCCACGTGTCGGTGGCGATCGCGGCGATCTCGGTGCGGTGCAGCCACCCGGCCGTGGTGAAGGACAGCCCCGGCGCGGGCCCGCCGGCGTAGTCACCCCAGCCCTCGCGCTTGGCGCGGGCCAGCTGCCCGGTCCGTACGACCACGATGTCCCCCCGGCCGACGGTCACGCCGTGGGCCTCGGCGGTCGCCGTCAGGTGCTCCTCAGTGACGGCGAAGCCGTCGGACAGCTCGCCGTCGCTGCCGAGTACTCGGCCGGCATCCAGCAGAACACCGCGCCCGGCGACGTACGGTGCCATGTGCTCGATGCCGGTGACCAAGTCACCGTCGGAGGTCACCACCTTGTCGGCCCGGCGCCCGTTCCAGGCGAACCCGTGGTCGAAGATGTGCCCGAGCCCGTCCCACTGGGTGGAGCACTGCAACGGCATCGCGATCACGTCGTCCGCTCCGCCGATGCCATGCGGGAAGCCCTGGTTGCCCAGCGCCGCGTCCGTGCCGGTGTCCAGCATGGTGTGCACCGGGTTGGTGCGGCGCCGCCAGCCCTTCTGCGGGCCGTTCATGTCGAACCGCTGGGAGAGGGAGAAGCTGACGCCGCGCCGGACGAGGGCCGCGCCTTCACGCCGCTTGGCCTCGTCGAGGAAGTTGAGGGTGCCGAGAACGTCGTCCTCTCCCCAGCGTCCCCAGTTCGAGTACGCCTTGGCGGCCTCGGCGATCGCGCCCTCGGGGTCCGTGCGGTCGATCACGGCGTGGACTCCTCTGCGACACAGCGGGTGCGCTGCACTCCGAGCCCTGTGATGGAGCCCTCCATGACGTCGCCGTCGCGCAGCAGCCGGCCCCAGTGGATGCCGTTGCCGGCCGGGGATCCGGTCAGCACCAGGTCACCGGGAAGGAGTTGGGAAGTCTGGGAGATGTACGACACCAGCCGCGCGATGCCGAAGAGCATGTCCTTGGTCGACTCGTCCTGCATGGTCTGCCCGTTGAGTTTGAGAGTGACCCGCAGATCATCGGGGTCCGCGATCGACCCGGCGGGGACGATCCACGGCCCGAGTGGCGTGAAACCGGGCGCGTTCTTGCAGCGCATCCAGTCGGTGCCGATGGCCTTCATGTCCCGGCGGAAGACGCCGGCGCGGTCGGTGAGGTCGTTGGCGATGGTGTACCCGGCGACGTACTCCAGCGCCTCCTCGACATCGACCCGGTGCGCGGGCTTGCCGATGACGGCCGCCAGCTCCAGCTCCCAGTCGGGCTGTGCGGCCCAGGCGGGCAGGACGACGTCGTCGTACGGGCCCGTGATCGCGCTCGGCAGACCGATGAACACGTACGGCAGGTCCTCCGCCGCCCGCCGGTCCATGACCGCGGCGATCTCGGCCCGCGCCTCCTCCACCGTACGAGGGTCGTCGGGGGAGCGGTGGGCCACCTCCAGATCGATCACGTGCTGCCGGTAGTTGGCGCCGGACTGGAAGATCTGCCGGGGTTCGACGGGCGCGTGCACCCGCAGGCCCTCCAACGGCTGCCAGTCCAGGGCGTCTTCGTCCGCGAGGGTGTGCAGGACGGGGAGAGCCTCCTCCCACCGGGCCAGTACGGAGCGCACGTCGGCCGGCTCCCAGGCCAGGGCCTGGCTCAGGTCCAGCACCCGGTCCCGGACCACCAGGCCGGGAAACGGGGTCCCGTCCGGAGTGGAGAGCGTGCCGAGCGCGAACGGACCGGCGGCTTGCGCGAGCGTTGCCATGAGATTTCCTCCCGCTGGGTTGCCGTCTACTCTGACCTGGATCAGCAGATCGCGGAAATGAATCCTGTGGATGAGCCTCATCCACGTCACGAATAGCTATCTCTTGCCAGGTGGTGCCCGGTGAACCTGTCTCGACTAGACCTCAATCTGGTCCTCGCCCTGCGCGCGTTGCTGGAGGAGCGCAACGTCACCCGGGCCGGCGAGCGCATCGGACTGAGCCAGCCCGCGATGAGCGCGGCGCTGTCCCGGCTGCGCCGCCATTTCGACGACGAACTGCTCGCCCGCACCGGCAACGCCTACGAACTGACCCCGCTCGGCGCCGCCCTGCGCGACCGCAGCGCCACCGCCTGCGACCTGCTGGAGCGCGTGTTCGCCAGCCAGGCCGACTTCGATCCGGCCGTTGAGACCCGCGAGTTCACCCTGCTCGCCTCCGACTACGGCGCGGCCGTGTTCGGCGCCGCCCTCGCCCGTGCCGTGCACCACGAGGCACCGGGCCTCCGGTTCACCTTCCAGCACCCGGCGCCCGGGGTCGTGGAGAACACGGCGACCGCGCTCAGCACCGTCGACGGACTGCTGATGCCGCACGGCGTCATCGACGGCTTCCCCTCCGTCGACCTCTACAGCGACCGCTGGCTGTGCCTGGTCGCCGACGACCACCCCGAGGTCGGCGACGAACTCACCCTCGACCACCTGGCCCGCCTGCCCTGGGCCGTCTATCAGCGCCCCTACGACGCCCCGGCCGCCCGCCAGCTCAGCATGCTCGGCATCAGCCCCCGGGTGGAGGTCTCCGTGCAGACCTTCCAGTTGCTGCCGCACATGGTCGAGGGCACTCGCCGGGTCGCGATGATCCAGGAACGCCTGGCCCGCAGAGCGGTCCGCTCCGCCGCGGTACGCGTCCTGCCCTGCCCTTTCGAGGCGGTACCGGTCCAGGAGGCGATGTGGTGGCACCCGGTCCATGCCCAGGACGCGGCCCACATCTGGCTGCGGCAGAAGGCCGCGGAGGTGGGCGCCGCGCTGACGGGCCGCGGCACGGAACAGGCCGTCTCCTCCGCTCAGGGCTCGGCGCCATGACGGGCGGCCGGGTGTGATCAGCACGCCGCCTCGCCGCCGCCCGGTACGGCGAGCCCCGAGCTGACGCCGTGAGGCGGGCCGGGGCACCGCTTCCTCCACTCGGGCCCGTTCGGCCGCCGCGCGCTCAGGCCACCTGCTCCGGCAAGGGCCTGGCATCGACGGCACCCGCGCGCCGACGGGCCGCCATCAGACCCGCCGCGACGAGTGCGGCGGCCAGTCCCAGCACGCCCACCGCACCGGCAAGGCTGCCGACCGCCGACTCCGCGGCCAGCAGTGCGAGCGGGCAGACGAACTCACCGCCGAAGAAGGCCGCCATCCACAGACCGGTTCCGCGACCGCGGTCCTCGAACGCCAGACGCGACATGGCGCTGGTGAGGAGAGCGGGAAGCAGTATGCCCGTACCCACGCAGTTGATCACCGCTCCAACGACCAGCAGCGCGGCGTTGCCCGCCACGAACATCACCCCGAAGCCGGCCGCACAGAGCGCGAGGACGGCGGGCAGCATCGGGTCGGGGGCACGCTTCAGCCGGGCGAAGGTGATCGCTCCGCCCACAGTGGCGGCGCTCGCGATCGCGGTGGCCAGGCCGATCACACCGGAGTTCTCCACCCCCAGGTCGTCGAGCAGGTATGACATCTCGACCGGAACGGTGTAGAAGACCATGGCCCCGAAGAAGGTGAGGGCACAGATGCCCGCCAACTGCCGCAAGGGAAAGGGTCGGCGGACCGCCGCCGCGGCCGGAGCCTCGGCGGTCGTCGCGCGGGCCGCCGGGGTGGGCAGGGCGGTGGCCATGAGGGGTGCGAGCACCAGGCTTACCGCATAGACCCAGAAGGGCACGCGCCAGCCCGCCGAGCCGGCGGCGCCGCCGAGCACGAAGAAGACGGTTGCCGAAGCGGAGGCGCACATGGTCTGCAGGGCCAGGTACTTCACCCGCAGGTGTCCGCTGTAGTAGTCGCCGATCAGCGTGGTGCAACACGTCATGATCGCGGCCTCGGCGACTCCCACCAGGGCGCGGCTGGCGATGATGGCGCCCAGGGAGTCCAGATACAGCGGGGCCGTTCCGAACACGGCGTACAGCACCGTCGTCACGATCAGCAGGCGCTTGCGACCCAGCCGGTCCACGATCACCCCGGCGAACGGGGCCAGCAGCGCCAAGGCCAGCGCCGGAATGGTCAGCGCGAGGGGAACAAGCGCCTTGGCTCCCGGAGTGGACTCGAAGTGGTCCTGGATCTTCGGCAGCACCGGGGCGATCAGTACCGCCCCGAGGATCGGCAGGCAGCTGCCCGCCATCAGCAGGGTCACGCGCAACAGATGGGCCGGGCCCGAGACGGAGACAGGCGACGACGCGACATCATCGGCCGTGGTGGCAGGCGGCGGGACGGAACCAGGCATGGCGACTCCAGGGGACGGCATACGGAAGCAGGCATGGCTTTCACCGGCGCCGACGGCGCACGGCATGCTGAGGATGGCCGCACCTCGGCCGCTGGTCCGGACAGCGGCGTGCGGGTAGGGACGACTATGGGCTGGCCGGAGCCCCCGCTGCCATCCCCCGAGCGATCCGAATCCCGTATCCAGGCCATCCAAGCCATGGATAACCCGCCTTGCCCTGTCCCACTGTTCATGGACGTTGACACGGCTGTCCACGTGGAGCACGACGACGAATCGAGCCGAATCCCCTGATGGGCTCGTCAACGGTCTCCGTCCTTGATCCGGTCGTCTGAGACAGCCGCCGGAGACCGGCTCACTGTCCGCTTCGGCGCTTCCGCCGTCGTGCCCACCGGAGCGGTCCTGGCCGCGCTCGGCCTAGCCTCCGGACCGGCCGGCTCCACCATCGCTTTCGCATGCTCATCGTGTGCGCCTGCCGCGGCGTGGCCTTTCAGTCCCGCGGTGCGACGCGGATACGGTTCCCGTCAGGATCGGCTGCGAGGAAGGTCAGCCCGAACCCCGCATCATGTGGCTCCTGCAGGATCGTGACGCCCTTGGACTGCCACTGCTTGAAGATCGCATCGACCTCGTCGGGCCCGCCGTCGATGGCCAGACAAACCTCACTGGTACGCGGGACGTCCGCTGACAGATCCTCGAACTGGTCAGACCACAGGGCGAGGTCAGCGCCTGGCCCGAGGTCGAAGGTGATGTATCCCGGAGTCTCGAACGACGGCCTCATGTCGAGGAGGTCGCCGTAGAAACGCGCTGCCGCGGGAGCGTCGTTCACATGGACGATGGACACGACGGATGGACCTGAACTGGCTCCGCGAAGCCGGTCTGCCGGTGACCGCGCAACGGGGCCGCCTCGGAGGCGTGACCATGCTGCCCGGGTCCGGGCTCGACCTCACGCGACTCACGCCGGACGAGCGTGATCATCTGTCGCTCGCCGGGCTGGATGAGAAGCAACGTGCGGAGCTCAAAGCATCGGTCGAAAGCCGGCGCGCACTCTCCAAGATCGGCGCTACACAGTCACGTCGAGCTCATGAGCTCCTGCCGCTCACCGACGTAGTGCACGTGGACAGCCGTCCCTGGTCTCGGGGGTGTCCATCAGCGCTCCTGTTCGGTGGCGCCCCACAGGTCGCCGAGGGTGTAGCCGTACGGGAAGGGGTCGGTGTCGTCCAGGACGTACTCGTTGAAACCGGTGATCCAGCCGCGCCCGCTGACAGTTGGCAACACCGCTCCGTGCGGGCCGACTTGGGTGGTGTCGAGCAGTGTGCCGGTGAAGGTCGTACCGATGATCGACTCGTGGACGAACGGCGTGTTCAGGGGGAGTTCGCCGCGGGCGTGCAGTGCGGCCATGCGGGCGCACGTGCCGGTGCCGCACGGGGATCGGTCGAGGGAGCCGGTCCAGGTGGCCGGGTCGGCGAGGTCGACCGGGCCGTTGGGCAGCACGACCGTGTTGCGGCCCGAGGCGCCGGGGGTCGGCGAGGGGCCGTGGATCATCGTCAGCGCGATCTCGTTGATGCCGGGGTTGAGGAGGTGGGCGACCGGGAACTGCTGCTGGGCCGCCGTGCGCAACACCGCCCCGGCCCGCGCGAGTTGCCTGGCAGACCCCGGCTCCACGACCAGCCCCAGATCGGCCGCCCTGGCCTGGACGAAGAACTGTCCGCCGAAGACGATGTCGACCGGGACCCGCCCGTACTCGGGCAGGTCCAGGACGTGGTCGACGGCTACGGCGAAGGCGGGCACGTTGGCGAAGGTCACCCGCGTGGCCTTGCCGCCCGACACCTCGGCGCGGACCCGGACCAGCCCGACCGCCGTGTCCACGGTGAGTTCCGTGACCGGCTCGCTCACCGGCACCGCACCCGTCTCCACCAGCGCGGTGACCGCGCAGATGAGGTTGGAGCCGGACATGGGACGGAAGCCGCCCTGTTCCAGGACCACCAGCCCGAAGTCAGCCGTCGGATCGACCGGCGGGAGGATCAGGGCGCCGCACAGGACCGGGTAGCCGCGCGGCTCCCGGAGCAGGAGCCGGCGCAGGTCGTCGAGGTGCTTCTCGCAGTACTGCAGGCGTTCGGCCATGGTGGCGCCCTTGACGTGCAGATGGCTGCCGATCAGCACGCGGCCCGGCTCGCCCTCGGCGTGGACGTCGATCGCGTGGATGCGGCTGTGCGCGCCCATCAGGCGGCCACACTCTCCTCGGCCACGGGGACGCCCGCCGCGATCAGCAGCTGACGGAACTCCTCGCGGTACCGCGGAGCCAGCGGAAGCACCGGGCGGCGGGTCGGGCCGGCGCCGACGCCGACCAGGTCCAGGCCCGTCTTGATGCCGCAGGCGTAGTTGTGGGACTCCAGGAACTGGCAGATCGGGAAGATCTTCTTCCACAGTTCGCGCCCGGCGTGCAGGTCACCGCGTACGGCGAGGGCGTCGTACAGCTCGGCGCACAGCCGGGGGATCACCGTGGCGGTGCCCCACACGCCGGCCTTCGCCCCGCCGGCGAGCGCGGCGAAGGTGAGGGTGTCCCAGCCGTTGAGGGCCGTGATGTCCGCCGCGTGCTGCTGCTGGACGGCGGAGAGCCACGTGAAGTCGCCGCCGGTGTCCTTGTAGGAGGTGATCGCGGTCTGGCGAGCGAGCTGCGCGAGCTGCTCGGGGGTGAGCTGCACGCCGGACGCGGAGGGGATGTTGTAGTACATGATCGGGATGTCGATCGCCTCGGACACCGCGCCGAAGTACGCGAGCAGCTCCTCGAAGGAGGGCGCGTCGTAGAAGGGCGGCACGATCATGACAGCGGCGGCTCCGGCCTTCTCGGCGTGCACGCTCAGTTCCACGGTGTCCGCCGTGCTGAGCGCGCCCGTTCCGGCGATGACGGGGACGCGTCCGTCGGCGGCCTCGACGTACAGCTCGCTGACGCGCTTGCGCTCGTCGAGGCTCAGCGTGGTGAACTCGCCGGTGCTGCCACCGGGCACGAGGCCGTGGATGCCGCCGCCGATGATGTGGTCGGCCTGCCGGCGGACGCCGTCGGTGTCGATGGTCGAGCCGTCGGCGGTCAGCGGGGTGACGACGGCGGCGAGGATGCCGGTGAACTGGGCGACGCTCATGAAGGGACTCCTGAGATCAGTTTGAAGGAATCGGGGTGGCAGCGGGAGATTGGTGGGCGTCAGCGTCGGCGTCGGCTGAAGCGGCGCGGTGAGACGGCCTCGGCGACGGACGGAAGGCGGCGCGTGGTGATCGCCTCGGTGATGATCTCGGCGGTGGCCGGGGCGAGGGTGAGGCCGAGCATGCCGTGGCCCGAGGCGACGTAGACGTTGGGGAGGGGGTCGAGGCGGCCGATGACCGGCAGTCCGTCCGGGGTCATGGGGCGCAGCCCGGCCCACGGGGCGGCCTCTCCCGATGGGTTGCCCCAGCCGGTGAGGGAGTCGGAGGCGGCCTTCTTGATGGCGGCGACGCGCCCGGGGTTGATGTTCTCCTCCAGGCCGCCGAACTCCATCGTGCCCGCCAGCCGCAGATAGCCGCCCAGCGGGGTCACCGCGACCCGGGCGTCCTCCAGCGTGAGGGGCGTGCGCAGCGGCACCGGCGAGGGCGAGTAGTCGACGCTGTATCCCTTGCCCGGCCGGATCGGCAACGGGACACCGAGCTGGGCGGTCATGCGGGCGGTCCACACACCGCCGGCCAGCAGCAGGGTGTCGCCGGTGTACTCACCCTTGTCGGTCACGACACCGGTGACCGCGGCGCCCCGGCGCAGGAAGCGTCGTACGGGAGTGTGTTCGTGCATCTCGACGCCGAGTTCCGTACACCGTTTGAGCAGGCCCTGGGTGAGGGAGTCCGGCTCGACCTGGCGGTCGTCGGCGAAGAACAGGCCGTGGTTGACACGGCTGTTCAGCACCGGTTCCTTGGCCTGTACGGCGTCTCCGTGCAGGTGTTCGGCGACCATGCCGAAGCTCTCGAAGATGTCGAGGGAGGCGAGCTGCTCCTCGTAGCGCTCGCGGGTCTCGAAGGCGAGCAGGACGCCGGCCTTGTGCATCTCGAAGGCGACGCCCTCCCGGGTCCAGTCGTCGAGGAGGTCCATGGTCCCCTCGGCGAGACGCAGAGTGGTTTCCAGACCGGCGCGGTAGTCCCGTGTGGTGCAGTGCCGGGCCATGGTCAGCATGAACTTCACGAAGGACGGGTTCAGCGACGGCTTGACGTAGAGCGGGCTGTCCGGCTTCAGCATCCACTTCAGGGACTGCAGGATCACGCCGGGCGCGGGCACCGGGCCGCTCTCCGCCAGGGCGATCTTGGCCGCGTTGCCGTGCGAGGCGGCGGAGCCGGCACTCCGCGCGTCGAGAACGGTGACCTCGCAGCCGGCCTTGGCCAGCCGGTAGGCGGCGGCGAGACCGACGGCCCCGGCTCCCACAACGATGGTCCGCATGGCGTCGTGTACCTCCTGACAGGCGCTTTCAGGTGCCTCTCGGGTCGCTGAACCGCGCACGGTTGAAGAAATGTCCGGCCGCGCGGGCACCGGTCAGACCTCTGGCTCCCACGGCCGCCCCACCACGAAGCCGTGCTGGAACGGGTCCGTCGGATCGAGGACCAGCTGGTTGAAGGAAGTGATCCAGGCCCGCCCGGAGATGCTGGGCACGACGGCGTCGTACGGCCCGACCGTGGTCGTGGACTCGATGTGGGCGTCGAACCGGCTGCCGATGAGTGACTCGTGCCAAAAGAGCTGTCCCGGTTTCAGCACGCCGGAGGCGTGCAGGACGGCGAGACGGGCGGAGGTGCCCGTGCCGCAGGGGGAGCGGTCGATCCGGCCGGGGGAGACGATGGTGGCGTTCCGGGAGCGGAAGGTCATCCCGCCGTAGGCGATGTCCACGGTCACCCGGCCGAGACCCTCGACGTGCAGATCGGCGCAGTGGTGGTAGACGAACGCGGGCTGGTTGACCAGTGTCACCCGCCGCACCTTGCCGTCGGCGCACTCGCACTCGGCCCGGATCAGGCCGGCCGGGGACTCCAGCGTGAGGTGCGTGACCGGCTCGGTCATCGGGGGCATCCCGGTCTCCAGCAGCACCGTGGCCACGCACATGGTGTTGGAGCCGGACATCACCGGATACGTCGAAGAGGCTCTGGCCCGGGACCTGCCCGATGCGACCGACGACGACCTTGCCGGACTCGCCCTCGGCGTGCGCGTCGACCACGTTCAAGGCGCGACTGAACCTCATGGCCGGGCTTCCTTTCGAGATCGCAGATTGTCAAACAATCGGCGGCTTGATGGGGACGCTAGACGGGAGCGCCCGTCGCGGTCAATGCCTGGAGGTCGAAGATTCGGCCGACTCTGCCCGAACTCGGCGCCGTATCGGTACATCACGATTTCGGCTGTTGACACGGCAAGGTCGCGTCCCTGGCCTTCCGGCATCTCGGTCGCTTGTCAGGCAATCCTCGGATGGCTCTCCGAGGGGACGTCCTGTCTCAAGCGGTATCGACCACGGCGGCGCTGCTGCGTCACCCGAGCCCGCTCATTCACCGCAAGGCCTAAAGCCCGCAGGTCCTGCGGGGGGCCTGAAACCCGCGGTGGCAGCGGCCGGGCGCGGGTCTCCATGCCCGGCTCCCTCTAGAATGCAGTCTGACAATCTGCGGAGGACTTATGAGCGAGCACGCTGCCCAGGCCGCCGGCCCCAGGCCGGTCAGCACCCAGACGCGCCGGGGCGCGGCGGTGGACGAGCTGCGCCGGGCGATCATGGCCGGTGAGCTCAAGGCCGGGCAGCCACTGCGCGAGGTCCACATCGCGTCGCAACTGGGCGTCAGCCGCCCCACCCTGCGCGAGGCCATCTACCAGCTCATCCACGAAGGGCTCCTCGAACAGCAGCCCTACCGCGGCGTGATCGTCACGGCTATCGACGAGAAGTTCATCACCGACACCGCCGCCGTCCGCGTCGCCCTGGAAACCCTCGCCGCGCGCGCCCTCGCCGACGACCCGGACGGGTCCCGCCGGGGGAGGCTGCGGAGTGTCTGGGAGGAGTACCGGGCGGCACACCGGGCGCAGGACTCCGGACGTCTTCACCAGGCCCATATCGCTCTGCACCGCACCATCTGGGACGCCTCCGACAACGCCATGCTGAAGCGGATCTGGCCCACTGTGGAGGCTCAGATCAACCTCGCCATCACGGTCGACGAGAGCACCCGCTCCGATCCCGACCGCGCCCTGCACGTCCACGAACGCCTCATCGAGGCCATCCTCGGCGGGGACCCCGACACCATCGCGGCCGAAGTCGAGCGCCACACCCGGGCGAGCGCCGACGAACTGCTGGAGATGATCGCCGAGCGCCAGCGCTCCGCGAGCGAGGAGTAGGGGGATGCCGCGACCGGCATCCCCAAAACGGTGCGTTCACCGGGGCTTGGTCAGAGGAAGCTGACCCCCTGAGCCAGGGCCAGTTCGCCGGAGTAGTTGATGGTGTTGGTGGCCGGGCGCATATAGGCCTTCCAGGCGTCCGAGCCGGACTCACGGCCGCCGCCGGTGTCCTTCTCACCGCCGAACGCGCCGCCGATCTCGGCTCCGGAGGTGCCGATGTTGACGTTGGCGATGCCGCAGTCGGAGCCGGCGGCGGACAGGAAGATCT
>CBFGZZ010000037.1:0-35636 GCA_965653385.1 uncultured Streptomyces sp. | reverse complement strand
CCGCCCCGTCAACCCGGCCACGGGCCCTTACCCCCTCCTCGCCGGCGCCGGCGGGACGACGGGGGCGCTGACCGTCCCCCCCCCCGCGGGCGAGGCGGGCCGGGCCCGGCGCGTGGCCGTGGTCCCCCTGATCGACGAGCGCCCCCTGCGCTACCAGGACTGGGTGGCCAAACGCCGCGCCGTCGTCCGGGAGTTGAGCGGCGGCCGCTGCGGCTACCTCCACATCCCCGACATGGGCGGCTCGGGCTGGGCCCAGTTCAACCGCGACCTGCGCATGGAGATGTCCCGCCCCGCCCTGATCGTCGACGTGCGCGGCAACGCGGGCGGCCACATCAGCGAACTCGTGGTGGAGAAGCTGACCCGCACGATCCTCGGCTGGGACCTGACGAGGAACGCCCAGCCGGTGTCGTACGCCTCGAACGCCCCGCGCGGCCCGATCGTCGCCCTCGCCGACGAGGCGACCTCCTCCGACGGCGACATGATCACGGCCGCCTTCAAACTCCTCAAGCTCGGCCCGGTCGTGGGCCAACGCACCTGGGGCGGAGTCGTCGGCATGACCGGCCGCCACCGCCTCGGCGACGGCACGGTGATCACGGTCCCGATGAACGCGGCCTGGTTCGACGCCTACGGCTGGACCATCGAGAACAAGGGCGTCACCCCGGACGTCGAGGTTCTCCGCACCCCCTTGGACTGGGCAGAGGGCCGCCACGCCCAACTCTCCGACGCGGTGGAACTGGCCCTGGACCTCCTGGAATCCAACCCCCCGGCAACGCCCCCGGATTACACACACGTCCCGGACCGCTCAAGACCAAAACTGCCGCCCCGTACTTCTTGACGGGGGGGGGCGGGCAACCCCCTCAGGGGCGCGGGGAACTGCGCGACCAGCCCCCACCGGGCCCGCACCCGAATACGCAAACGCGGGGCACCCACCAAACAGGGGGCACCCCGCGTTCACACAGACCGACGACTACCGGTCGTAGTCCTGGTCGAACCGCTCCTCGTCCTCGCGGCGCACCCGCTCGGACTCCTCGTCCCGCTGCGGCCGCTGCGGACGGCCCCGCTCCGGCTGCTGCGGCTGCCCCTGCGGGCGCCCGCGCTCCTGCTGACCGTGCTGGCGAGCACGCTCCTGAAGCTGCTCGGACTTCTCCTTGAACTGGTCCTTCATACCCATGTGGGTTCACTCCCGTAGTGAGTGGGGGATTGGCCCCTCGGTGGGGCCTCGACCAGATTCACACGGGCGATAACCCCCCGCATGTCGATCAGTTACGCCGCGTAGTCCTCTCCTGCTCGTCGGCGGCGCCCCCCGCTCCGACCAGCCCGATCCGCATCCCCTCCAGCCGGTCCGCGAACCGCCGCACCTCCCGCTGCCCCACGGTCCCGATGAGCCCCGGCAGATACCCGCGCACCCCCTGCATCCCGCGCAGCCACCACTGCCCGTACACATGACTCGACCGCCGCTCGATCCCGGCCACGATCCGGTCGACCGCCGGCCCCAGCGGATACGTCTTGTTGGACGGCCACGGCAGCCGCTTCCTCAACTCCCGCATGACGTCGTCCTGATCGGCACCCCGCACCATGTCGGTGTCGGTCCAGGACAGATACCCGACGCCCACCCGCACGCCCTTGTAACCGACTTCGGCCCGCAGACTGTGCGCGTACGCCTCGACACCCGACTTGGACGCGCAGTACGCGGTCATCATCGGCGCCGGGGTGATGGCGGCGAGCGAGGCGATCTGGAGCAGATAGCCGCGGCTCTCCATCAGCACCGGCAGAAACGCGCGCGCGGTGACCGCCGAACCGATGAGGTTGACCTCGATGACCCGCCGCCAGGCCTCCGGATCGGAGTCCACGAACGGACCGCCGCTCGCCACACCGGCGTTGGCGACGACGATGTCGACCTTCCCGAACCGCTCCTTGACCTCGCGCGCGACGACGGCCATCGCCTCATGGTCCGTCACATCGGCGTACCAGTGGCCGCTGTCGCCGTGCAGCCGTTCGCAGACCTGCTTGAGCTCGTCCGGCTCCAGCCCGACGAGCGCCACCTTCGCGCCGCGCGCGGAGAGCTTGCGGGCGAGCAGCTCCCCCACGCCGCGCGCCGCCCCCGTGACCACGGCGACCTGCCCTTCGAGGCTCACCCTGCTCATGCGCCCTCCTTCACCTGTGAGTACGTCGTGCTGCGCGTGTACCGCGTGACAAGTTCGCGTATCTTCCCGGTCACCAGGCCGGGCGCCTCTATCGGCGTCATGTGCCCGAGGCCGGGCAGTTCGGTGACACCGAGGCAGTGGGGCAGCGCGGCGGCCAGCGAGTGCGCGTGCACGGGCGGGGTCAGCCGGTCGGCCGTGCCGACGACGACCGCGGTCGGCACCGCCAACTCCCGTACTCCGTGGTCGAGATCGAGCAGGTCGAGCACCTGCGACCAGGCGTACCGCACCTTGCGCGGGCACGCGTGCACGATCCGCGCGCAGGCCTCGACCATGTGCGGGGCCGACCCGGGGCCCATCGTGCCGTACTTGAGGATCGCCCTGGCGGCCGGCGTGACCGGCCCGAGCGGCGCCCGGGCGCCGAGTATGTGCTTCGTCAGCCAGGTCCGCAGCCGTCCCGGCCGCAGCGGTACGACCGTGGACTCGGCCACCAGCCGCGAGGAACCGGTGCTGCACAGCAGGACGGCGGCGGCATGCTCGCGGAACCCGGGGCGGGTGGACGCGGCCATCACCGTCATGCCGCCCATGGAGTGCCCGGCGATCACGGCCTTCTCACCGGGCGCGAGGGTCGCCCTCAGTACGGCTTCGAGGTCGTCGGCGAGCGCGTCGGCGCTGCACGCCGGGCTCGCCGGGCTGCGTCCGTGGCCGCGCTGGTCGTAGGCGATGACCCGGTGGTCGGCGGTCAGTTCCCGGATCTGCGCGGCCCAGAAGGCGGTCGAGCAGGTCCAGCCGTGCGCGAGGACGACGGCGGGCGCGTCCGTCGGGCCGTGCACCTCTATGTGCAGCCGGGCGCCGTCCGCGGAGGTGGCGGTCAGCTCACGGGCGGGGGCGGGCGGGGCGTACGGCCCGGACGTCACGTGCATGAGCCGGCTCACGCGGTCACCTCGACTTCTTCCTTGGCACCTTTCTCGGCGGTGGCCCGGACCACGGCGTACTCCGACAGATCCACGCGCCGCGTGACCCGCCGGAACTCCGAGGTCGTACCGGGCCAGACGGTGGTGTTGCGGCCGTTCGCGTCGAGGTACCAGCTCGTGCAGCCGCCCGTGTTCCACACGGTCCGCTTCATGCGTTCCTGGACCCGCCGGTTCCAGGCGCGCACGGCACTCGGCCGCGCGTCGAGGGCGACCCGCCCTCCCAGGACGTTCAACTGGCGCACGAAGTCCGCCATGTAGTTCAGCTGGGACTCGATCATCAGGATCATCGAGGAGTTCCCGAGCCCCGTGTTGGGCCCGATGACGGTCATCCAGTTCGGGAACCCGGCCGCGGACGCACCCCGCAGCGCCTCCATCCCGCCCTTCCAGGCCTCGGCGAGCGTCTTGCCCTCGGCCCCCACCACCCGCTCGGCGATGGGCATGTCGGTGACATGGAACCCCGTACCGAAGACGATCGCGTCGACCTCGGCCTCGCTCCCGTCGGCGGCCACCACGGTCGATCCGCGGACCTCGCTCAGCCCGCTGGCCACCACGTCGACATTGGGCCGGGCGAGCGCCGGGTAGTACGCGCTGCTCAGCAGGATCCGCTTGCAGCCGATGCGGTAGTCCGGGGTCAGCTTGGCGCGCAGGGCCGGGTCCTTGATGGAGCGGGCCATGTTGCGCTTGGCCAACTGCTCGACGAAGCCCAGCTCGCCCGGATGCTTCGTGAACGCCTGGACCTGAAGCTCCCGGATCCCCCACAGCAGTCCGCGGCGCAGCTGGGCGGTGAAGGGCAGGGCCCGGTGCAGCGAGCGCTCGACACCGCTGATGGCACGGTCGACGCGGGGCATGACCCAGGGCGGGGTGCGCTGGAAGAGCGTGAGCCGCTCCACCTCGGGCTGGATGGACGGCACGATCTGAATGGCGGACGCCCCTGTCCCCACCATCGCGACACGCTTGCCGCGCAGGTCGTAGTCGTGGTCCCAGCGGGCCGAGTGGAAGACCTTGCCGGGGAAGGAGTCGAGCCCCGGGACGTCCGGGACCTTGGGGTCGGACAGCGGCCCGGTGGCGGAGACGACGAAGTCGGCCGACAGACTCCCGCTCCTGGTCTCGATGTCCCAGCACAGCCGCTCGCCGTTCCAGGTCATCCGCTCCACCTCCGAGTCGAAGCGGATGTGCGGCCGCAGCCCGAAGACGTCCGTGACGTGCTCCAGATAGGCCCGGATGTGCTCCTGCCCGGAGAAGGTGCGCGGCCAGTCGGGATTGGGCGCGAAGGAGAACGAGTACAGATGGGACGGCACATCGCAGGCGCACCCCGGATAGCTGTTGTCCCGCCAGGTGCCGCCGACGCTGTCGGCCCGCTCCAGGACGACGAAGTCGGTGACGCCCTCGCGTCGCAGCCGGACGGCGGCCCCCAACCCGCCGAACCCGGACCCGACCACCGCGACCCGCACATGTTCGCGTTCGGCCATACCTGTGCCTCCACACTTGAACACACTTGAACCGGAACCATGCCAGTGAACACTGGCACAATGGGGAGAGTAGGGCAGGTCCGTACCGACCGGTAGGGGTCGGCCCGGGAAAGTTACCGTCGGTACGCCTTAAGGTGCCCAGGTGACCGAGAAGCGTGAATACCGCATGGCGGAGCTCGCCCACCTGGCCGGCATCCCGGTCCGCACCCTGCGCTTCTACCGCGAACGCAAGCTGATCCCGCCACCCCGCCGCGAGGGCCGCATCGCCTGGTACGACGACCACCACCTGGCCCGCCTGCGCACGATCGCGGCACTCCTGGAACGCGGCCACACCCTCACCGGCATCGCGGAACTCGCCGACGCCCTCGACCACGGCCGGGACGTCGCCGACCTCATCGGCGTCGACACCCCCACCGAGGAGGAACCGGTCCGCCTCACCCCCGAGGAACTCGCCGCCCGCTTCGAGGGCGAGGTCACCCCCGAGAACCTCGCCGCCGCCATCGAACTCGGCTACCTCGGCGCCGACGGCGACGAGATCGTCCACATCAGCCGCCGCCTCCTTGACGTCTCCTCCGCCCTCGTCCGCGAGGGCATCCCCCTCGCCGAGGTCCTCGCCGCAGGCAAACGCGTCCGCGAACACGTCGACGACCTGGCCGAGATGTTCACCGACATCGTCCTGCGCCACGCCCACGAGGACGACCTCCAGCGGCTGCGCCCCCTGGCCAGAAGCGTGGTGGAAGCGGAGTTCTCACTGGCGCTGGACCGGCGGCTGCGCAAGCAATAGCGCCCTAGGGGCTCGCGGAGCCCTCAGCGACCGTAGACCACCGTCACCGGCGCATGATCCGACCACCGCTCCGCGTGCGTCGCCGCCCGCTCCACATACCCCTTGAGCGCCCGGCCCGCCAGCCCCGGCGTCGCCACGTGGTAGTCGATGCGCCACCCCGTGTCGTTGTCGAAGGCCCGACCGCGGTACGACCACCAGGAGTACGGCCCCTCGACATCCGGGTGCAGCGACCGTACGACGTCGACATAGCCGCCCGCCGACGGAGCGAGCACTTCGCCGAGCCACTCCCGCTCCTCCGGCAGGAACCCGGAGTTCTTCTGGTTGCCCCGCCAGTTCTTCAGGTCCGCCTTCTCGTGCGCGATGTTCCAGTCGCCGCAGACGAGGACCTCGCGGCCGTCCGCGGCGGCGCGTTCGCGCAGGTCCTTCAGATAGGCCAGGAACTCGCCCATGAAGCGGACCTTCTCGTCCTGCCGCTCGGTGCCGACCTCGCCTGAGGGGAGGTAGAGGGAGGCGACGGTCACACCCGGCAGGTCCGCCTCGACGTAACGCCCGCTGTCGTCGAACTCACTCGAACCGAAGCCGACCTGGATGCGGTCGGGCTCGCGGCGGGTGTAGAGGGAGACACCGGCCCGGCCCTTGGCGGCGGCGGGCGCATGCAGGACGTGCCAGCCGTCCGGGGTGCGGACATGCTCGGGCAGCTGCTGCGGCTCCGCGCGCACCTCCTGCAGGCACAGCACATCGGCTTCGGTACCGGCGAGCCACTCCACGAAGCCCTTCTTCGCGGCGGCCCGCAGCCCGTTCACATTCACAGAGGTCACAGTGAGCACCCGGGAACGATACCGGCACCCTGGACCGAGTCCGGTTCTGGAACCCGGTGAAATTGAACTCATATACGGTATTCGGCATGGACATACGCCGGGTCGCCTTCGACCACCCCGACGCCGTCAAGCTCAATGACCAGGTCCAGGCCGAATACGGCGTCCGCTACGGCGACGGCGGCGACGCCACGCCCCTGGACGTGGCCGACTTCAGGCCGCCGAACGGCCTGTACCTGATCGCGTACGACGCGCTCGGCACCCCCGTCGCCTCCGGCGGCTGGCGGTCCCAGGACGAGAACGGCGAGGGCAACGTGGACGGCGATGCCGAGCTCAAGCGGATGTATGTCATCGAGCAGATGCGCGGCCGGGGCCTCGCGCGCCGCATCCTGGCCGCGCTGGAGGAGGACGCGCGGAACGCGGGCCGCAGGCGCATGGTCCTGGAGACCGGGTCCCAGCAGCCGGAGGCGGTGGCGCTGTACACGTCCAGCGGGTACGAGCCGTGCGAGAAGTTCGGCTACTACCGCTTCCACGAGCTCAGCCTGTGTTACGCCAAGGCTCTGTGAGGCGTAAGCCCGGTTAGACGCCCCCGTCCTCCTCGCCCGTACGCCGGTTGATGCGATACACGTCCCGCACACAGAGGTTGAGGGCCAGGGAGAGCACGACCAGCCCCGCGCACGCCACCAGTACCGTCCGGCTGTCCCAGAGGCCGGCCGCGAGGGCGGTGAGCAGATAGCCGAGGGGGATGGCGAGCCGTTCGCCGACGTTGTTGAACGCGCTCATGCGCCCCAACTCGCCCTGCGGCACATGCTGCTGGAAAGCGGTCGTCCACGCGACGATCGTCACGTCGAGGCCGATCCCCGCGAGCAGCGCGGCCAACAGCACCCAGGGCAGCGGCAGTCCCCAGCCCATGGCGAGCAGCGGCGCCGCCAGCGGCGTACAGGCCACGATGGCCACGACCAGCAGCCGGTACGGCCGCCAGCGCAGGCACACCACCGTCCCGCCCAGCAGCCCCGCCGCGAAAGCGGCCTGCACGAGCCCCCAGTCACGTGCCCCCGCGTACCGCTCCGCCGCGACGACGGGCCCGAGCAGCTGGTACCCCGCCAGCCACGCGGCGACGAGGAGGGTGCCGGCGGCCGTGTAGGTCCACAGCCAGGTCCGCGACCAGAACCCGGTCCAGCCGTGCCGCAGGTCACTGAGCGCGCTGGTGACGATGACCGGCGCGTCCAGCCGCAGCCCGAGGAGCAGAAAGGCGGCGACGGCAAAGGTGAGCGCGTCCCAGGCGAGCGCCCAGGCGGGGCCGCTGACCGCGACGACGGCTCCGCCGATGGCCGGGCCGAGGACCTTGACGGCGTTGCCCGGCAGTCTGAGCAGGGCGTTGGCCTGCTGCAACTGTTCCACGGGGACGATCTGGCCCACGGCGCCCTGGGTGGCGGGCACGGTGAAGGCCACCGCGGTCCCGGAGACGAATCCGCAGACCGCGATGGAGGTCGTCGACGCGTGTCCGGTGGCGACGATCACGGCCAGCGCGCCTTGGGCGACGGCCGCGAGCAGATTGCCGAGGAAGAGCATCCGGCTGCGGGACATCCGGTCCGCGAGCACTCCGCCCACGAGCAGGAACAGGACCGTCGGCACGGTGTTCGTGGCGAGCACCAGCCCGAGCTCCCCGGCTCCGCCGCCCTCCCCGATCACGGAGTAGGCGAGCGCGAGCGGCGCCATGGCGGACCCGGTTGCGGAGACGAGGTTGGCCAGTACGAACCGCCGGAAGCCCGGGATCCGCAGCGGCGCCGCACGCCCCGCCGATAACTCTGCGTCGACCTTCTCCACGCTCCCCCTCGCGACGGCGGCACTTGGGCACAACAAAGATCCCGCCCGATCAACCGATCGGGCGGGATCTTTCAACTCCCTGGTTTCCCTGGAGAGTTGTTGCGGTGGACCTGAGGGGATTTGAACCCCTGGCCCCCTCGATGCGAACGAGGTGCGCTACCGGACTGCGCCACAGGCCCTTGCAACGAGTGAAACTTTAGCACCCCGATCGGCCTGCTTGGAAATCCGTTCCCCGGCCGGCCGCCGGGCCCGGCCGCAGGTGGCGGCTACTCGTTGGCGGCGCGCGGCCGGTCGCCGTCCTCGTACTGGTCGAACAGCGGCGTACGGCCCCGTTCGCGGGCCCGGCGGGCGGAGGCGGCCCGGCGGGCGTCGCTGCGACCGCCCCCGTCGGCCTTCTCCTCCTCGCGCCCCGCGTCCGCGTCGCCCGGCTCCGCGCCCCGCGGGGAGCTGTCCCCGGCCTCGGCACCGGTCTCCCGGTCCCGGCCGACGGTGCTCGACCGCGCCGAGCTCCAGGCGTCCGGGGCGCCGAGGTCCACGTCGGGGGTGGCCCGGGGCGCGACCGGGGCGGTCACATACGTCGGCAGCGGCACGGGCACCGGGTCCCAGCTGTCGCCGTGCCCGGGCCTGCGCTGCCGCTCGCGCTGCTGGTCGACCCACTCGGCGTGGTCGGTCTGCTCGACGAGGGCGCGCCGGTCGGCGGCGAGGGCGGACAGGCCGGGATCGGTGGCGCCTGGTTCGGACCCCTCGTCGGGCTCGTCGAGGCCCGCGCCGGGGTCGGTGCCGCCGCGACGGCGCGACTGGCGCGCATGCTCACGAAGCCGCTGCGCGGCGGCCTCGGCCTGCCGCCGGTCCATCTGGTAGGCGAAGCGGCGGCGCTCCTGGGACCGCAGATACGCGATGTACCCGCTGAGCAGCACGGCGGGAACGCCGGGCGCCCACAGGAACGCCAGCCCGCCGACCGCGGCGACGATCGCGCCGAGGGTGAAGGCGAGGAAGAGCATCACGGTCGTACGGCGACGGCGCGCGAGCACCTTCGAGCGCCGGGCGCGTGCCGCGGCCGCCTCGTCCGAGGGGGCCCGCCGGGCGGCGGGCACCCGCTGGCGCGCCTTGGCCGCGGGGCCGGAGCCCGCTTCGGCGGAGGGCGCGCTCGCGCGTTCGGGTGTCGGCCGGGAACCGTGTTCGGGTGCCGGTTTGCTCCCCTGCTCCCGGGCGGAGTCGCGTGCCGGTTCCGGGCGTCCTGGTGCCTGGGCCGGGACCGGCGCCTGGGTCTGCGGACGGGTCGGAGGCATGGCGAAGGCCCGGACGTCCACCGACTCGGTGACGTCGCCCGGGTCGTCTGCGCTGAGCTCCCCCTCCTCGGTGGAGCGCGCGCGCAGGTCCTTGGCGTACCGGCGCTCCATCCCCGCCCGTCCGGACAGCAACCGGATGGCTGTGCTGAAGCGTTCCGTCGGACGGGCCTCGTTCAGCTCGTCCTGCCTACGGAGCCACATCGGCACCAAGTAGGCGGCCCAGGCCCCGACAATGACTGCGTAGATGAGGCCGCTGCTGCTCACGTCTCACACGGTAGAGGGATTTGCGTGAGGCCATCCGCCAATTGAGCCGGTGTGTCGCACGATCTGGCTGATATTTCGAACTTTTTTTGTGACCGATGCGATCAGCAGCCCAACGAGGGCGCGAATTTAATGCCCTGAGCCGGTCATCCGGCGATCAATTTCGAACACTTATTCAATTTCCGGAGCGCCTTCGAGCTACGCGGGATTCCCCTGCGGGTTCTGCCGGGTGTTCTGCGACTTCGCGTCCGTGGCCCGCTGCGGGCGTTCCCGGTGCCAGCGGCCGAGCAACCCTTCCGGTACCTCTTCCGCCGTGAGCGCGAAGACGAGATGGTCCCGCCAGGCCCCGTCGATGTGGAGATATCGCGGACGCAGCCCCTCCTCGCGGAATCCGAGTTTCTCCACGACCCGGCGGCTGGGCCGGTTCTCGGGGCGAATGCAGACCTCGATGCGGTGCAGCCCGACGCTGCGGAAACAGTGGTCCACGACCAGCGCCACCGCCGTCGGCATCACCCCGCGGCCCGCCACCGCCTCGTCCACCCAGTAGCCGACGTGCCCCGAGCACATCGAGCCCCAGGTGATCCCGGCGACCGTCAACTGCCCGACCAGCCGCCCCTGGTACTCGATGACGAACGGCAGCATCCGGCCCGAGTTCGCCTCGGAGCGCAGGTGCCGGACCATCTGGCGGTAGGTCGGCCGGTGCGCGATCGGTCCGCTGGGCGTGGGCGGCGGAATCGTCGCCTCCCACGGCCGCAGCCAGTCCCGGTTGCGCCGGTTGACCTCGCGCCAGGCCCGTTGGTCGCGCATCTTTATCGGCCTCAGGACGACATCGCCGTCCCTCAGCACGACGGGCCAGGATGGGCTGTTCAGCTCGCACCCCCGCTGCTGGGTCTGGGGTGGTCGCCGCCGCGGATCTGGTCGACGGCGTGGATCAGGAGGGGCTCCAGGACGGCCAGACCGTCCTTCACCCCGCCGCTGGAACCGGGCAGGTTGATGATCAGCGTGCGCCCGGCGACTCCGGCGAGCCCTCGGGACAGTGCCGCCGTGGGCACCTTCTCCCGTCCGAACGCTCTGATCGCCTCGCCAATGCCCGGCACCTCGAAGTCGAGGACGGCTCGGGTCGCCTCCGGTGTGCGGTCGGTGGGCGAGATTCCGGTGCCGCCGGTGGTGACGATGACGTCGTACCCGGCGTCCACGCCGGCGCGCAGGGCGGCCTTCACGGGGTCGCCGTCGGGCACGACCTGCGGTCCGTCGACCGTGAAGCCGAAGCCCTTGAGGCCGTCGGCGATCAGCGGGCCGCCCTTGTCCTCGTAGACCCCGGCGGCGGCTCGGTTGGAGGCGGTGACCACCAGGGCGCTGTACGGCGCGAGCAGTGCACCACCGATCGACGCGTCCAGTGTCATGCCCGGCTCCAGTCGCCCGACTTGCCGCCCGTCTTCTCCTCGACCCGCACGTCCGTGATGACCGCTCCCTTGTCGACCGCCTTCACCATGTCGATCACGGTGAGCGCGGCGACGGAGACCGCGGTGAGGGCCTCCATCTCGACGCCCGTGCGGTCCGTGGTCTTCACGGTGGCCACGATCTCCACGGCGTCCTCCGCGACCGACAGGTCCAGTTTCACACCGGACACCGCGAGCGGGTGACAGAGCGGGATCAGGTCGGGGGTGCGTTTGGCGCCCATGATCCCGGCGATCCGGGCGGTGGCGAGGGCGTCGCCCTTGGGGACCCCCTCGCCGCGCAGCAGCTCGACCACGCGGGGCGAGACGAGGACGCGGCCGCTGGCGCGGGCGGTGCGCGCGGTCACGTCCTTCCCGGAGACGTCGACCATGCGGGCAGCGCCCGCGTCGTCGATGTGCGTGAGGTGGTCCTGCGTGGATGGGTCCTGCTTGCTCATGCTGGTGTGGCGCTCCCGGTCCTGGCCCGTCGCGGTGCGGCGCACGGGCCTGCTGTGCGCGACACGGTACCGCCAACCAGGGTCGCTCAGCCGAGCAGGACCACCTCGACCTCGGCGCCGGGCTCGACGCTCTCGGTGTCCTCGGGGACGACGATCAGCGCGTCCGCGTGCGCCAGGGCGGCGACCAGATGGGATCCGGCGCCGCCGACCGGGCGCACCGCGCCGTCGGCGTACGTCCCGCGCAGGAACTGTCTGCGTCCCTTGGGCGAGGTCAGCGCCTTGTCGGCGGTCAGGGTCGCGGTCGTCCGGGGGCGGTGGACGTCCTCCAGGCCCATCAGGGTGCGGATCGCGGGGCGCACGAACAGTTCGAAGGAGACGTACGACGACACCGGGTTGCCGGGGAGCGCGAGCAGCGGGGTGTGGTCGGGGCCGATGGAGCCGAAGCCCTGGGGCTTGCCGGGCTGCATGGCGAGCTTGCGGAAGTCGATGCCGCTGCCGGCCTCGTCCTCGTCGGCGACATGGGACAGGGCTTCCTTGACGACGTCGTACGCCCCGACGCTCACGCCGCCGGTGGTGACCATGAGGTCGGCGCGGACGAGCTGGTCCTCGATGGTGGAGCGGAGGGTCTCGGCGTCGTCGGCGACGGCGCCCACGCGGTAGGCGATGGCGCCGGCGTCCCGGGCGGCCGCGGTGAGGGCGAAGCTGTTGGAGTCGTAGATCTGGCCGCCGGACAGCTGCTCGTCGGGCTGGACGAGTTCGCTGCCGGTGGACATCACGACGACGCGCGGGCGCGGGCGCACGCGTACCGTGCCGCGGCCGATGGCGGCGAGGAGGGCGATCTGGGGCGGGCCGAGGACCGTGCCGGCCTCAAGGGCGCGGTCGCCGGACTTCACGTCGCTGCCCTTGGCGCGGACGTGTGCGCGTGCCTCGGCCGGCCGGTGGACGTGCACCTGGCCCTGGGCGCCCTCGGGGGCCAGGCTGCGGGCGCGCATCCCGGTGACCGGGCCCTCGCCGAGGCCGCCGTCGGTCCACTCCACCGGGACGACGGTCTCGGCGCCGGGCGGCAGCGGGGCGCCGGTCATGATGCGGGCGGCCTGGCCGGGGCCCACGTGGAGCAGTTCGGCCTGGCCCGCCGCGACGTCCCCGACGACCTCCAGGACGGCGGGGAACTCCTCGCTCGCGCCGGCGACGTCCGCGACCCGTACCGCGTACCCGTCCATGGAGCTGTTGTCGAACGGCGGCAGGGAGACCGGCACCGTGACATCGTCGACCAGGACGCAGCCCTGGGCGTCGAGCAGTTGCAGCTCGATGGGTTCGAGGGGGCGGACGGTCGCGAGGATGTCCTCCAGGTGTTCGTCCACCGACCAGAGGTGGTCCTGGCCGGCGGGGCGGGGCGCGGCGGTGCTCAACTCGCTACATCTCCTCGGCTACGTAACTGCGAAGCCAGGTCCGGAAGTCCGGGCCCAGGTCTTCACGTTCGCATGCGAGTCTGACAATGGCACGCAGGTAGTCGCCGCGGTCGCCGGTGTCATAGCGGCGGCCCTTGAAGACGACGCCGTGCACGGGGCCGCCGACCTTCTCGTCCTGCGAGAGCTGCTGGAGGGCGTCGGTGAGCTGGATCTCGCCGCCGCGGCCCGGCTCGGTCTCACGCAGTATGCCGAAGATGTGCGGGTCGAGCACATAGCGGCCGATGATGGCGTAGTTGGACGGGGCGTCGGCCGCGGCCGGCTTCTCGACGAGGTCGTGCACCTTGACCACGTCGCTGTCCTCGGTGGGGTCCACGGCCGCACAGCCGTAGAGGTGGATCTGCTCGGGCGCGACCTCCATCAGGGCGATGACGCTGCCGCCGTGCTGCTCCTGGACCTCGACCATCCGCTTGAGCAGGGGGTCACGCGGGTCGATCAGGTCGTCGCCGAGGAGGACGGCGAAGGGCTCGTTACCGACGTGCGGGGCGGCGCACAGCACCGCGTGGCCGAGGCCCTTGGGGTCGCCCTGGCGGACGTAGTGCATGGTGGCGAGGTCGCTGGACTCCTGCACCTTCGCGAGCCGGCCGGCGTCGCCCTTCTTCTGCAGGGCGGATTCCAGCTCGTAGTTGCGGTCGAAGTGGTCCTCCAGGGGGCGCTTGTTGCGGCCCGTGATCATGAGGACGTCGTCGAGGCCCGCGGACACGGCCTCTTCGACCACGTACTGGATCGCCGGCTTGTCGACGACCGGCAGCATCTCCTTGGGAGTGGCTTTGGTGGCCGGCAGGAAGCGGGTGCCGAGGCCCGCTGCGGGGATGACAGCCTTGGTGATCCGAGGGTGGGACTGAGTCATGCCCGCCACCTTATCCGGTGTCTTTTCAGGGAATCTGAGGCTCCGGTTATTTGGCTCTCTTATGAGCACATTGGGAAGGGTAAGGGAGCGACCTATGAGTCACATCGGACGTCCGGCCGAGCCTGACAAGCGCGTGTTGCGGCAGGAGATCCTATCGGTGAGAGGCAGGTTGACTGCGGATGACCTGCGGGTGTCGGCCGCCGCGCTGGCCGGGCGGGCACTGGAGCTGCCCGAGCTGGCGCACGCGCGCGTGGTGGCGGCGTACGTCTCCGTGGGGAGTGAACCCGGCACCCTGGCGCTGCTCGACGCGCTGCGCGCGCGGGGCGTCCGTGTCCTGCTGCCCGCCCTGCTGCCCGACAACGACCTCGACTGGGGCGGGTACTTCGGGGAGGACTCCCTGGCCCGCGTCCAACACGGCGGGAAGATGGCCCTCTTCGAGCCCTCCGGCGAGCGCCTCGGACCGGACGCCGTGACCGACGCCGACGTGGTGCTGCTGCCGGGCCTGGCCGTCGACGCGCGCGGGATGCGGCTGGGGCGCGGCGGCGGGTCGTACGACCGTGTCCTCGCCCGTCTGGAACGCGCGGGCGCCCGGCCCTCGCTGGTGGTGCTGCTGTACGACGCGGAGGTCGTCGAGCACGTCCCGGAGGAGCCGCACGACCGGCCGGTGCACGCGGTGGTGACGCCGTCGGGGGTGCGCCGCTTCGGAGAGCCCTGAGCCCGCCCAGCTCGCGAAGGGGCCCTCCACGCGCGTGTGGAGGGCCCCTTCGGCGATACGGGCGTCAGCGGCTCACGGCCTGAGCACCAGGGTGTCGCTGGTGCTGTCCTCGACCGCCTTGTCCGAGAAGGCCCAGTCGAGCAGTTCGCCGTCGGCCCACTTGTCGGTCTGGTCGGTGTAGTGGGCGTTGTAGGCGTGCCCGGAGGCACCGGTGAGGTTGATCCACTTCGACTTGTCGAGGTCGTTGAGGTTGACGACCATCCGCATCGACGGCACCCAGACGACGCCGTAGCCGCCGGCGGCGTTCCAGCCGGAGGCGTTGACCGTGCCCTCGCCGCCGCTGAGCTTCCAGGGGCCGCGGTTGAGGATGTACTGGAGGAAACCGGGGCCCTCGGTGCCGAGGGTCTGGTTCTTCAGGAACAGGCGGTGCAGCCGGCCCCAGCTCCAGGTGTCGATGTCCTTGCCTAGCTTGGCCGTCAGCTCCCAGCGGGCGTCGATCATGGCGCGCTTGAACAGGTCGTCACGGTTGTGCTCCGCGCCCTCACGGGCGCCCGAGTCGGGCGTCGTCCACCAGTCGCTGTCCTCGTCGTCCATGAGGTTGCGGACGACCTCGAACCAGCGGTCGCCGCCGTCCGGCTGCGCCTGGTCGGCGTCGCGCTCACCGCACTCGCGCACCTTCCCGGTCGCGTCCGCGGGACCCGTGGTGTTGACCGGGTCGACCAGCAGGCACTGCCCCTTGACCCGCAGCTCCTTCGGCAGCTTGTTGCCGAAGGCGAGCTTGAGGATGTTGCGCCAGACCGCGTTGAAGTAGGCGGCCGCCGCCGAGTCGGCGTCCTGGGTGTAGTCCCAGCCCTCCAGGAGCTCCTGGGCGTCGCGGACGTCCTTGTCGGCGATGTCGATCTTCAGCAGCTTGGGCACCAGCAGCTTGGCGATCTCGCTGCTGTTGTCGAGCTGCATCTGGCGCATGTCCTCGGTGGAGATCTTGCCGCCGCCGTCGATCTTCGACTGGATCAGGTCGTTGATGCGCTGGCTGCGGGCGCCGTAGCCCCAGTCCGTGGTGAGCGTGTAGGGGTACTTGGCCTTGTCGACGACCGCCTGGTTGGCGGTGACGATGTAGCCCCGGGACGGGTTGTACTCGTACGGCAGCTCGTCCTTGTCGATGTAGCCGGTCCAGCGGGACCTGGAGTCCCAGCCGGGCGCCGGGACGGAGCCGTCGTAGCCCTTCGCGCGCGTGGGGATCTTTCCGGGCAGCGTGTAGCCGATGTTGTCCTTGGTGTCCGCGTAGATCAGGTTCTGCGAGGGCACGTCGAACAGGGCGGCCGCGCCCCGGAAGTCGGTCCAGTTCGCCGCCTTGTCCATGGCGAAGACGGCGTCCATGGAGGTGCCCGGGTCCAGCGCGGTCCAGCGCAGCGAGATGCCGTAGCCGTCGCCGCGGTCGGGGGCCGCGGTGTCCACGGTGGCCTTCTTGCCGACCTTCACCAGCTCGGAGCTGCGGTCGGAGAGCAGGGGCCCGCTCTCGGTCTCGCGGACGACGATCTTCTTGGGTGAGCCGCCGGCGACCTTGATGGTCTCCTCGCGCGTGGTGAAGGGCACCGTCTTGCCGTCGAGGAGATAGCCGTCGCCGGAGAGCTTCTCCAGGTAGAGGTCGGTGACGTCGACGCCGGAGTTGGTCATGCCCCAGGCGATGTTCTTGTTGTGGCCGATGATCACGCCGGGCATGCCCGCGAAGGTGTAGCCGCTGACGTCGTACTGGCACTTGCTGGAGACCGCGCGGCAGTGCAGGCCCATCTGGTACCAGACGGACGGCAGCGCGGCCGACAGGTGCGGGTCGTTGGCCAGCAGGGGCTTGCCGGTGATGGTGTACTTCCCGCCGACGACCCAGGAGTTGGAGCCGATGCCGTTGCCGTTCACGCCGACGGCCGTCGGGAGGCCGTCCAGGACGTTCTGGAGGCCCGACAGCTGGCTCTGCAGGCCGCTGGTGCCGGAGCTGGAGGCCGCGCCCGTGCCGGTGCCAGTACCAGTACCAGTACCGGTGCCGGTCGAGCCCGCGGAGGACGCGGAGCCGCTCTGCTGGAAGGTCTTGGTGATGTCGTCGTACTGGCCGCTCTGGACGATCGTCTTGTTCCGGCCGTACGGGTAGTCCGGGTACAGGTCCTGGATCTGCTTGGGGCCGAGGCGGCTGGTCATCAGGGCGCGGTCGATCTCGTCCTGCATGTTGCCGCGCAGGTCCCAGGCCATCGCCTTCAGCCAGGCGAGCGAGTCGACCGGGGTCCACTTCTCGGGCTTGTAGTCGTTGGTGAACCCGAGCGCCGCGTACTCCAGGGAGATGTCCTTGTTGTCCTTGCCGTCCAGGTAGGCGTTGACTCCCTCGGCGTAGGCCTGGAGGTACTTCTTGGTGGACGCCGACAGCGTCTTGTCGTACTCCTCCTTGGCGACGCGGTCCCAGCCCAGGGTGCGCAGGAACTCGTCGTTGTCGACCTGGCTCTCGCCGAACATCTCCGACAGCCGCCCGGAGGTCATGTGCCGGCGGACGTCCATCTCGTAGAACCGGTCCTGCGCCTGGACGTAGCCCTGGGCCATGAACAGGTCCGCGTCGGAGGAGGCGTAGATCTGCGGGATGCCGTAGTCGTCGCGCTTCACGTCGACGGGCCCGGACAGGCCGGGGAGCGTGAGTGATCCCTTGGTCTGCGGGAAGGAGGCACGGACGGTGCTGATGGACCAGTACCCGCCGTAGCCGACGCCTCCGACAAGTGCCAGCACCAGCACGAGGACGATCAGACGGGCTCTGCGCCCCTTCTTCCTGCCGGACTTGCCGGGCTTCTGACCCGTGGAGGCGGTGGTGTTGGGGGGCATCGCTGTCCTTGCTGTCCTAACGCGAGAGGCAGGCGGTCCTGGAGTGCTGGAGCAACCATAGGCGCAGGGCCCGATCCAACTTGACTCGGAGTAGGGAACCAGGACGGACGGACGTTCGATCATGCACCCGTTAGCGTCAAGAAATCGTCAAGAGTTAGGTAAGGTAACGAAGTAGTTGGGTGCGGAGAACCGCCACTTCGTGTCCTATGTATGTGAGCCCACGCGCGTGTGCGCGCGGGCCAGGGAAGGGAACGGCCGCTGACTGTCCACGACCTCAACCAGCTCCTGCTCGTCTGCTCGCTCGTCCTGCTCGTCGCGGTCGCCGCGGTCCGGATCTCCTCGCGCAGCGGGCTCCCAAGCCTGCTCGTGTACCTCGGCATCGGCGTCCTCATGGGCCAGGACGGCATCGGCGGCATCAACTTCGACGACGCCGAGCTGACCCAGGTCATCGGGTACGCGGCCCTGGTCGTGATCCTGGCCGAGGGCGGCCTCGGCACGAAGTGGAAGGAGATCAAACCGGCCCTTCCCGCCGCCACCGCCCTGTCGCTGCTCGGCGTCTCGGTGAGCGTCGGGGTCACGGCGACGGCCGCGCACTATCTGGTCGGGCTGGAGTGGCGGCAGGCGCTGATCATCGGGGCGGTCGTCTCCTCGACCGACGCCGCGGCGGTCTTCTCGGTGCTGCGGAGAATCCCCCTCCCCTCGCGCGTGACCGGCACCCTGGAGGCCGAGTCCGGCTTCAACGACGCCCCCGTGGTCATCCTGGTGGTCGCGTTCTCCACGCACGGTCCGATCGAGCACTCGTACGTGCTGCTGGGCGAGATCATGCTGGAGCTGGCCATCGGCGCCGCCATCGGCCTCGCGGTGGGATGGCTGGGCTCCTGGGGCCTCAGGCACGTGGCACTGCCCGCCTCCGGTCTCTATCCGATCGCCGTCATGGCCATCGCCGTCGCCGCCTACGCGGCGGGCGCGATGGCACACGGCAGCGGCTTCCTTGCGGTCTATCTGGCCTCGATGGTCATGGGCAACGCCAAGCTGCCGCACTGGCCCGCCACGCGCGGGTTCGCCGACGGGGTCGGCTGGATCGCCCAGATCGGCATGTTCGTCCTGCTCGGCCTCCTGGTCACCCCGCACGAGCTGGGCGACGACATCCTGCCCGCGCTCCTCATCGGGCTGGTGCTGACCATGGTGGCCCGTCCGCTGAGCGTCGTGCTGTGCCTGGTGCCGTTCGGCGTCCCCTGGCGGGAACAGGCCCTGATGTCCTGGGCCGGGCTGCGCGGTGCCGTGCCCATCATCCTGGCGACCATTCCGATGGTGGGCGGGGTCGAGGACAGCCGCCGCATCTTCAACATCGTCTTCGTCCTGGTCGTCGTCTACACCCTGGTCCAGGGGCCGACCCTGCCGTGGTTCGCGCGCAAGCTGCGGCTCGGCGGGGAACCCGAGCCCGCCGACCTCGGCATCGAGTCGGCCCCGCTGGAGCGGCTGCGCGGGCACCTGCTGTCCTTCGCGATCCCCGAGGGCTCGAAGATGCACGGCGTCGAGGTCAACGAACTGCGGCTGCCCGCCGGGTCCGCCGTCACCCTCGTCGTCCGCGATGGAAAATCGTTCGTTCCGCTGCCGACGACGGTGTTGCGACGAGGCGACGAACTGCTGGTCGTCGCCACGGACCCGGTACGGGACGCCGCCGAACGCCGGCTGCGCGCGGTAGGGGCCGGAGGCAAGCTGGCCGGATGGCTGGGGACGAACGGGGCATCCTGATCACAGGCCGAGCGCCCGCAGTGCTCAGGTTCACAAGGTCAACGGCCCGCACTCCCTGTACTATGCAGGCGTACCCCTAGATCGAACCACCTCTGCCTGACGCAGAGCTGGCGCGACCGTATGGCGGCCGGGACGTCCCTCCTCAGCGGACGCCGGTATCTACCGCAGTTCCGCGCGACAGGACAGCTCTCGGCGCCGCCCCCCACCCGACGGGGTCGCGCTACCAGGCGGCAGAAAGGCACGGGCCGTGGCATCCACGGTCACCACCGAGCAGTCGAAGGACTCGCCGGCCTCCTCCCGCCCGGGATACGGACAGCTGCTGCGCACCCGCGGCGCCTGGACGTTCCTGCTCCCCGGCTTCGCGGCACGCCAGCCGTTCGCGATGCTGACCATCTCCATCGTGCTGCTGGTGCAGCACACCACCGGTTCCTACGGCGCGGCGGGCGCCGCCGCGGCCGTCACCGGCGTCTCCATGGCGCTGTTCGCGCCCTACAGCGGCCGCCTCGCCGACCGCTACGGGCAGCGCGCCGTCCTGCTCCCCGGTGTCCTCGTCCACACACTGTCCGGCCTGACCCTGACGGCGCTCGCCCTGTCCCACGCCCCCCTGTGGGCGCTCTTCGTGGCGGCCGTGCCGACCGGTGCCTCGGTGCCGCAGGTCGGTCCGATGGTGCGGGCCCGCTGGGGTGTGAAGCTCCAGGGTTCGCCCCTGATGACGACTGCGGCGGCCTTCGAGTCGGTCACGGACGAGCTGACCTTCGTCGTCGGCCCGCTGCTGGCCACCGCCCTGTGCACCGCCGTCGACCCGGCCGCGGGCCTGGTCACGGAGGCCGCGCTGACCCTGCTGGGCGGTCTGCTGTTCGCCGCGCAGAAGAGCACCCAGCCGTCGGTCGCGGTCGCCGGGCACGCGCGCGTGGAGCACGCTTCGGCACTGCGCATCCCCGGAGTGCG
The DNA here is from genome assembly GCA_965653385.1 of uncultured Streptomyces sp. Classification (GTDB taxonomy): domain Bacteria; phylum Actinomycetota; class Actinomycetes; order Streptomycetales; family Streptomycetaceae; genus Streptomyces. Next base: position 15,595 of record CBFGZZ010000037.1, on the reverse strand, counting down.
CGTGCTGATCGTGACCTTCCTCGGCATCGGTTCCGTCTTCGGCGGCATGCAGGTCTCCCTGGCCGCGTTCACCGAGTCCATCGGCGAACCCGGACTCAACGGCGTCCTGTACGGCACCTTCGCCGCCGGCAACATGCTCTCCGGCATCGTGTGCGGCGCCATCGTGTGGAGGGTGGCCCCGCAGCGCCGCCTCCTGGTCGGCTACGCCGCCCTCGCGCTGGCCGCGTCCGGTCTGTGGGCCGCGCACTCGGTGCTCGTCCTGGCGGGCCTCGGCCTGCTGGTCGGCATGTGCATCGCGCCCGCGCTGATCACCGGCTACACGCTGGTCGAGAGCCTGGTCCCGGCCGGCGCCCGCACCGAGGCCTTCACCTGGCTCACGGGCGCGGTCGCGCTCGGCCAGGCCGCAGCGGTCACCGTGGCCGGACAGCTGGAGGACCGCTTCTGGGGCGGCGCCGGTTTCCTGGTGCCGATGGGCGGGACCCTGCTCGCCCTGGCGACCCTGGTGGCACTGCGTTCACGGCTGGCGGCACGGCCCCGCGGGCGCACCGTGGCACGTGGCGTCGGTCACCGCGTGCCGGTGGCAGTGGACTGAGCGGCTGGAATACGTCACACTTGACCGTCGTTAGCACTCATCGAGTGAGAGTGCCAGGAGGAAGACAGTGCCGACCTACCAGTACCAGTGCACCGCGTGCGGCGAGGGCCTCGAGGCGGTGCAGAAGTTCACCGACGACGCCCTGACCGAGTGCCCCAGCTGCCAGGGCCGCCTCAAGAAGGTGTTCTCCGCGGTCGGCATCGTCTTCAAGGGCTCCGGCTTCTACCGCAACGACAGCCGCGGCTCCTCGTCGAGCAGCTCGCCGGCGTCGTCGAAGTCGTCGACGTCCTCCTCTTCCGACTCGTCCTCTTCCTCCTCGACGTCGTCTTCCTCGTCGTCCTCGGAGTCGAAGTCGTCGAGCGCCGGCACCTCCTCCAGCAGCTCCGCCGCGTAAGCACTTCCCACGGGCACGTGGGACGCGTCTCTTACGGGACCCTGTCGCTCTCCGGCGGCGGGGTCCTCGGCGTTTGCGGGTGCGGTTAGGGTGCGGACATGGCGAACAAGGCGAACGTCGAACTCGGCGTGATCGGTGGCTCCGGCTTCTACTCGTTCCTCGACGACGTGACCGAGATACAGGTGGACACCCCGTACGGGCCGCCCAGTGACTCCCTCTTCCTGGGCGAGATCGCCGGCCGACGGGTCGCCTTCCTGCCCCGGCACGGCCGCGGCCACCATCTTCCCCCGCACCGCATCAACTACCGGGCCAACCTCTGGGCCCTGCGCTCGCTCGGCGCCCGTCAGGTCCTCGGCCCGTGCGCGGTCGGCGGCCTGCGACCCGAGTACGGGCCGGGCACGCTGCTGGTGCCGGACCAGCTGGTCGACCGCACGAAGTCCCGGGTCGGCACGTACTTCGACGGGCTGCCGCTGCCCGACGGCACCGTGCCGAACGTGGTGCACGTCTCCCTGGCCGACCCCTACTGCCCGACCGGCCGCGCGGCCGCGCTGAAGGCGGCGCGAGGGCGGGACTGGGAGCCGGTGGACGGCGGCACGCTGGTCGTGGTCGAGGGGCCCCGCTTCTCGACCCGTGCCGAATCGTTGTGGCATCAGGCCCAGGGCTGGTCGGTGGTGGGCATGACCGGCCACCCCGAGGCGGCGCTCGCCCGTGAACTCGAACTCTGCTACACGTCGTTGACGCTGGTCACCGACCTCGACGCGGGCGCCGAGACCGGCGACGGCGTCTCGCACGACGAGGTGCTGCGGGTGTTCGCGGCCAACGTGGACCGGTTGCGGGGCGTGTTGTTCGACGCGGTGGCCGCGCTGCCGACGAACGAGGAGCGGGACTGTCTGTGCGCGACGGCGTTGGGTGGGATGGATCCGGGGTTCGAGCTGCCGTAGCCGTGACCGTAGGAGTGGTTGTGGTCGTGGCGTGGTTGTGGATGTGGAACTTCCCGTACGGGTGAGGGAGTTGTCCACAACCTGCCAGTAGTCCACCGGCTCCGGCGGGCGACGGCGCGATGCCCCATCGTGGCTTCGCAAGCCGATCTCTCGCCGCAGGTGGTGGTTCTCATGCCGTTCGACCCGTCTTCGACCTCTCCTTCTCCCTCTCCTTCTGTCGCCCTGCTCCCTCCGGGCCCGGACGCCCCGGCCACGTGCGAGGTGCCGCACTTCGCTCCCGTGCGGGTACGCGGCGGGCTGTACCAGTTGCGCCGGCTGCTACGGCATCGCAGGCGGGCCGCGGCGGCGGGGCTCGCCGTCACGGCTGCCGCGCTCGTGGCGGCGGGGCCCGGGGAGACCGGCCCGGCACGCGGGCATCCGGTGGCGGAGCCGGTTCGCCAACACCGGGCCGTGGAGCGGGTGTCCGCGCCGGTGCGAATCGCCGACGGGGCCACCGTGCGGCTGCTGCGGCCCGGTGACCGGGTCGATGTGATCGCCGCGGAGGAGAACGCGCCGGGCGGGGGCGGCGCCGAGGTGGTCGCGCGCGGGGCGCGGGTGTCGAAGGTGCCGGAACCGCTGGACGTCGCGGGCGAGAGCGGGGCGCTGGTGGTGCTGTCGGTGCCGCGTTCCACCGCGGCGCGTCTCGCGGGCGCGAGCGCTACGGCGCGGCTGGCGGTGACACTGTGCTGAGCTGGATCGCGCATGTCGCGCACATGGTGCTTATCGCCCTGTCGAGCCCCTCGTTCAGGTGGTGCAATTGGACAGGATGGCCTAGCCCTGACGTAGGTTGCGGAGCTGTTCGTTCCACAACCTGTGCACACGAGGAGAGGCTCCGCGGTGAGCGAGAAGAAGGAACCGGGCGTCTGGGACGGCTTCAAGGCCTTCCTGATGCGCGGGAACGTCGTCGATCTGGCGGTAGCGGTGGTCATCGGCGCCGCGTTCACCAACATCGTGAACGCGGTGGTGAAGGGGATCATCAACCCGCTGGTCGGAGCGATCGGCACCAAGAACCTCGATCACTACAGCTCGTGCCTGAGCTCGTCGTGCGAAGGCGAGCGGGGCATTCAGATCCTGTGGGGCTCCGTCCTCGGCGCCACCCTCAGCTTCGTGATCACCGCGGCCGTCGTCTACTTCCTGATGGTCCTGCCGATGGCGAAGTACCTGGCCCGGGTGGAGGCCCGGCGCAAGGCGAAGGAAGGCACGCAGGAGGTCATCGAGGTGACCGAGCTGGAGGTCCTCAAGGAGATCCGCGACGCGCTGGTCGCCCAGCGCGGCTCGGGGCACGACCAGCGGTAACGGATCAGATGTGGTGGGGCGGCTTCTCGTCGAGGAAACGCTTCAGATCTGCCGCGCTGTCACCGTCGCCACGCGGTCGCTCGCCCCAGCCACGGTCGGTGTCGTCCGAGGACTGCTGGTCCAGCGGGTCGTCGAAGATCAGCGCGGGCTTCGGCTCGCGCGGCTCGGAGGCGGGGGCGGTGCTCATACGTCCAGGGTACGGCCCGCACGGCGACGGCCTTCCCGGCCGCGGTCCCGGATGCTTGCGCGCTTGTGATCCCTTCGCAGGAAATTCCGCGCCTGATCTGCTGTGCTTGACCCCATGACGTCCAGTTCGACTCCCGCGCCGGACTCCCCCCGCCCGCCCGGACACCGCCGTCCCCTGCGTCGGCTCACGGCCCGGGGCCGCGGCGAGGCGCACCGTGCCGCCACTCCGCTGGAGCTCTTCTTCGACCTGTGCTTCGTCGTGGCCATCGCCCAGGCGGGCATCCAGTTGGTGCACGCCGTCGCCGAGGGGCATCCGGGCGAGGGGATCCTCAACTACGCGATGGTGTTCTTCGCCATCTGGTGGGCCTGGATGAACTTCACCTGGTTCGCCTCGGCCTACGACAACGACGACATCCTCTACCGGGTCGTCACCCTCGTCCAGATCGCCGGTGTCCTGGTGCTGGCCGCCGGGGTCACCAGGGCGTTCGAGGACCACGACTACCTGGCCGTACTGCTCGGCTATGTGATCATGCGGCTCGCCCTCGTGACGCAGTGGCTGCGCGTGGCCAGGTCGTGCGAGGGCCCGGAACGCCGGATGGCCCTGCGGTACGCCGGCGGTGTGCTGCTGTGTCAGATCGGCTGGGTGGGCCTGGTGGTGCTGCCCGAGGACGCCAGGCCCTGGGTGTTCCTGGTGATGGCGGTCCTGGAGATGTGTGTGCCGCCGTTCGCGGAGAAGGACCATCAGACGTCCTGGCATCCGCGTCATATCGCCGAGCGGTACGGGCTGTTCACGATCATCGTGCTCGGCGAGACCATCGCCGCCGCCACGGTCGCCGTGAAGACCGGCATCGACGAGAACGACGCGTTGGGCGATCTGCTGCCGATCGCCGCGGGCGGGCTCCTGATCATCTTCGCGGCCTGGTGGATCTACTTCGTGGTGCCGATCCACGGCCATCTGAAGTCCAACAGGCAGGCGTTCCTGTGGGGCTACGGCCACTACGTGGTCTTCGCCTCGGCGGCGGCGATCGGCGCGGGCCTGGAGGTGGCGGTCGAGCAGGCCGTCCACAAGGCGCACATCTCGACGCTGGCCGCGTCGGCGGCGGTGACCCTGCCGACGGCGCTGTATCTGCTCACCGTGTGGGCGCTGCACTCGCGCTACTTCAAGGTGGGCATCGCCCAGCAGCTGGTGCTGCCGACCGCGGCCCTGCTGGTGATCTGCTGCACCTTCCTGGGCGACTGGGCGGTGCCGGCGGCCGGCCTGGTCTCGGCGGGGACGGTGGCGACCGGGGAGACGTTGACGGCACGCAGGGCGGGCCGGGTGCGCGGGGAGGCGACGGCGCCGGTCGTCTGACGCGAGGCGCGGCCCCGTCCTGCGAGAGTCCGGGGGGCCGGCCTCGGTGGCTGGACGACACTGGGCTCATGACAGTTGACGCTCTGACAGATGTCGCCGGGCTGCGGGTGGGTCACGCGACGCGTAACGGCGACGGTTGGCTCACCGGCACCACGGTCGTCCTGGCACCCGAGGGCGGGGCGGTGGCCGCCGTGGACGTGCGCGGCGGCGGGCCGGGCACCAAGGAGACGGACGCCCTCGATCCGCGCAACCTCGTGCAGAAGGTCGAGGCGATCGTGCTGACCGGGGGCAGCGCGTACGGGCTCGACGCGGCGTCCGGGGTGATGGCCTGGCTGGAGGAGCACCAGCGCGGGGTCCGGGTCGGGGCGGATCCGGCGCATGTCGTGCCGGTGGTGCCCGCCGCGTGCGTCTTCGATCTCGGGCGGGGCGGCGACTTCCGCGCGAGGCCGGACGCGGCCATCGGGCGGGAGGCGGTCGAGGCGGCCGCGGCGAGCGAGCCGGGCGCCCCGGTGCGGGAGGGCTGCGTGGGCGCCGGCACGGGAGCCACCGTCGGGCCGGTCAAGGGCGGGATCGGCACCGCGAGCACGGTCCTCGGCTCGGGGATCACGGTGGCCGCGCTGGTCGTGGCCAACGCGGCCGGGTCGGCCGTGGATCCGGAGACCGGGGTGCTGTACGGGGAGCTGTTCCAGGGGCGGGTCGACCACCCGGAGGCGGATCTGCACGAGGCCGCGCGACAGCGGCTCGCGGACATCGCGGCGAAGAGCGCGCCGCCCCCGCTGAACACCACGCTCGCGGTGGTCGCCACCGACGCGGACCTGACGAAGGCACAGGCGCAGAAGCTGGCCGGTACGGCGCACGACGGCATCGCGCGGGCCGTGCGGCCGGTGCATCTGCTCAACGACGGGGACACGGTGTTCGCGCTGGCCACCGGTGACCGCCCGCTCGACGCGGGGCATCCCCTCGCGTTGAACGAGCTGCTGGCGGCGGGCGCGGACGCGGTGACGCGCGCGATCGTGCGGGCCGTGCGAGCGGCCCAGTCGGTGGACGGGGCGGGTGGAGTGTGGCCGTCGTACGGGGAGTTGTACGGGGTCTGACGATGTCGAAGTGTCGCGGTTCTGTCACGTGACGGCATTCACCGCGAACGCCGGGAACCCGGTCCGGGGGCGGTGACCTCTTCCTCCCCGGAACGGAACGCATACCGCAGATCGCATGAAGATGGAGCAGATCGTGACAACGCCGAACATAGCAGCGCGGCGCGCACTGGGGGCCTGTGCCGCCCTGATGATCGGCGCCCTGACGCTCACCGCCTGCGGCGGGAGCGCCAACGCCGACAACGACGACAAGGCCGGCGAGGACTCCAGGTCGTCCGCCGCGACGATCGAGATCTCGGCGAAGGACGGCTCGAACGGGGCCTCGATCAACTCGACCGGCGTGAAGGTCAGCGACGGCAGGCTGACCGAGGTGAAGATGACGGTGGCGGAGAGCGGGCAGGCCGTGCCGGGCTCCCTGTCCGCCGACGGGGGCAGCTGGAAGCCGAAGGAGCAGCTGGAGCGGGGGACGAAGTACCGCATAGCGGCCACCGCGAAGGACGGGGACGGGCGCGGCACCGCCGCCGACTCCACCTTCACCACGGTCTCCTCGGCCAACAGCTTCATCGGGACCTACACGCCCGACGAGGGCACCACGGTCGGCGTCGGGATGCCGGTGTCGTTCAACTTCGACAAGGCGATCAGCGACAAGAAGGCCGTCCAGTCGCACATCACCGTCAGCTCCAGCAGCGGGCAGAAGGTGGTCGGGCACTGGTTCGGGGAGCAGCGGCTCGACTTCCGGCCCGAGCAGTACTGGAAGGCCGGCTCCAAGGTCACGATGAAGATCGACCTGGACGGCGTCGAGGGCGCGAACGGCGTCCACGGCGTACAGAAGAAGACGGTCACCTTCACCATCGGCCACTCGCAGGTCTCCACGGTCGACGTGAACAGGCAGACGATGACGGTCGTGCGGGACGGCGAGACGATCAAGTCGGTGCCGATCTCGGCGGGCAGCTCGGAGTTCCCGACGTACAACGGGCAGATGGTGATCACCGAGAAGTTCGAGAAGCTGCGGATGGACAGCAGGACGGTCGGCCTCGCCAACGCCTACGACATCCCGGACGTGCCGCACGCGATGCGGCTCACGCAGTCGGGGACCTTCATCCACGGCAACTACTGGTACAACAAGGGCAACCCGCCCTTCGGCCGCCAGGGCACCAGCCATGGCTGCGTCGGCCTGCAGGATGTGCAGGGCGGACAGGGCGACACGGCTTCCAGGTGGTTCTTCGACAACTCGACGGTCGGTGACGTCGTGATCGTCAAGAACTCCCCCGACAAGACCGTGACGCCGGACAACGGCCTCAACGGCTGGAACATGTCGTGGAACGAGTGGGTGGCGGGCAGCGCCGCCTGATCCCTTCGTAACGCCCTGAAGTGGCGTCGGATCAGGGATTCTTGACGGTTCGTGGGGCCGCGCGGGAACTTCTCGCGCGGTCCGCGCGTTTTACCGGACGTACGTTTTCTCGGTTCCCGGACATGATGTCCGACCGAGGGGCTACGGTATGCACCCACAAGGTGACATGCAGCAACGCCGGGAGAAACCTTGAGCGTTCCGTACGAGACGGCAGCGTACGAACCAGCCGAGTCGCCCGAGTCTCCGGAGGAGCATCTCGCGCGACTTCTCGGCCGCGCCCTGAACTCGTTCGAGTTGCCGGACGAGACGATACGGCGGCTCGACTGTGCGCTGGCTCACGACAGCTCGCTGCACTCCGCGCACCACAGCGCGGGGCTGCACCGCGAGACGTACCGGCACACCTGGCTGCTCGCCGACGGCTCGGCGCTCACGCTGTGGGAGCTCGTCCACAACACCGCGCGGGGCCGCGACCCGCAGCACGAGGTGTACACCGACGAGGAGGAGCTGCGCGCCGCGACCGCGCGACTGCCGCTCCCGCCGGACGCGCCGGACTTCGAACTGCCGGTGACGGTACAGCTGTCGCCGATACCCGCGCCTCGGCACTCCTATGCGCCGGACGACTCGGCGGACCACGCGCGGCGAGTGCTGCGCCGGGCGGAGAACCCCGACCGGCCGGACGCGGCGACGGCCGCGCTGCTGGCCACGGCGTGGGCGCACCAGATCACACAGGCATTCGGACGCCCGTGCCGGGCCGCGCGCGCCGGGCTGTGCTTCTCGCTCTACGAGCACGCCTTCCTGCTGCCCGACGGCGAGGAGGTCTCCCTCTGGGAGGTCGAGCACACGGCGACGCCCGACGGGCGGCACATGTGCGAGGTGTACGTCAGCGAGGACGCGGCACGCGAGGCGATGGAGCGGCGGGCGGCGCAGGTGCCGTAACGGCGGATGCCGTGCTCAGCGGCCTTTGTCGAGCTGTCGTACCAGTCCCGCGAAGGCGTCGAGTTCGGCCGGGGTGAGTTCGACCGCCTCCAGGTCGGGGGCGGTCTGGCGCTGGTGCGGAAGGCCGGGGAGCGCTTGGCCGGGGAGTGCCGGGCCGGGGAGCGCTTGGCCGGGTGCGCGCCGGGGGTCCGTCGCGCGATAGCGGCGCAGCAGACGGGTCAGTCCGGTCACCCACAGTGCGACCGCCAGGGCGAGTACGACGGGGCCCAGCAGCTGGAGGATCGTGACGTTTTCCGGCATACGCCCCAGTAGACACCACGGTCCGGACCATGCGGCCCGGACCGTGACGTATCTCGCAGGTGCCGTGAACAGCTCACAGCTCCCCAAAGGGGCAAGCGGAAGCCTTACGCGGCGACCGGCTGCTTCGCCTCCACCGCCGGGGACACGGCGTCAGCGGTGCCCTCCGGCGCCGTCCGGCGCATGCCCTTCAGCAGGATGACCAGGCCGGCCGTGACCGCCGTACCGGCCGCGATGGCCAGCAGGTAGAGGAACGGCTTGCCGATCAGGAAGGTGACCCAGATGCCGCCGTGCGGGGCGCGCAGGGTCGAGCCGAAGGCCATGGTCAGCGCACCGGTGACCGCGCCGCCCGCCATGGACGCGGGGATCACGCGCAGCGGGTCGGCCGCCGCGAACGGGATGGCGCCCTCGGAGATGAAGGAGGCGCCCAGCACCCAGGCCGCCTTGCCGTTCTCGCGCTCGGCCGTGGTGAACAGCTTCTTGCGGACCGTGGTGGCCAGGGCCATGCCCAGCGGCGGGACCATGCCCGCGGCCATCACTGCGGCCATGATCTTCATCGCGGAGTCGCTGGGCGCCGCGACCGAGATGCCGGCCGTCGCGAAGGTGTAGGCCACCTTGTTGACCGGGCCGCCGAGGTCGAAGCACATCATCAGGCCGAGCAGGATGCCGAGCAGGATGGCGTTGGTGCCGGAGAGGCTGTTCAGCCAGTCGGTCAGGCCCTTCTGCGCCTCGGAGATCGGCTTGCCGATCACCACGAACATCAGGAAGCCGACGACCGCCGAGGAGACCAGCGGGATCACCACCACCGGCATGATGCCGCGCAGCACCGGTGGGATGTCGATCCGCTGGATGCCGAGGACCACCCCACCGGCGATCAGACCGGCGACCAGGCCGCCGAGGAACCCGGCGCCGATCGTCACCGAGATCGCGCCGCCGACGAAGCCGGGCACGAGGCCTGGCCGGTCCGCCATGCCGTAGGCGATGTATCCGGCGAGGACCGGGACGAGGAAGCCGAAGGCGGCCGCGCCGATCTGGAAGAGCAGTGCGCCCCAGCTGTCGACCTGGCCCCAGTCGAAGTGCTCGGTGACCGACTTGGCCTCGTTGATCTGGTAGCCGCCGATCGCGAAGCCGAGGGCGATCAGCAGACCGCCTGCCGCGACGAACGGGACCATGTAGCTCACACCGGACATCAGCCACTTGCGCAGCTTGGTGCCGTAGCCCTCGCCGGACTCGCCGGCGCGCTCGACGGGAGTGCCGGGCCTGGCGGCACCGGTGACCTCGCCGCGCTCGGCCTTGCCACGGACCTCGGCGATGAGCTCGGCCGGGCGGTTGATGCCCGCCTTCACGCCGGTGTCGACGGTCGGCTTCCCGGCGAACCGGTCCTTCTCGCGTACGGCCACGTCGTGCGCGAAGATCACGCCGTCCGCCGCCGCGATGACGGCCGGGTCGAGCCGGGTGAAGCCGGCCGAGCCCTGCGTCTCGACGACGAGTTCGACCCCCGCCTCACGGCCCGCGTTCTCCAGCGACTCGGCGGCCATGTACGTGTGGGCGATGCCGGTCGGGCAGGAGGTGACGGCGACGATACGGAAGGGGCGCTCGGCGGCCGGCTCCGCGGGGGCCTCGGAGGTGGTGCCCGTGGCGGCGTCGGCGGAGGCCGCCACCGACGACGCCACGGAGTTTTCGGAGGGAGCGGAACCGGCGGCCTCGGCCGCCTCGGGCTCCTCGCCCCGGATCAGCGCCGCCGCCGACGCCGCGTCGCCCGCCGAACGCAGCGCGTCCGTGAACTCGGCGTTCATCAGCTGCCGGGCCAGCGACGACAGGATCGTCAGGTGGGCGTCGTCCGCGCCCGCCGGAGCGGCGATGAGGAAGATCAGGTCGGCGGGGCCGTCCGCGGCACCGAAGTCGATTCCGGCGGCGCTGCGCCCGAAAGCGAGTGTCGGTTCGGTGACATGGGCGCTGCGGCAGTGCGGGATGCCGATGCCGCCGTCGAGGCCGGTCGGCATCTGTGCTTCGCGCGCGGCCACGTCGGCGAGGAAGCCCTCCAGGTCGGTCACCCGGCCCAGGGCCACCATGCGCTCGGCGAGGGCACGCGCCGCGGCTTCCTTGGTGTCGGCGGACAGGTCGAGATCGACCAGGTCCGCGGTGATCATGTCGCTCATCGCGGGCTCCTTAGCGCGCGTATCGCCCGGTGAGTCTGGTGGGCGGGGAAGGGGACGGGGGTGCCGTGGGGGGAGGTTCGGGTGGGGGAGGCGGGGTCGGGGAAATCCCGCCTCCCCCGGGCGGCAGAGCGGCTCAGGAGGCCCTGCCGTCCGTCGGCGGGCGTGAGTAACGCCGAGCTTCGCCGCTTACGGACCGGATCGGCAACAACTGTGACAACCGCGACATTCGTCATGACACCGGCTCCTTGAGGACACGGTCCACCGGCACCTCGGCCGTGACCGTCACCGCCGACGGGTCCAGATCGGAAGGCGAGGGCATCACGCTGCCGGGCAGCTGCACGGCGGCGGCGCCGTGCGCGACCGCCGAGGCGAGGGCCTGCGGTCCGTTGCCGCCCGCGATGAGGAAGCCGGCCAGGGAGGAGTCACCTGCGCCGACATTGCTGCGTACGACGTCCACGCGCGCGGTGGCGAACCAGGCGCCCGCGCCGTCCACGAGCAGCTGACCGTCCGCGCCCAGACTCGCCAGTACGGCGGCGGCGCCCATCTCACGCAGCTCCTCGGCGGCCTTCAGCGCGTCGCCGACGGTGGTCAGGGGGCGCCCGACCGCCGCCGCGAGTTCCTCGGCGTTCGGCTTCACCACATCGGGGCGGGCGCGCAGGGCTTCGAGGAGGGCGGGCCCGGAGGTGTCCAGGGCGATCCGCGCGCCCCCTGCGTGCGCCCGGGCGACCACATCGGCGTACCAGGACGGTGCGAGCCCGCGCGGCAGGCTGCCGCAGCAGGCGATCCAGGCGGCGTCGCGCGACTGCTCGCGCACCGTCTCCAGGAGCAGCTCCTGCTCGGCCGCCGACAGCTCGGGGCCGGGCGCGTTGATCTTCGTGAGCACGCCGTCCGACTCCGCGAGCGCGATGTTCGAGCGGGTCGCTCCGGCGACCGGGACGGGCGCGACCTCGATGCCCTGGGCGTCGAGCAGGTCGGCGACGAGCGCGCCGGGCGCACCGCCCAAGGGCAGTACGGCGACCGTGCGCTGCCCGGCGGCCGTCACGGCACGGGAGACGTTCACGCCCTTGCCGCCCGGGTCCATGCGCTCGCCGGTGGCGCGGATGACCTCGCCGCGGTCGAGGGAGGGCACCTCGTAGGTGCGGTCCAGGGACGGGTTCGGGGTGACGGTGAGGATCATGCGCGCACTACTTCCGTGCCGCCGCGCTCGATCGCGGTGGCGTCTTCGGGGCTCAGCCCGCTGTCGGTGATCAGCAGGTCCACGTCGCTCAGGTCACCGAAGCGGGCGAAGTGCTCCTGGCCGTGCTTGGAGGAGTCGGCGAGCAGCACCACCCGGCGGGCGGCGGACACGGCCGCGCGCTTGACCGCCGCCTCGGCGAGGTCGGGGGTGGTCAGACCGTGCTCGGCGGAGAAGCCGTTGGCCGCGACGAACAGGACGTCGGCGCGGATCTCGCCGTACGCGCGCAGCGCCCAGGCGTCCACGGCGGCACGCGTACGGTGCCGTACGCGGCCTCCGACCAGGTGGAGCTGGACGCTGGGGTGGTCCGCGAGGCGGGCCGCGATGGGCAGGCTGTGCGTGACGACCGTGAGGGACGCCTCCAGCGGCAGGGCGGCGGCGAGGCGGGCCACCGTCGTACCGGCGTCGAGGATCACCGTGCCCTGGGTGGGCAGCTCCGCGAGGGCCGCCTTCGCGACGCGGTCCTTCTCGTCGGCCGCCGTCGACTCGCGCTCGGCGAGGTCCGGCTCGAAGTCCAGGCGCCCGGCCGGGATCGCGCCACCGTGCACACGGCGTACGAGTCCGGCGCGGTCGAGGGCCTTCAGGTCCCGGCGGATCGTCTCCGCCGTCACCTGGAACTCCTCGGCCAGCGACAGGACGTCCACTCGGCCGCCGTCACGAGCCAGCCGGAGGATCTCCTGCTGCCGCTCCGGTGCGTACATGTCCGTTCGCCTCCGAACTGTGCCCGAACTTGTGGTTTCGCTGGGAGGCTACGCCCGGATTTCCGGAAAGTAAACAGGTTCGGGCCTAATCGGGCATGACCAGGCTCTCAACAGGGAGAAACAGAAACAACAAGGGGCCCGGCACCGAGGTGCCGGGCCCCTCCCCCGCTCTCAGCCCACCAACGCGGGCTCCTTCTCCGTCGCCGACGACGGATCATCGGCCGCTCCCTCGACGTGCTGGGCCGGTCGCTTCGGCAGCGCGGACATCAGCAGGAAGATGACGCCCATCACCGCGGCGACCCACCAGAGCGCGTGCTGGAACCCGTCCGCGAAGGCCAGGCCGGCCGGCGTGCGCTCCCCGGCCTCGGCCAGGGAGTCGTCGACGACGCCGAAGAAGACCACCGAGACCAGGCCGAGGCCCAGCGCGTTGCCCATCTGTTGCACCGTGTTGATCAGGCCCGACGCCGAACCGGCGTGCTCGCGCGGCACCTCCGAGAGGATCGCGTCCGTCAGCGGCGCCACGATCAGGCCCATGCCGACGCCCATCACGACCAGGGGCAGCGCCATCTGCCAGGGCGCGATGGACAGGCCGTAGCGGTTGGCCTCCCAGATGTAGATCAGGACGCCGATCGCCATCACCAGGGCGCCCGCCTGCAGCACCTTGCGGCCGAAGCGCGGGACCAGCTTCTGGACCGACATGCCGGCCGCCGTGGAGACCGCGATCGAGAACGGGATGCCGGTCAGGCCCGCCTTCAACGGGCTCCAGCCCAGGCCGAACTGCATGTACAGCGTCCAGACCAGGAAGAAGATGCCGAGCGCCACGCCGAAGACGGTCTGTACGGCGATGCCGGCCGCGAAGCTCTTCACCCTGAACAGGGAGAGCTCGATCAGCGGGGAGCCGTCACGGGTCGCCTTCCTCTTCTCGTACGTCACCAGCGCCGCGAGGACCACGAGCGCGCCCGCCATCACCACGTACCCCCACGTCGGCCAGCCCAGCTCGCGGCCACGGGTCAGCGGGTAGAGCAGCATCAGCAGGCCGAGCGTGACCAGGGCGACGCCGACGAGGTCCAGCTTCAGGGCCTTCGGCGCCTTGGACTCGGTGATGAAACGGCTGCCGAGGATCAGGCCCGCGATGCCGACCGGGAGGTTGATCAGGAAGATCGGGCGCCATTCGAGGCCGAAGAGGTTCCACTCCGTGAGCAGGGCGCCGAGCAGCGGGCCGGTGACCGCGCCGAGGCCGACGACCGCGCCGAACAGGCCGAAGACCTTGCCGCGTTCGTGTGCCGGGAAGGTGGCGTGCACGATCGACAGGACCTGCGGCACCATCAGCGCCGCCATCGCGCCCTGGAGGATGCGGGAGGCGACCAGCATCTCCGGGTTCGCGGCGAAGCCGCACAGGGCGGAGGCGAGGGTGAAGCCGCCGATGCCGATCAGAAACAGTCGCTTGCGGCCGTGTATGTCGCCGAGACGGCCACCCGTGATCAGACCGGCGGCGAACGCGAGGGCGTAGCCGGCGGTGATCCACTGGATCTGGCCGAACGTCGCGCCCGCCTCGCGCTGGATCGACGGGATGGCGATGTTGACGATCGTGACGTCGACCAGGTCCATGAAGGCCGCGGTCATCACGATGGCCAGGGCGAACCAGCGGCGGCGGTCGCCTGTCACGAGTGGGGAAGCTGTCTCGGTTGAGGTCATGTCCTGAAGCTATTCCGCCAGTAGGTCAGATCGTGTCCTACTTCTACGGCATCCTCGAACTCATGACGACAGATACTCCGGCACGGCTGCTGACACTCCTCTCGCTTCTTCAGACGCCACGCGAATGGCCCGGTGGCGAGCTCGCCGATCGGCTCGGGGTGTCCCGGCGCACGGTTCGGCGGGACATCGACCGGCTGCGGGAGCTGGGGTATCCCGTGCAGGCGACGAAGGGTTCCGACGGTGGGTACCGGCTTGTCGCGGGCAAGGCGATGCCGCCGCTCGTGCTGGACGACGAGGAGGCCGTGGCCATCGCGGTCGGGCTGCGGGCGGGCGCGGGGCACGCCGTCGAGGGCGTCGACGAGGCGTCGGTCCGGGCGCTGGCCAAACTGGAGCAGGTGCTGCCGTCGCGGCTGCGGCACCGGGTGAGCACGCTTCAGGCCGCGACCACGCCGTTGACCAGTGGGGACGGGGCGAGTATCGCGCCCGAGACACTGACCGTCATGGCGTCGTGTGTGGCGGGGCGGGAGCGGTTGCGGTTCGCGTACCGGGCGAAGGACGGGGTCGGGTCGCGGCGGGTGACCGAGCCGCATCGGCTGGTGTCCACGGGGCAGCGGTGGTACCTCGTGGCGTACGACCTCGATCGGGGGGACTGGCGTACGTTCCGGGTCGACCGGGTGAGTGAGCCGTTCGCCACCGGGGTGCGGTTCGCCGAGCGGGAGTTGCCGACGGGGAGTGCGGCGGAGTATCTGCGGCAGTCGATTCGGCCTCGGCAGGAGACGTACGAGGTGGTCGTGACGTTCGCTGCGGGGGTGGAGGTTGTGGGGGCTCGGTTGCCTCGGTGGTTGGGGGTGCCGGAGGCGGCGGGTGAAGGCGGGAGTGGGTGCCGGGTGCGGGCGGTGGTCAGTGAGCCAGTGGAGTGGCTGGCTGTGCGGTTGGCGATGGTGGGGTGTGAGTTCTCGGTGGAGGGGCCGGGGGAACTGGTGCGGTGTGTGCGGGAGTTGGGTGGGCGGTTGAGTCGGGCTGCGGGGTGATGCCTGCGGGTGCCTCCGGCGGTTGGGCGGGGGTGCCTGCGGCTGCCCGTTGCGGTGGGTGGGGGTCGGGATGCCTGCGGCTGCCCGTTGCGGTGGGTGGGGGCCGGGATGCCTGCGGCGGCACGTTGCGGTGGGTGGGGGTCGGATGCCTGCGGCGGCACGTTGCGGTGGGTGGGGGTCGGATGCCTGCGGCGGCCCGCGGGTGTCTGGTGGGGTTCGCGTAGCGCGGTTCGGTGAGTGGGTGGGTCGGGGCCGCGCCGGGGGGTGTCCGTCCTCGGTCGGGCGGCTCGGTTCTCGGAGA